>JAIMAE010000027.1 GCA_023512105.1 Bacillota bacterium | reverse complement strand
GTGGAGGCCAACGACCACATCTGGGTGTCGTTTGGGCGGTTGGGTACGGTCGAGGCCACATTTCCGGGAGGGAGGGCATAGCGCATGGCGAACAAATTAGCGGCCGCAATCGTCGGCTCGGGCAATATTGGAACCGACTTGATGTATAAGTTGTTGCGCAGCCAGTGGGTGGAGCCGCGTTGGATGGTGGGGATCGACCCGGAGTCGGAGGGATTAAAGCGGGCCGCTCGGCTGGGCCTGGAGGTCAACGCCGACGGGTTGCCCAAGCTGTTGGAACGGGGAGTGCGCCCCGATCTGGTCTTTGACGCCACCTCGGCCAAGGCCCACGTTCGACACGCCAAGCTGCTGCGCGAGGCGGGCATTCAGGCCATCGACCTCACCCCAGCGGCCCGCGGTCCCTACGTGATCGCGGCGGTCAACCTGGGCGACCACCTCGACAGCCTGAACGTGAACATGGTCACCTGCGGCGGTCAGGCCACGGTCCCGATGGTCTACGCGGTCCGGCGGGTGGTGGGGGTCTCCTACGGGGAGATCGTCGCCACCATTGCCAGCAAGAGCGCCGGTCCTGGCACCCGCCAGAACATCGACGAGTTTACCGAGACCACGGCCAAGGCGATCGAGGTGATCGGCGGGGCGCGGCGCGGCAAGGCGATCATCATCCTCAACCCGGCGGAGCCGCCGATTTTGATGCGGGATACCATCTACTGCCTGATCGACGAGACCGGGCCCGAGGTCTACGAGCGCATCGACCAGTCGATCCGCGAGATGGTGGCGCACGTCCAGACCTTCGTGCCGGGTTACCGGCTCAACCGCGATCCCATCTACCGGGACAACTTGGTCAGCATCTCGATCGAGGTCGAGGGGCTGGGCGACTTCTTGCCGGTGTACGCCGGCAATCTCGACATCATGACCGCCGCCGCCACCAAGGTGGGCGAGGAGTTCGCCAAACATCGAATTCCGGTGGGGCAATAGCGTGTCCGTCCGCGGACACTCCATGGCAAGGAGGGAGCCTATGGCAACCAAGTATCAGGTGAAGATCACCGATGTGGCCCTGCGCGATGGCATGCACGCCGTTCGTCACCAGTTCAGCACCGAAGACGCTCGCGCGATTGCCACCGCCCTGGATAAGACCGGGGTGGCGCTGATTGAAGCCGCCCATGGCGACGGGCTCGGCGGGAGTTCCGTCCAATACGGATTCTCCAAAGAAACGGAAGAGGCGTACCTGAAGGCGGTCTGCGAGTCGGTGCACCAGGCCACCGTGGCGGCCTTGTTGTTGCCCGGGATCGGCACCGTGGAGGACATGAAGCGGGCGGTGGAGTACGGGATTGGCGCGATTCGAATCGCCACCCACTGCACCGAGGCCGACATCTCCGAGCAACACATCGGGGTGGCCCGCAAGATGGGGCTGTTCACCGTCGGCTTTTTGATGATGGCCCACATGGTGCCGCCGGAGAAGCTGGTGGAAGAGGCCAAGAAGATGGAGTCGTACGGGGCGCAGGTGGTCTACGTGGTCGACTCCGCCGGGGCGATGGTGGAAGACGACGTGCGGGCGCGGGTGGCGGCCCTGCGCGCGGCTTTGGCGCCCGAGGTGGAGGTCGGGTTTCACGCCCACAACAACCTGGGCCTGTCGGTGGCCAACTCGATCGCCGCGGTCAAGGAGGGCGCGACCCGGATCGACTGCAGCGCCGCCGGGCTGGGCGCGGGCTCCGGCAACACGCCCTTAGAGGTGTTCGTGGCGGTCTGCAACAAGATGGGGATTGAAACCGGCGTGGACCTGTATGCCGCCATGGACGCGGCGGAAGACGTGGTCCGGCCCCGAATGGTCCGCCCGGTGATCATCGACAAGCCCAGCCTGACCATGGGCTACGCCGGGGTGTACTCCAGCTTCCTGCTCCACGCCTACCGGGCGGCCGAACAGTTCGGGGTCGATCCGCGCGACGTGTTGGTGGAACTGGGCCGGCGCAAGGTGGTCGGTGGCCAGGAGGACATGATCGTCGACGTGGCGGTGGAGTTGGCCCAGCGCAAGAAGGTCCTGGCGGGTCAAGCCTAACCCAGTCCCGACAAAGGAGCGAAACAGCGTGCACGACCTGGCACCGATTGCCGATTTTGTCTTCCAACACCAGCGCGAGGCGCGGGAGATGGGACGCCTGACCAACCAGTGGCCAGGCCTCACGGTGGAAGACGCGTACCGGATTCAGGCATTGGTCGTCGATCGCATGATCGCCGGCGGCGACCGCTTGGTGGGTTGGAAAATGGGGCTGACCAGCGCCGCCAAACAACGCTCGATGGGGGTGGCCGAGCCGATTTACGGACGGCTGACCGAGGGTATGGAGCTGGCGGAGCCCGTGTTGCCGTTGGCCGGGACGATTCATCCCCGGGTGGAGCCGGAGGTGGCGTTCGTCTTCAAGCGAGCCCTGGGCGGATCGGCGGTGCGCCCGCGCGACGTCTGGCTGGCCACCGAGTGCGTCCTGCCCGCCTTTGAGATCATCGACAGCCGTTACGAGAACTTCTCCTTCACGCTGGTCGACGTGGTGGCCGACAACGCTTCCGGCTGCCGGTTTTACGTGGGGGAGCAGGGGTTTAGCCCCTACGCCTGCTCCTGGGCCGACGTCGGCGTGGTGGTCAAGAAGAACGGAGAGGTGGTCCAGGCCGGGGCGGGGGCGGCGGTGTTGGGGCATCCGGTTCGCTCGGTGGTGATCTTAACCCAGATGTTGGCTCGGATCGGGGCCGAAATCGAGCCGGGGATGGTGGTCTTGACCGGGGGAATCACCGAAGCGGTACATTTGGCCGCAGGCGACCGGGTCGACATCGTCTTCGACCAACTGGGCACGATTCCGCTTAGGGTCACGCCCTGATCTCGCCACGAGCTCGGCAAAGGAGGGGGAGCAATGCCGCTGGCGCAAATCCACATTCTGGAGGGACGCACGGAGGAACAGAAAAAGCGGCTGGTGGAAGAGGTGACGGCTGCCATCAGCCGCAGCCTGGGCGCGGCCCCGGAGAGCATCCGGGTGCTGCTCTACGAACTGCCCAAAACCCATTGGGCGGTGGGCGGAGTCAGCATGGCCGAACAGGCGGCCAAACGGTAGGGCTGGGAGTTCAAGCCCAAGGCGATGCGAAGAGGCGGGGCAGACGCCCCGCCTCTTAGTTTTCTGCGGCCGCGTGGCAAGGAGCGCTCCCGACCGCTTCCGGTTGGGCCGAGACCGACCCCGAGCAGCGCCGGCCCTCTGCCACCACCGCATCGGAAACTCTCTGGCCTTCGCCATGCGGTCCGCCATCTGGCGGGCGCCTGCGGGCCCCCTGTGGGCAGCCTTCCGGTAGCTCAAAACCGACCGCAGGAGCCCTCCGACAATGATCCATTGGGAGGATGGCGGCAAAGCATTGATCTGGTATCATTTGATGCGGTTAATCAATGGTGGAGAGAGGGGGCAGGGGCGGTGGCTCGGTCGGGCAGTGCGCGCTTTCGCCTGCAACTGCCGCCTCACGTGTGGCGCCTTTTGGCGGTGCGGGGGCTGCGCAGTTTCACCCAATCGTATCTGAACGTCATCGCCCCGCTATACCTGGCCTCCTTGGGATTGAACGGGGCCAGCTTGGGCCTGCTCTTTACCGCCTCGCTGTTGGTGGGCGCTGGGCTGCTGGTCCCGGTGGGGATCGCCGCCGATCGCTACCGCCGCAAGCCGTTCCTCCTGGCCTTTACCGTCCTGATGGTGCTGTGGGGCTGCCTTTACGCCACCACCCGCTTCCTACCCCTCCTCTTGGTGGTCAGCGCGGTGGCCGGGATCGGGCGGGGCGGGGGAGGGATGGGAGCCGGTCAGGCCGGCCCCTTCCAACCGGCGGAGCAGGCGCTGCTGGCTGACATGGTGCCTCCGGCCCGGCGCCGCGACGTCTTTTCCATCAACACCTTTGTCGCCACCCTGATGGCGGCGGCCGGAGCGGCGGTCAGCGGCGCCCCGGTCTGGCTCTCCCGGCTCGGCGTACATTCCGGCGACTCCCTGCTCTTCTGGCTGACGGCGGCGCTGGGGGCGATCTCCTTGGCGCTGTTGTGGGGACTGCCGGAACCCCGGCGCCCTCGACCCAAGGAGCCGCTCCGGCGCGGGCTGTTCTCCGCCCCCACCTCCCGGATTGTTTGGCGCCAGGCCTTGGCCGGGTCGATAAACGCATTTGGGATGGGGTTTGTCAATCCCCTTTTTGTGTACTGGCTGTACCTTCGCTTTCACGTCGGAGCCGATGTGATGGGGCCGGTGTTCGCGGTCAGCTTTCTCCTCAACGGGGGCACCATTTACTTCGCCCGCGAGCTGGCCCGGCGGATCGGCACCGTGCGCACCATCGTCCTGACCCGAGTCAGCGCCGCCCTGATCACCGCCGGCATCGCCTTCTGTCCGACCTTTGCCTGGGCCGCGGTGTTACAGGTGGTGCGCACGGCGTTGACGATGATGGTGGTCCCGGTTCGCCAGTCGTTTACCATGAACCTCATCCCCTCGGAGGAACGCGCCTCCGCCACCGGAGTGACCGGCCTGGCTCGCCGGGTGGTGGGCTCGATCAGCCCCTCCTTGGCCGGAATGTTTCTCGACAGCGGAGAGCTGGCGCTGCCGTTTTATTGCAGCGGAGGCCTGCTGACGGTCAGCGCCTGGCTCTACTACCGGTTCTTTCACCGCTTTGACGACCGGGGCAGCGGGGTCATCCGCACCGCCGGCGAAGGGCCGGCCTTACCCCTCTCCGTCCAAGAACCGGCGGACGCCACTTCCCGGAACCTCCACCGGCGGCCAGACGCTTAAGTCAAAGGGATAGTCCGAGCCGGGAAGGACCCGCTCGGCTCCGACCACCGAGACCAAAAACTCCAGCGCCCTGGCGTCCCACAGCACCGAGTCGTACCACAGCCGCTTTAAATACTCCTCGGGAGGAGCCGCCAGGGCCGCCCGCACCGGCGCCCACCGGGCGTAGCCTTGGGTGAGCCGACCTAACTGGTAAGGGAGATAGCCGCCCCCGTGGGCCAGCAAGATGCGCACGGCGGGGAATTGGTCCAGGCGCCCGGAGAGAATAAGGTCGGTGGCGGCCAGGGTGGTCTCCCAAGGCACCCCGATCAGCTGCGGCATCATCCGCTTTTGCACCCGGGGGTCCTCATTGAGCAGCGGGTGAATGAACACTATCGCGCGCAGCTGGTTGGCCGCCTCGAAGAAAGGGAGAAAGGCGTCGTCGCTGATCAACTGGTGGCCCAACCCGGGGGCCACGATCGCCCCCCGCAGCCCCAACGCCATCGCCGCTTCCAAGGTCCGAGCGGCCTGCTCGGGCGCGTTGAGCGGGACGGTGGCCAAAGCCCCCAGGCGGCCGGGGTGTTGCTGTACCCAGTCGGCCAAGGCTCGGTTGTACACCTCGCACAGGGCGGTGGTGATGGCCGGTTCAAACTCGTAGGCGAACAGCTGGGGAATCGGGGAGACCAGCGCGTACTCCACCCCCGCCTGATCCAGTTCGCTCAAGTAGCGGTCGGCCTCGATAAAGGTGGGCTTCAGCTCAAATCCCCATTTGCCGTTGACGATGAGAAACTCGGCCTTGGCCGGGTCGCGGCGTTCAAAGACGGCGCGAATGGTGTCGGCCTCGCGCCGAACCCATTCAATCACCGCCGTCGGGACAAAATGCGTATGTACGTCGAACATCACGCTCTCCCCCTCTTACTGGCTCGCCGGGGCGCCGCGGGGACACCCAGGTGCGGAAACCGCCCGGCAGCAGTATTATACTATTGATTTCAGAAGTCTTTGGCCGTCGAATGGTGGCCACCATCGGAGGGACCGCGGGGTGCGGCGCCAGGAACATTTGTCCTCGGTGTACAATGCCATTCGTATCCTCCAATCCTTTTCGGACGAGGAGCCCGAGCTTGGGATTACTGAACTGAGCGCCCGCCTCGGGCTGGCCAAGAGCACCGTCTTTCGACTGATGCGCACCTTGACGGAGACGCAGTTGGTCGAGCAAGATGCCGAATCCCGGAAGTATCGGTTGGGGATCAACACCTTTGTCATCGGTAGCATCGCCCTGCGGCGGATGGAAATTCGCGTGCGCGCCTTTCCCCACCTGGTGGACTTGCTCCAGCGCGTGCGCCGGGTGGTGCGACTGGGAGTATACGACGGCAGCGGCGGGGTGGTCTACCTGGTCAAGCTGCCGGAAGACAAGGCCACCCGCAGTTTAAGTAGCGTCGGTAAGCGCGTGGCGGCGCATTGCACGGCGGTGGGCAAGGTCCTTTTGGCCTACCAGTCCCCCGAAGAACAAGAGCGCGTGCTGGCCCGACCCCTGGGGGCGTGTACGCCCAAAACCATCACCGACCCCGAGCGGCTGCGCCAACAACTGGCGCAGATTCGCCGCCAAGGATACGCCACCACCTACGAAGAGTCGACCGAAGGCTTAAGTTCGGTAGCGGTCCCGGTCCTTTCCCCGGAGGGCGAGGCCTTGGCCGCGATCAGCCTGACTGGTTCTAGCAACCAGTTCCTGGCCAACCATCTCCACCACTACCTTCGCGAGTTGGACTTGGCCAGCCGGCGCATCGCCGAAGAATTGGCGTTGGCGCGAGAGTAATCGCGCCCGCCGGCGAGCGGGAGGACCGCGGGGGCAGGGACACATCGGCCCCTGGCCCCCGGGAGGGGCGTCTTTTCCGGTTCAATCCGCCTCCGGATCCGAGGATCCACGATCCCGGCAAAAAATTATGTCGAAAAAAGAGGGATTCTTCCCCCTGTCCCCGAAGAGCGTTAGCGTCTAGCTCCAGATGGACATCGTCCGCGCCATGCCCTGACCAGCCCAAAGCCTCCCGGTGGGTTGACCAGGGGCACTGGGCACGATTTGGCGCGGGCGAACCGAGAAGGGAGAATGCGAGGATGCCACCCACCGAGGGGCGCATACATCACGGGTCAGGCCAATCGGACGGGCTGTTCTGGGGTCGGGAGGACGGGGAGACGCTCTCCGCGATTCCCTGGCCGGAGGTGGTGGCCCGGCTGCAGCGCCGCTGGAAAGAGGGAAAGTCCGCGCCGGCGTCTTATTGGTCGGAGACCTTGTTGCAATACCTGCTCAGCCTGGGACAAGGGGCACCCGGGCGCCCGCTGGGGTCGGCCGGCGCGGAGGCGATGGGGGCCGGGGTGCTGGCACTTTGCCGGATGATGCCAGAGCTGGTGGCCACCTTGGCCGAATTTCAGATCCCGTCCACGGCGGTGGTGCGGGTGATGAAGCGGGTGGCGATCGATTGGTTGGGCGAGGCCTCGGATTGGCCGGAGGAGGCTGGCCAAGCCGGCGGAAGGGCCCGCCAGGCGTTGGCCGCGGCCCTGGCCGAGGGCCAGACGGGCACCGCGGTGCTGGTCGCGGTGGAGCCTTGGGCCGGAGGGTCCTCGGAGGGGTTGAGGCAGGTGATCACGCGTCTGGCCGAGCGTTGGCAACCGCTTCTGGCTCCCGAGGACGGCTGTTGGCCGGACCCGCAAGGGCGGCTCTTCGTACTGCTGGCCGGCCCCCGGACCATGCAGGAGCTCAGACGTCAACTGCGCCGGATGCAGTGGTTGGGGCGGCGCCTACTGTTGGATGGGCAGTGGGTGCGCCCCACCCTCCGGTTTGGCCACGCCGCCTTTCCCCAGGCCGGGCGCAGCGCCGAGGAGATTTGGGCCGCCGCCGAGGCCGGCCTTCATCCGGTCTCGGTCCTCCGCAAGGCCTCCGGCGACCAGCGGACCGGGCACTGGACCGAGCGCCTGCTCGCGCCGGGCGGCCTTGCCAACGTTCGGGCCTTTTTTCAGCCCATCATCCACCTCCCCACCGGCCAGGTTCAAGGTTTTGAGGCGCTGGCCCGCTACGTGGAGGAGGACGGCACCGTCCACTTCCCCCAAGAGTTTATGCCGGTCCTGCAGCGCCATGGGCGGATTCGCGAATTGGACCGGGTGGTGTTGGAACAGGCGATGGCGGCGTTGGCAGAGTGGCGCCAGCGGGGCTGGCCCGGCTACGTGGCGGTCAACGTGGCCCCTGAGGACCTCTTCAGCGGCGAGTGGTTCCAGGCCTTAGAAGTCTTGTTGCGGCGCTACCCAGGGCTGACCCCGGCCGCCTTGCACTTGGAAATCGTGGAGTCGGCGGCCTTGACCGACGTCGGGCGGGCCCGGGAGTTGATGCGGCAGATCGCGCGCCTCGGCTACCGTTGGAGCCTCGACGATTTCGGTACCGGCTTCAGTTCGCTGGCCCACATGCACCTCTTTCCCATCCATACCGTCAAGGTCGACCGCAGTTTCCTCGGCGATTGGGACTCCCCGACGGCGCGGGCGATCATTCAGGCGATCATCGGCATGGCCCGGCCGCTCGGGGTGGCGGTGGTGGCCGAAGGGGTAGAGCGCGAAGCGCAGGTACAGGCCTTGCGGGAGTGGGGATGCCATGCCGCCCAGGGTTTTTGGTTTGGGCGGGCGATGGCCCCAGAGCGCGTCTGGAGCTGGTTGGAGGAGGCAACCCTCCGGGGCGGTCGGGGTGCGCTGGCCGACCCGCCGTCGTGAGTCGGAGGCGGCCCCGGGGAAAAACCCCCCGTACATTTGGCAGGACCCATGCGCGCTCGGTATGCTGTCCCAAGGCAGACCCAACGTTCGGAGACCCGCGCCGTTTAGGGACGAGCGGCGAGTACTCCAAGGAGTGGATGATTGTGACCGAGTGGACCACCATGACCAAGTTTGTCGAATGGGATGCGGAGGATGGCGAATGGCTGCGGCAGATCGACTTTGCCGCCGTGGCCGCGGAACTGCCGGCGCGCTTTTACGCCCGCATCCAGGAGGTGCCCGAGCTCGACCGCCTGGTCCGCGAGCACACCACCTACGAGCGGCTGACCATCACCTTGAGCCAATATCTGGCCGGATTGAGCACCGGGCTCGGGGACGAAGGGCTGCCGCAACGCTTAGAGCGAATCGTGACCGCCCATGTGGCGGTCGGGCTGGCCCCGCAATGGTATCTGTTGGCCTATCGCTTAATCTGGGAGGCGGTGGCGGTGCAAATCGAACGCCAGTGGCCGAACGACCCCAGGGCGCGCCTGGCGGCCTGGCGCGCGGCCTCTAAACGCCTCATGGTGGACATGGTGACGGTCAGCGTTCGCTATCAGGACACCTTAAATGCGCGCATGGCCACCTTGTCCGGGGCCCTGGGGGGGCAAACCGAAGCCATCCAGGAGGCGACGCGGCTGATCCGCGACATCGCCCGCCAGACCAATTTGCTGGCGCTGAACGCCGCCATCGAAGCGGCTCGAGCCGGTGAGGCCGGCCGCGGGTTTGCGGTGGTGGCCGACGAGGTCAAAAAGCTTTCGGAAGGCTCCCACAAGGCGGCCGAGAGCATTGAGGAGACGCTTCAGCGACTCGGGGAGCATCTAAAGGAGCTCGGGGAACAGACGGCGGCCGCCGCATCGCAGTAGGAGGGGCGGAGATGGAGCAATCGTTGTTAGTCTGTCAGGTAGGATCCCATTGGCTGGGAGCGCCAATCGCCCAGGTGACCGAGATCTTAGACCGCCCGCAGCCGGTGCCGGTTCCGCGCACCCCTTCGTTGGTGGCCGGCCTGGCGGTGGTGCGCGGCCAACCCCTGGCGCTGTGGACTCTTCGCCCGCTGCTCGGTCTGGAGCCGACGGCCCCGCGGTATGCCTTGCGCTGGGAGTTCGAGGGGGAGGTGGTGCTGGTGGCGGTCGACGCCGTCGAGGCCTTGTGGGAGCCCACAGAACCCCTGCCCGTGGACGCCTGGCAAGGCCTGGTGCCAGCCAGCTTCCGGTTCCTGGTATCCACCGGATGGCGTTATCAAGACGGGTGGCTGTGGGGGCTAGAGCCGGACCTGCCCAGCAAACTGGCGCTGGAAGTCGAAACTTCGCTCCATCGCCGCAACTAGCCCCAGGACTGGAGAGGAGGTGGAAACATGCGGTTTCGTGACGTTCAGTGGGAGCAACCGGAAGAGCGGGAACTGTTTTTGGAAGAGGCGCGCGAGTTGTTAGATACCCTGGAGACCGAGGCCTTGGCCGACCGGCCGGCCATCGATGTGCTCTTCCGGGCCGCCCACACCTTAAAAGGGTCTGGGGGGATGATCGGCTTAGACCAGTGGGTGCAGGTCGCCCATGGGCTGGAAGAACAACTGGACGCGGTGCGCCAAGGCGAGCGGGCCTACGACGAGGCGGTGAAGACGGCGGTGCTACGTACCGTCGACGCCTTGCGGCGAGAGTTGGAAGGAGATGAGCCCAACGCCGCCGGCTCCGCCCGGCTGAGGTCGTGGACGGTCTATCTCGACCCGACCTGCCCGATGCCCGGGGTGCGCGCCTATCAGGCAGAGCAAGCCGTGGCCGAGCGCATCCCCGGGGCCCGTCTGGCCATTGACGCCCACGAATTGGCGCATTGGGCCGGCCTGGAGATCCCCTTGCTGATTCCGGCGGATGCCAAGAGCGAGGTGGTGCGGCAGGCGCTGGAGTCGGTGGCCGACGTGGTGCGGGTCGAGGCGCCGCCCGAGGAAGGCCCCGCCCCTGCCTCCGAAGCGGCCACCGCCTCTTCCGGACGGGAGAGCACGGTCCGGATCGGGGTGGAGACCATCGAACGGCTGCTGGAGACCATCGGCGAATTGTTGTTGGACCAGGCCCAGTTGGAACACCAGCTGGGGACGGTGAGCGACCCCGCGGTACGAAGCCTCCTCACCCATCTGCGCCGAAAGGCCTTGGACCTGCAGGAGACCACGCTCAAAGCCCGCATGCTCCCCCTCGACCGCCTCTTTCGCCAGTATCCGCGCGCCGTGCACGACATGGCGGCCAAACTGGGCAAGTCGATTCGGCTGGAGACCCGGGGCGGGGAGACCGAGCTCGACCGGTTGGTGATGGATTCGCTCCACGAACCGCTCCTGCATTTGCTGCGCAACGCCTGCGACCATGGGATCGAGCCGCCGGCCGAACGGCAGGCCCTGGGCAAGGCGGCGACCGGGACCATTCGCCTGGAGGCCTACGCCGCAGAAGGTCACGTGCACATCCGAATCCAGGACGATGGCCGCGGTATCAACTGGCAGGCGGTTCGGCGCAAGGCGGTAGAACAGCGGTGGCTGTCCGCGGAAGAGGCCGAGGCGGCCTCCCCGGCCACCTTGGCCGATTACCTGTTTCGACCTGGACTTTCCACCGCCGAGCGAATCACCGACCTGTCGGGCCGGGGGGTAGGGCTGGACGCCGTGCGCGCTTTCTTGGACCAGGTGCATGGCACGGTGACGGTGGAGAGCGAACCCGGGCGGGGGACCACCTTCCACCTGGAGTTGCCGATGACCATGGCCATCTTGACCGCGCTGTTGGTCGAGGCCGGGCCTTACACCTTGGGACTGCCGATTGGGGTGGTGGAGCGGATCGAAGAACGCCAGGCGGTCCCGGTGGGGTCGGTGTTGGGCCATCCGGCGGTGGCCGACGGGGAAGACCCCGTGGCCTGTTACCACCTAGAGGAACTGTTGGATCCCGAGCGCCGGGCCCGAGACGGGCAGTACCTGGTTAGGGTGCGCGACGGGCGGACCCGGGCCGCCCTGATCGTGGATCGGGTCTTGGGTCAACAGGAGGTGGTGGTCAAGCCGGTGGCCTCCTTGGCTGCGCTCTCCCCTTGGATGACCGGGGTGGCCTTGTTGGGCGATGGGCGACTTAGTTTCATGCTCGACGTGCGCCGGGTGGTCCCGGCCACCGCCGCCGAGCGGCGGGAGACCGCGGAGGACACCACCTTGCGCGCCGGGTCCAACCAGATGGAGCTCTTGGTGTTCCGCCTGGGCGACGGGCAGCGCTACGGGATCAACGTCTACAAGACGCGGGAGGTGGTGGTGGCGCCGGCCATCACCCGGGTCCCGGGTCAGCATCCGTGGCTGTCCGGCTTTGCCCGGTTACGCGGACAGACGGTGCCGGTGGTCGACCTGCACCAAGCGCTGGGCCTGCCCGCGCCCGAGCAGTGTGAGCTGATGCTGATCACCGAGTTTAGCCGCACCGTGCAGGCGTTCACCGTCCCCGAGGTCGAGCGCATGCTCCGGGTCGGGTGGGACGAGGTGGAGCCGCTCCCGACCTTGTTGGGCGCTCAAGAGCCGGACCGCCGGCGGCTGACCGGGCTGATCGACCATCCGGAGTGGGGCCCCATCCAGTTGATCGATTTCGAACAAATCCTGGCCGAGGTCATGCCCCCGAGTTACCCCCCACCTGCGGAGCCCAAAGGGTTGGTGGCGGGCAAGACGGTCTGGCTGGCCGACGACTCGGCCGTCGCCATCCGCCAAGTCGAGAAGGCGTTAGAGCCGCTGGGGCTGGTGGTGCGGACCTTCGCCGACGGGGGCGCGGTGTGGGACGCCATCGCCCAGGGGGAGGGGCCTCCCGACCTGTTTGTGCTCGATGTGGAGATGCCGCGCTTGGACGGCTACACCTTAACCCAGCGCCTGAAGTCGCAGGCCCGCACGGCTAGGGTGCCGGTGCTGCTGCACACCTCGCTCTCGGGGCACTGGCACCAGGAGCGTTCGTTGTCGGTGGAGGCCGACGCCATCGTCACCAAATTCGACCCCGCGCTGTTGGCGCGCACGGTGGCCGGGTTGTTGTTACCGTCTCCCACTCGTGCCCCTGAGGAGGTGCCGGCGTGAACCCTTGGACTCCGGACACGTTGCGAATCTGGAATAAGCTGACTCAACCCGCCTTAAACCGCGCCGGAGAGGCGTTGTCCAACCTCACCGCGCAACCGGTGAGGCTGGAAGGCATCGGCACCCGGACGGTGGCCTGGCCGGAACTAGAAAACAAGATCCATCTCGACCATCCCGACCGCGACCCGGTCTACGCGACTCATCTGGGGGCGTTTGGCCTCTTCCCCGCCGACATCTTGCTGGTGTTCAGCGAAGCGGCGGCGGCGGGACTGTTGGCGGTATTGACCGGGGAACCGGAGAAGCAGCCGTTTGAACTCGACGAGATGGCGGTCTCGGCGTTGGCCGAAGTCGGGAACATCATCGGCACCGCCTTTCTCAACGTGTTTGCCGACACCTTTCAGCAACCTTGGGAACCTACGCCACCGCGGGTGACCGTGGGTCCCTTCGCGCGGCTGGTGGCCGAGGTCTTTCCCCACTGGAAACCCCAAGACCAAGTGCTGCTTTCGGAAGCCGTCTTCCGGGTGGGTGACTCGGTGATGGAGGGCTACCTGGTGGTGGTGCCGCGTCCCTGGTCGGAAGCTCCGCAGGCAGTGGCAAAGGAGGGATCCCGCGGTGAAGGTATTGGTGGTTGACGACGCCGCCTTTATGCGCATGCGTCTGAAAAAGCTCTTGGAAGACCAAGGCTACGAGGTGGTGGAGGCGCAAAACGGCCGCGAGGCCCTTGAGCGCTACCAGGACGCGCAGCCGGCCCTGGTGTTGATGGACATCACCATGCCGGAGATGGACGGGATTGAAGCCGTGCGGACCCTGATCGAACGCGACCCCGACGCCCGGGTGGTGATGGTTTCCGCCCTGGGCCAACAAGCCATGGTCCTGGCCGCGATTCAAGCCGGGGCCAAAGACTTCATCGTCAAACCGTTTCAGCCGGACCGGGTGCTGACCGCGGTGGCCAAATGGGCCGCCGTCGCCGAACGGTCCTCCTAGGCCAAGCTGGAGGGGAAGGAGCCCAAACATCGATGCGACTGTTGCCAATCCGGCAATGCCGAGCCGGTGACGTGGTGGCCGACACCATTCGCCAAAGCGATGGACGGGTGGTCTTGCGCGCCGGCACCGTGCTGACCGAGTCTATGCTGCAGCAATTGGAGCGGTGGCACCTGACCGTGGTGCCGGTGGAGTGGCCGGGGTTTGAGGCCATCGACCCCGAGCCGTGGCTCCCGGAGGCGCTCTGGCCGGCGTTGCAGCGCTGGTTTGACCAGGAGGTGAGCCGCCTCACCGTGCGCGAGAGCACGGCGGCGCGGGAGCTGGTCACCGAGTTGATGGACACGGTGCCGGCGAGCCGGCGGCGGGCGTTTGAGTTTATCTCCCTGCACCAAGGCGGAAGCGCCGCGCTCACCGCCTGGCTCAATCTGGTAGGCTTGGCCATTCACCTAACCCAGCGCGCGTTTCCCGGGCGGGTGGAAGAGGTGGCGCTGGCGGCGCTGTGGCTGGGTCTCAGCAACCCCGAGCGCCGGTCCGGCCAGGTGCAGGAGACGGCCGCCGCCCACGTGGTCGAACTGGTGCAAAAGCTGCGCGAGTTTCCCACCGTCTCCTCGACCACCATCGCCAGCCTGGCCCAGCACCACGCCCGCTGGGATGGCTCCGGACAGCCGCCGATCAGCGGGGAGAAGATTTATCCGGGCGCTCTCATCCTCGGCATGGCCGAGACCTTGACCTATTTGATGTTCCGCACCGACGGGGAGCCAGTGCCGGCACATGAGGCCTTGGAGTGGGTGATGGGCGGTGCCGACATCGAGTTTCCGCTCTCCCTGGTCCAACAGCTACAGCACACGGTGGCCCCCTACCCGGTGGGGGCGGTGATCCGCCTCAACGGCGAGGTGGCGGTGGTGGTGCAAAACTCGGTGGATTGGCCGGCGCGCCCGCGGGTTCGCCTGCTCACCGGGTCCGAGGCGGGCAAGGAGGTCAACCTGGCCCACCCGCAGGAGAAAAGTCGGGTGATCCTAGGCCTGTACCACGAGCGGGACTACTAGGCGCCCGGCTCGCCCTTCCGGCAGCGCAGCCAGCCCGGCCCCAGGAGCGGCCGGGCTGCTGACTTTACGGTTATCGGCCGCGGCGTCCCCACTCGACGACCTCCACCCCCAGGGTGTTGTTGACCAGCACCACGCGCCCGACCCCGACGGTGACCCCGTTGAGTTTGAGCGAGACCGCCTGATGGGGGAGGCTTTCCAGCACCAGTCGACTGCCTACCCCCAGGCTCAGCCAATCGCGGACAAAGATCCGGGCCGTGCCAATGCTGGCGGAAAAGGTCATGGTGAGGCGTTCAAACCGCGCCAAGGCCGGATCCAGCACCACCGCCGGCCGCGTCGGGGTGGGCGCCGGGGCGCTCGCCTCCTCCACGGCTTCCGGAGCCGCTGGAGAGGATACCAGCGCCTGTTCCGCCGGCGGCGCCGCCGCGGTGGTGGGGGCAGGGGCCGGATTGCTGCTGGCGGCGGTCAGCGCGGCCAGCAAGGCGTCGATTTCGGCTTGCGACAGCGGCCCATCCCCGGCCCCGCCGCCAGGTGAACGTTCGTGGTCGTCTTGTGCCATGCTTGCCCTCCTGACCATGACCTTTTCGTCGCCGGTCCGCAAATCCCTGCGTGAGCCGGGGGAGAAAAATCCCGCCGGTTGTTCCGTGGAACAGAACCTCTCCCTTGGGGCAGGGGGCGGTGCCGTATAATAAATCCAGGTGTGAAATTTTGTAAGGGAGGGGAGCGTCCTCGATGTTAAAGCCCGAGGATAACGAGCGCCTGACCCGGGTCGGGCCAGGCACGCCGATGGGCAACTTGATGCGCCGCTACTGGATCCCTGCCCTCTTGGCCGAGGAGGTTCCAACCCCCGACTGCGACCCGGTGAAGGTGCGCCTTTTGGGGGAGGACCTGGTGGCCTTTCGCGACACCAGCGGCCGCGTCGGGTTGATGGATATCTGGTGCCCGCACCGGCGCGCCAACCTGTGGTTTGGCCGCAACGAGGAGAATGGGTTGCGGTGCGTGTTTCACGGCTGGAAGTTTGACGTCAACGGGCGCTGCGTGGATATGCCCAACGAACCGCCGACCAGCAACTTTAAGAACAAAGTCCGCATTCGCACCTACCCCACTCACGAGGCGGGTGGCGTGATCTGGACCTACATGGGTCCGCCGGAGTTGATGCCGGAGCCGCCGGACTACGAGTGGCTCCGAGCGCCGGCCACCCATCGCTACGTCTCCAAGACCTACGAAGAGTGCAACTGGCTGCAAGCCATGGAAGGCGGGCTCGACACCTCGCACTCCTCGTTCCTGCACAACAACAATCTGGCCGACCGCAAGGCGCTGCGCACCCGCGCCACCGCCCCTAAGCTGGAAGTCGAAAAGATGCCTTACGGCTACCGCTACTTCAGCATTCGCGACCTCGGGGAAGACGGCAACTACGTGCGGGCCTACCAATACGTGATGCCGTTTCAACAGATGCGGGGCGGCATGATCGACTGGGTCACCGGAGAGGTGGAGAAGTACCCCTTGATCCACGGCCACCTCTGGGTTCCTATCGACGACGTCACCACCTGGGTCTACAACTGGATGTACTCCTCCAATCCGGATCAAGAGCTGCCGCGCGAGCACGCGATCGCCTTGGAGACCTGGTTCGGGCGCGGGCCGGAAGACACCTTGCCCGGGTATCGCCCGCGGCGCAACAAGCACAACGACTACCTGATCGACCGCGAGATGCAGCGCACCAAGACCTTCACCGGCATCGTCGGCGTGAACACCCAGGACTTCGCCCTGCAAGAGACCATGGAACCCATCGTGGACCGCTCCAAGGAGCGACTGGGCACGGCCGACGCGGCGATCATCGCCGCCCGCCAGTTGTTGCTGGAGGCGCTGCGCGACTGCGAGCAGGGGCGTACCCCGCGCGGGGTGGACCCGGCCACCCATCGCAACATTCGCGGCTGCGACTGGATCATCCCCAAGAAGGAGTCTTGGGAAAAGATCAAAGAGATGATGTACGCCCTCTTCTAAATGGGTGCCGCCTGGCTACGTTCCAGGCGGCACCGATTTTCGCCCATCTTTGGGCAAAATCGCGTGAAGATTGTGCGTAGCAAGCTATTGACGTACCCTTGACGGTAGGACCAGAATGAGGACGGCTTAACAAGGCCTGGAGGGCGGCGTCACCGCCCCGAAAGGCGCAGGTTGTCAAAGGAGGGACCAAGATGGCGGTGGCAGTAGACCGGGCGGTGGTCGAGGAGCTGAAGGAGAAGATCGCGTTAGGCTGCCGGATCTTAGGCAAGCTCGGGCTTTCCGACTACCTGGGGCACATCAGCGCGCGCGTCCCGGGGACGGAGTACGTCTTGATCAAGCCCAGTGGGCTGGACCACGGAAGCCTGACCAAGATGACCGCCGACAAGGTGGTGATGGTGGACTACGACGGACACCGGGTGGAAGGGACGACAAGGCCTCCCGGGGAGACCATGCTACACCTGGAGATCCTGCGGGCCCGCCCGGACGTGGGGGCGGTGGTGCACACCCATCAGCCGCTGGCCACCGTGTTCGGCGACCAGGAGAAGCCGATCTTGCCGATGCAGGGGGTAATGGCGGCGGTGGTGGCGCGCCCGATTCCCATCTATCGCTCGTCGCGCAAGGTGATGACCCGCGAGCAGGGCGCCGAGGTGGCGCGCACCTTGGGCGACCACCCGGCGGTCCACCTCAAGAACCACGGGGTGGTCACGGTGGGGGCCAGCGTGGAAGAGGCGGTGATCAACGCGATTTGGTTGGAACATCAAGCCAAGTTGACGCTGTGGGGGCACCTGTTGGGGACGCCGCGGGGGATGGACCCCGCCGAGTTGCCGTATCAGTTTAGCGAGGCCGAGCCTTTGACCGGGCGCTGGAACTACTACGTCAGCCTGTTGGACGAGTAGTCGGACGAGAGCCGGGGGGCGACCCCCAAGGGAGGAGGATGGCGATGGCGGAAGGGCCAGGCGGGGAGGAACGGTGGTTAGAGGGGCGGTCTCGCCTGTTTCGGGAGCGCCGGTTGCGGCGGGAGCACGACCGTCAGCGGCGGTTGAACGGGCGTCGGTTCATCAAGGCCAGCGAAGTGGAGCTGGAATACGAAGCGAAGAACGGGATCTGGCACGGGGGATTGGTCTCCCAGGACCTGGGCTTTGACAATCGGATCATTGAGGTCGACTGCCACATCTATCCCCCGCACACCAAATCGGTCACCCACAAGCATAACGAGGCCATCATCTTTGTGCTGCGCGGCCGCGGCTACAGTTTGCTCGACGACGAGCGCATCGACTGGGGTCCGGGCGACACCTTGTACATTCCGGCCGGGGTGTGGCATCAGCACGAGGTCTTGTCCGACGAACCGGCGATGGTGATCGCCATCAAACCCTTGCCGTTGCAGGAATACCTGGGCGAGATGAACATCGTCTACAAAGGCGACGAACCGACCGCCAACCCGACGTTCCGCCCGGGGACCTTCCTGGAGGAGTTTCAGAAGATCAACCGCGAGGCGATTGCCGCTCCCGACCGGACGCGTTCGGAGTGAGCGCCCAGCGGGGCCAAGCATCGGAGGAGGGGTCTCGCGATGCAAGTGCGAATTGTGCGTCCCCATGAATTGGCAGACCTGATTCCGCTCGACGAAGCGTTGGCCGCGGTGCGCCAGGCGTTTATCGACTTTGGCCACCATCCGGGGTTAAACGCGCCCCGGCGGCGCATCCACGCCCCCAGCGGGGTTCGGGTCAGCGTACACCAAGGGGCGGCAGTCAGCTACGGAGCCACCGGGCTGTTTACCCATTGCGAATGGGTGCGCCCGCAAGAGACCAAGCAGCGGTATGAGTTGAAGCAACCACCGGTCACCGTGGTCTTCTCGACCGAGGACGGCACGCTGTCCGGGATCCTGATCGGGGAAATGGGTTGCGAGGCCTTTCGCCCGGGGTTGACCGGCCTGCGCACGGCGGCCACCAGCGCGATCGGCACCGACCTGCTGGCCAACCCCGGCCCGATTGCGGTGGGGCTTTTTGGATCGGGCGATCAAGCCAACAATCACCTGATCAGCTTAAGTCGGCTGCGCCAGATCCGGGAGGTGCGGGTCTACTCGCCGACCGCCGCCCACCGACAGGCCTTCGCCGAAGCCCTAAACGGGCGCTATGGCTTTCCCGTGCAGGCGGTCGACGCCCCGCAAGCCGCGGTGGAGGGGGTAGACGTGGTGTTGCTTTGCACCAATGCCTCGGTGCCGGTGATCGACGGCCATTGGCTTCGGCCGGGGCAGCACCTCACCTCGATCGTGGGTAGCAACGTCGGCCTGGTAGAGGGTGGGTTTGTGGCTAAAAAGCGGCGGGAGATCGACGACTACACGGTGGTGCGGGCCGACGTGTTGGTGGCCAACTCGCGAGCCCAAGCCATCCAGGACCAGCAAGGAGACCTCTACGACCCCGTGCAGGCCGGGCTCATCTCCTGGGACAAGGTCGCCGAGCTGGGAGAGGTCTTGGTGGGCAAACGGCCGGGGCGGACGGCCCCCGAGCAGGTCACCGTGTTCAAGAACAACGCCGGGCAGGGCATCGCCGACCTCGCCTTGGCCGGCCTGGCCTTGCGCCACGCCGAGGCCAAGGGGTTAGGGATCTTGGTCGAGGCCGGCGAGGCCATCCCATCGGCGTTTTGACGGCGGGAATCCCGCCGTCTTCCGCGCCCTTGGTGATGCCAAGGTCGCATCAACTGATAAAGACAATTCAATTCCGTTTTCACCAGACCGTTTTTATAATAAATGCAATGGCACGCATTCTGTGGGAGGTGGGAGTTTTGCAGACATACCACGCCGGCCGCGCGACCCAGAGCTGGCATCAGGTGGGAGCCGTACGCCTGGAGGTCTTGGAGGGGGGCAACGGGGCCCCCTTGGTGATATTGCCGGACCAATTTGGAGCCTTGCGCTGGGAGGAGTATCAGGAAAAGTTGGCCGAGGCTTTTCACCTGTTGGTCCCCGCCCATCCAGGGTTTGGCCATTCGACCCGCCCCGACTGGCTGGACACGGTGGAAGACGTGGCCTTCTGCTATCAGGATTGGATCGCCCAGCTGACCGACCAGTTGGGGGGGCCGATCCATTTGATGGGACTGGGATTGGGGGGATGGATCGCGGCCGAGCTGGCCGTGCGTTGCAGCGCGGGACTGCAGAGCCTGACCCTGGTGGACGCCGTCGGGATCAAGGTGTCCGACCGGGAGACGCAGGACGTGGCCAACGTCTTCGAAATGAGCGCAGAGGCCTTAGACCGCCTGCTCTGGGCCAATCCCGAACAACACGCGCGGCGGCTGCCTCGCCCACAGGATCCCGAACTGGACGTCGATACCCGAACCGTCCTCTTTCAAAACCTGGAGACCGCCGCCTTGCTGACCTGGCGCCCGTACATGCACAATCCCAAGCTGAAGTATTGGTTGCACCGGATCGCCGTCCCGACCTTGGTGTTGTGGGGCGAGCGGGACGGGATGGTCTCCAGCGCCTACGGGCAGGCCTACGCCGCCGCCATTCCCGGGGCGCGGTTTACGGTGTTGCCGGAGGCCGGCCATCTCCCGTACCTGGAGCGGCCCGACGCGTTTGTCGGTGCCGTCCTGCAGTTTTTGACCGCCGTGTCCGCCAACTGAGGGCTTGAGGCTGGAGAGCCGCGAAGGAGGGCTTGCGATGGAGGCGTACCATTTTACCGAGTTTCCTTATCCCTACGTTCCTGAGGACTACTACGAGCGCTACGGCTCGATTCGGGTCACCCTGCCCAATCAACTCTTCGATCCCCAAATCGGGGCTGACCTCTACGAGCGCTACCTCGACGAATACGTCTTCGCCGATGAGATGGGCCTCAACTTGATGGTCAACGAGCATCACCAAACGGCCACCTGCCTTGACGTCTCGCTTTCGATTTCCGCGGCCGCCATCATCCAACGCACTCGCAAGTCGCGCTCGCGGGTGTTGTTGCTGGGCCATCCGCTTCCCCATCGCGACAACCCCTTGCGGGTGGCCGAGGAGACCGCGATGTTGGACGTGATGTCGAGGGGCCGGATCGAGTGCGGATTCGTCCGCGGGGTGGGGACCGAAATCCATCCCGCTAACACCATTCCCACCTACACGGTGGAGAAGATGCGGGAGGCCCACGATCTCATTCACAAGGCGTGGCACTCCGGCGAGCCGTTTAGCTGGGAGGGCAAGTTCTACCATTATCGGTTTGTCAACGTCTGGCCGCGGCCGTACCAACAGCCTCATCCCCCGATCTGGATCACCGGCGGCACCAGCCTGGAGAGCGCCCGCTGGGTGGGGCGGCTCGGCCATCGCTTCGCCGCCTTCTTGACCCCGTATCCGAAGACCGAAGAGCTCTTCAACGCCTACCGCGAGGCCTATCGGGAAACGTTCCACCGGGACGCCGACTCGGATCGCTTCGGCTACCTGGCGCTCTGCTACACCGCGGAGACCGACGAGGCGGCCGACCGGGAGGGCAAGGAGCTGTTGTGGTACTTAAGAACCCGTCCCGCCGATTGGTTCCGCACCCCTCCCGGCTACAGCCCGGTTGCGGCCATGGTTAAGGCGGCAGGCGACCCCAAGGGGTCGGTTCGCGCCGCCGACTGGGACAATCTGAAGCAGTTTGGGGTGGTGATCGCCGGCTCGCCCGACACCGTGTTCGAGAAGGTCAAATATCTGCACGAGCGCTGCGGCGTCGGCCATCTGCTGATGATGAACCAGGCCGGGTTTTTGTCCCATGAGCGGACCTTAAAGAGCATCGAGCTCTTCGCCAAGGAGGTCCTGCCGCGGATCCGCGAGCTGGGAGCGCCGGCGGTGGCGCAACATCCCGAGCCGGTGGTGCAAGGGTAGGCGGGTTGGGGGTGTCCCCCCGGCCGGTATCTGCCCGCGCCAGGGGGCACCCCGGGGAGGTTCGAGGGAAGGAACGCGCTATGGACGTAGGCTTTGAGTCCAAGTTCATCACCGTCGATGGCATCCGTACCCATTACTTGGAGGCGGGGTCCGGACCCGCGGTGGTCCTGTTGCACAGCGGGGAGTTTGGGGCGTGCGCCGAGTTGAGCTGGGAGCATAACATCGGCGCCCTGGCCCGCCATTTTCGGGTGATTGCCCCCGACTGGCTGGGCTTCGGACAAACCGATAAGCTCTTCGACTTCCGGGACATGTTCCAGCGCCGCATCGATCACATGACCCGGTTGGTCGAGGCCTTGGGGATTCGCGAAGCCGCCTTTATGGGCAATTCGATGGCGGGGGGGATGTTGGCTTGGGCGCTCTCTCAGCCCAATCCACCCTGGCCGGTGACCAAGGCGGTGCTGGTCAGCGGAGGCGGCTACGCGCCGGAAAACCAATACCGGCAGGTGCTCAACTCTTACGACGGCACCAAGGAACACATGCAGCGGATGTTGCAGGTGCTCTTCTTCCATCCGCAGTGGTGGAGCGACCCCTACTTAGAGCGGCGTTGGCGGTTGAGCCTGGAGCCAGGCAGTTGGGAATGCACCGCCGCCGCTCGCTTTCGCATGCCTGGACGGAGCGGGGGCGGGCGCAATCGGCACGCCGAGACGCGCTACGAGGCGATCCGGGTCCCCACCTTAATCGCCGCCGGTCGCCAAGACTACCTGCGGGAGCCGGGATGGGCTGACCAGCTGGCGGCCCAGATCCCGTTGGGACGGGTGGTGTGGTTCGAGGAAGCGCGCCACTGCCCCCACATCGACTGCGCCGAGGACTTCAACCAGACGGTCCTCCAGTTTCTGCTAGAAGACTGAGCTGGTAGCGAGGAGCAAGATGGACACCGAGTACCTGAGAACCTTCTGCGTGGTGGCGCGCCACCAAAACTTTCGCAAGGCGGCCGAGATCCTGCGGGTCACCCAGCCGTGCATCAGCCGGCGGATTCGCAGCCTGGAGGAAGAACTCGGGGTGGCGCTGTTTGAGCGCACCACCCACGCCGTGACCCTAACCAATGAAGGGCGCAGCTTCCTGCCCTTTGCCGAACAGTCGGTGCACCTGGTCCAAGAAGGCGCGCGGCGGGTGAGCGAGGGGCGGGAGGCCGAGGTGGCCCTGGCGGCTACCCCCACCACCAGCTTCAACTGGTTGCCGGAGGTGCTGATGGACTTCCGCCGCCGCTGCCCGTTGGTGCTCCACCTCTACACCGCGCCCTCTACGGCCGTGTTAGAGATGGTGCTCGACCAGCGGATCGACCTGGGGGTGGTCACCGTCGGGTTCACCCATCCCTTGTTGGAGCAGCGCGTCCTGTGGAGCGAAGGCGTGGTCCTGGTCGGCTCGCCAAGCTTGGTCGACTCCTACCTCGGCCCCGACGGCCGGCTGGCGCCGGAGGCTCAGGCCGCGGGTATCCCGCTCATTCTCTCTCGCCAGATGTGGGACGCGGTGGGAGACGAGGCGGCGCCGGAGCACGGGTTCGTGGTGGTGGCCCAGGCGGAGTACGTCCAAGTGGCCGAGGCGCTGGCCCGGCGGGGCCTGGGGCTGGCGCTGCTGCCGTATTCGGTGGCCTGGCCGGGACTGCGGGAAGGGGCCCTCCGGGAGGTGCCATGGCCCGGGGCTCCGCTTCCCGAACGGCCTATCTACCTCCTGTATCCCAAAGCCTCCGCCAAGGCCAAGGTGGTGGCGGCCTTCATGGAAAGTGCGCGCCACGTCACCCAGACTTGGCCGCGGCCCGCGGCGGTCGGGGCGGTGGGCTGAGCCAAGCTTTTCACCAAATAACTTAAGGGCTGCCCAAGGGGAAATTGCCTGGCCGCGCCGGATGGGGTGGGGGTTCGCCCGTAGCGTGGACCGTGGTCAGGAGCGGATAGAACCCCTCGTCGTGTTTGTGGCCGGGCACGGCTCCTTCTTTTCGGTTTGGGCAGTCCCTGGCGTCCCGGCCCCGTCAGTGACGCAGAAACGTCGGTCGAACCCGGCAGCCTAACCTCGATGGCGGGCAGCGAAGACCTAGCTGCTCCCCCCGGCGAGGACCGCCTTGGTGCGCTACAGGGTGGGGGAGGTGCCCATCGCTCCAAAGAGGCCCGAACCAATGGAGCCACGCGGGGATGTCACTAAGTGGGGTGGCTCCGCCCGCGATGACGTCGATTAACCCCATGAGCACTTAGCTGCGGGTACGCCCCTGTTGCCGTTATTTCGGCGGAGACTACGTATGGGTAATGCCGCGGTCAGGTCATCGGTTGTTCATGACCCCGGGGATACGGGCGCCGACACAGGCGACTCCCATCTGGATCCAAAGACGCGGCAAGGACATTGTGGTACGATTCACTCACGATAGACCTTCCCTCTATGGTCGAGGGGAACATCACCTACGCCTGTCTGCCGCATTGGAACCACCTGTGCAGGGCCTGTGGCCCATAGAGGGGAGCCGCCGCACTGTTCGTTCCGGAATCCTGTAGCCATCGGCCCCGATTGAACTTGGATCATGTACAAATTTGGTGCTACGATTCCAGCAGGAGGTGACCATCGCTGCTCGCCAGCGGCGGTTTACGGCTATGCAATATCTCGCAGGTCACGTTTCCCAACGTCGTTTGGACAAGAGCCAAGTGCCCATTCGGGAGGTGTGGTGGCATCGGGGGAAATACGTAGCGGGACGGTTCGATAGACCGAGAGGTCGCCCACTGCATTGGGTAGGCTAGAGGTGTAGTCGTTTGCGTGGCAGAGAAATATTGTCCCCGGGGAGGGGAAAGGAGAGACGGTTCAAGATGAGTCCTTGAATGAGGAGGTCCGCATTACCGTAGGATACCGGAGAACATCGTGAAGAATTTCAAACATATAAAGTCAGGACGTCGCCTTGTCAAATGTTAGAGTGAGAAATGTGTGGGCCGCGGTACATACGTCCTCTAGACAAACTCTCGAAGGGAGACCATGAATGTGAACAAGGTCCACTTCGTTCACGGTCTTAATTGCAAGTCCGCTGCCTCCCAAGCGCTCGAAGACATCTTGACCGCCGTTGAAGGGCTATCGGGAGAATGCTTTTTCGGTTACCCACTGATCCCTACCCCGGAAGGAAAATATTCCATCGACGCAACGCTGGTAAGCCGTGAAAAGGGAGTCGTCCTGTTTGATTTGGTAGAAGGTACGGATGTGGGTGACTACGCAGCCCGACAGGATGACATGGCCAACAAAATCGAAGCCAAGTTGAAGCTACACAGAGAGCTGGTCAGAGGACGAGAACTGATCCCGCCGCTAAATGTCATCACCTTTGCACCTGCAATCTCCAACATCCAAAAGTTGGCTGTGCCTAACCACTTGCTTGCGAACGAAAAAAACCTCGGAGAGATATTGTCGCGCCTGTCGTGGATTATTGACAGTGACGATTTCTTTAGAATGACACTCTCCGCCGTCGAAAGTTTGTCATCGATCCGCAAGGGTCGCTCGAAGCGTCAGGTGAGAAAGCCTGATTCAAGAGGCGCAAAGCTAAAGAACATAGAAGACTCGATTGCTACGCTTGATCATAGGCAGAACCGAGCCGTTATTGAAACAGTCGATGGCGTGCAGCGCATTCGTGGCCTGGCCGGGTCCGGAAAGACCATCGTGCTGGCTCTCAAGGCCGCGTATCTCCATACCCAGTATCCTGATTGGCGTATAGCCGTTACCTTCCACTCTCGCTCGCTGAAGGGACAGTTTAAGCGGCTCATCAATAATTTTTGTGTTGAGCAAGGTGGCGAGGAGCCAGATTGGACCAGGATTCGTGTCGTGAACGCCTGGGGTGCTCCTGGAGGTAACGAACGGGACGGGATATATTACGAGTTTTGCCGCCTTACAGGAGTTGAGTTCCACGATTTCCGTTCCGCCAGAACGCGATTCGGAGAGGGCGATAGGGCGTTCGATGGGGCTTGCCAAGCGGCGCTCAATGCTGTCACCACTCCTCCTCGAGAACTATATGATGCGATCCTCGTCGACGAAGCGCAGGACTTCGCTCCAAGTTTTCTACGACTGTGTTACAACATGCTCAAACCACCTAAGCGACTCATTTATGCTTACGATGAACTTCAAAATCTCTCGGGGACCTCTCTTCCGCCGCCTGAAGAAATATTTGGCCGAGACGCTTTGGGGCAGCCAGTTGTTACCCTTGAGGGCGATCCACGCAGAGACGTGATCTTACAAAAGTGTTACCGAAACTCGCGCCCGGTTTTGGTCACAGCTCACGCCCTTGGCTTCGGGATCTACCGTGAGCAGCCGGATGGCGCTGAGACGGGGTTGGTCCAAATGTTCGACCAACCTGCTTTGTGGGAAGAAATCGGATACAGAGTGCAAGAAGGACGCTTGGCGAAGGGAGAACACGTCGTACTCGCACGGACGGAGGAGACTAGCCCTAAGTTCTTGGAGGACCATTCCCCAATTGAGGACCTCGTTGTTTTTCGGCAGTTCGCTGACGCAGACGAACAAAACGCGTGGGTGGTCGAACAGATTAAGAAAAACATAGAAGAAGAGGAACTTCGGCATGATGACATTATAGTGATCCATCCTAATCCCCTGACTGCACGAGAACGACTGGGACCAATACGCAGGGCGTTGTTCGAAGTGGGTATTCAGAACCATCTTGCGGGGGTCGACACAGACCCCGACGTGTTCTTTAGAACCGAGACACCCTCGGTGACCTTCACCAGTATTTACCGGGCCAAAGGTAATGAGGCCGGAATGGTCTATGTGGTCAATGCGCAGGACTGTGACGGTAGCGGTGTGGGATTGGCTAGCTTACGCAATCGCTTATTCACGGCTATTACCCGTAGCAAAGCCTGGGTCCGGGTAATCGGCTACGGGCAAGGGATGGCTAATCTTATCGGTGAGTTCCATAGCTTACAACGGCGCAACTTTAGAATCGACTTCACGTACCCGACCGATGAGATTCTTAAAAAACTAAGGATCGTCCACCGCGACCTATCGCCGCACGAAAGGCAGCGCTTAGAGCAACGACAGACTGGCCTTCGCGAGTTAGTCAATGCGTTGGAGCGCGGTGAAATCGCCCCAGATGACTTGGATACCGAAACCAAGCAAAAGTTGATTAAACTACTTGGGGGTCGAAACTAATGACACCTCCTAACAAGGCGCTAACTGTAAAGCGGGACTTGGAAGGGCTCCTCTCGTCATTGATAGAGTGTGGAATAGCGGAAGATCAGAATTTTCCCACTCTGCGCCCTGATTCGAACAATCTCTGGGAAGTATCCTTCGCGGGGGCCGAGCATGTATCTATTGCCATGCGTGATATAGACTATGCGACATTATACCGGGAACTGTCCAGCAAGCGCTCTTATAGTGTAAAGATGATCGATGGCGGCTTACTCCAGCTCATGTATCTCTTTGAAGGCGAGCAGCTCGTCAGGCATCGGTTAACATATTACCCTTCACCTGAGCTTCGACCTTTCCAGGAAGAGCCTGAATGGTATTGGCATGATGAATTGTTCTCAGACATCCTATTTAGACGAGTTTTCCCCTTCCCGCTGCGATTTGACTTTGATGATACGGCTGCTCAAGATGTCGTTCATCCTATGTGCCATCTCACTTTAGGCGACGTCAAAGGTTGTCGCATTCCTGTTTCGACCCCATTGACCCCACGTTGGTTTATGGATTTTGTGTTGCGTAATTTCTATAGAGTTGATAAATACGATTTCATCAGTAAGTTGCCCAAGCATAGACTGTACTTTGACTTGACCATAACAGCCAACGAGCGTCGGTTGATCCACATGGTCGTGCCGAGGAATGGTTGACAGCTCACGGTTACACCAACGGGATCCGCCCTTTGCGAAGTGGCCCACAGGTCGGGTAGTCCGCGAGTCCCCGCGGGTTGACACGCGCCTAAATCGGTTATCGCTGGGGCAGTTCCGTGACCGCGAAAAGGTTCGGCCATGATTCACATGCGAAGAACTCTCCTTTGGCGGGGAACCGGATCTGTAATAACCTCAACAGCCGAGACAGGGAGAGTGTTCGCATGGTTGGCGCCGGCTGGCCGCTACTGGAGTGGCGCTAATCGCCGCCTATCCCCCTGGGCCGCAAATGCCCCCAGGTTAAGACCTGGGGGCATCTTTGTCGCGTTCCGAGGCGTTTAACGGGGTAGGGAGGCGACCAAGGCCTCCAGATTCTTCTGGAAGCCTTTGACGGTCTCGTCGGCCTTCTTGCGCAGGAGCGGTTGCGCGAATTCCCCCAACCGCCCGCCCAGGGTGACGTCGGCGTCGAGCGCGATGCCGCCCTCTTCGGCCTTGAGGCGAAATGTCCCGTAGATGGTGCCGGCAATCGGTTCCTGAAGGGTAACGTCGGCCACCAAGGTGCGCGGCTCGGGAGCCGAGATGCGGGCGGTGCCTTGCAGCTTGAGCCGCACCGGGCCGATGCCGTTCACCGCCTGCAGCCGGTAGCTGTTTGCCTCCACCGCCTCTACCGACTGCACGCCGGGAATGCAGCGAATGAGCGCCACCGGGTCGCGGGTGGCGGCCTCCCAGTCACTCACCCGCAGCGTCTCGGAGAACTTCACCGCAACACCTCCTCCAGCACCCGCCGGGTGAAGACCCGGGCCATGGCCCGCTTGTACTCGGCGCTTCCCCGCAAGTCATCCCAGGGGTCGGCGGCGGCCGCGGCGGCATCGGCCAGCTCGGCGATGTCTTGGGCGGAGGGCCTTATCCCCGTCCATCCGGCGGCGGCCTCCACCCAAATCGGGGTCGGCCCCACGCCGCTTAAGGCCAGGCGCGCCGAACGCACCGTCCCGTCCGCCGACCGCTCGACGGCGGCCGCCACCCCTACGGTGGCAAAGTCATCTTGGCTGCGGGGGGTGAACTTGCGATAGGCGGCCCGCAGGCCCGGCGGGGGCGGGGGCAGGCGCAGGGCCTTGAGCACGGCGCCGGGTTGGATCGCCGTCTGCATGTAGTCGACGAAAAAGCTCGGGGTCAACGGTTCGACCTGTTCTCCGCTGTCGGTGGCGATGACCATCTCGGCGCCGAGGGTCAACAGCACCGGCGGCAGGTCTTGGCTGGGGTCGGCGTGGAGGAGGTTTCCTCCCAAGCTGGCCACCGCCCTGACCCGTGGGTTACCAATGTGCCGGGCGGTTTCCGCCAACACCGGATACAGGTGGCCGACGC
>JAIMAE010000213.1 GCA_023512105.1 Bacillota bacterium | reverse complement strand
CCGGGGTCTACCGGGCTTTTCGTGTGTCCAGGCCTAGGCCCACAATCGAGGCTTGACATTTACACCCCACTCTTCGCGGTGCGAGGCGCACTCTCCTCTCCCTGCAAGCTGCCCGCCAGGCTTCATAACCGCGGGCGAAACGGGCAAGGTGTTATCAGGACGCACTTCGTCAACTAGCCAAAGGAGGTTCCTCCATGCCAAAGCCTCAGCCCGCCTCAGGCGATGCGGAGGGTCAACTGATGTACGAGCCGGTCCCGGAATTGCGGGAGCGCGCAGACCACCTGCTTGGGCGTCTGGAGAGCTGGCTTGGCCAAGATCGGCTGCCCGCCGATCCTGCCCAGGCCCTCCAGGCCATTGCCTCCGCCTTGGGCCACCCGCCGGATTTGGTGACGCGATGGCTTTCCACCTCTGCTGGCGAAGCCTTTCTCTGCTACCTGGAAGGCGGGGTGGACGCCGCGCTGATCGTCGAAGGCATCCTGCACGGCGGTCCAGCCCACGACCTCCCGCCCCACCTGCCGGAGATCCGCCGCCTGACCACCGTCTCCGAGGCGGTGACCGCGCTCTTGCACCGGGAGGTGGTGGTGGGAAGCCGCCGCGGGGTCTGGGGGGCCGACGTGGCCAAGCCGCCGCTGCGCTCGATCGCCGAGCCCCCCAACGCGGCGGTGGTGCACGGGCCGCATACCGGGTTTGTGGAAGATTTGGCCACCAACTTGGCCCTCATTCGGCAATTTCTGGCCTCCCCAGACCTGCGCTTGATGACGTTACGGCTCGGCGAGTGGACCCAGAGCACCGTCACCATCGCCTATCTGGCTCCGCTGGTACCGGCCGCGGTCCTGCGCTGGGTGCGTCGGCGCTTGCAGCAGGTGAGACTCCGGGGATTTGTCGACGCCTCGCGGCTGGCCATGGCCCTGGGCGGGCCGCCCTGGCTTCCCATCACCCAGTACAGCGAACGCCCGGACCAGGTGGCGGCCGCCCTGCTGCAAGGTCGGGTCGCGATTTTGGTAGAGCTTAGCCCCAGCGTGCTCTTGGTCCCGGCCAGGCTGTCCGACCTCTTGGCCAGCCCGGGCGACTACTACCAACTGCCCTTGACCGGGTCGCTCACCCGGATGGCGAGGTATGTAGGACTCTTAGTCGCCACCACCCTGCCCGCCGTCTACGTGGCCGCCTTGACCGTCAACCCGGCCTTCATCCCGCTCGCCCTGTACCTCACCACCGTGCGCACACGACTGAGCATCCCCTTCCCGGCGGTGGTGGAGACGGTGATCATGTTGGTCGTGGTGGACATCGTCCAAGAAGCCGGGCTGATCATGCCCGGGGCGCTCGGCCAGACCGTCACCATCTTCGGCACCCTTATTTTAGGCGACGCCGCGATCAAGGCCGGGATCGTCAGCGCCCCCACCCTGATTACCGTCACCTTGGCCATCTTGGCGCAGTTTTTGGTTCCGGACGGCAACCTCTCCAACCTGCTGCGGGTCCTCCGCTATGCCTTAATCCCGGTGGCGGCCATCTTTGGCTTCGTCGGGGTGGTCACCGCCTGGATTGCGCTGTTGGCGGCAGGGGTAAAGGTTCGCAGCGCGGGGGTGCCCTACCTGAGCCCGCTGGCTCCCTGGCGGCCGGGAGGCTGGCGGGATACCGTGCTGCGCTGGCCAAGCCGCACCCAGCGGCAGATCCCCACGCCATGAAAGGACGCATCAGTTGGCGGCAGCTCAGGCGGTTGCAGATGCTGATCATCCTGCCCACCACCGTGGTCTTCCTGCCCGGGGCGGCCTTCACCGCCGCCCGAGCCGGGGCGCTGTGGGCGGTGAGCTTGGCCGCCGCCTTGGCCTTTTTGGTTAACGCGGCGGTGGCCTGGGCGGTGGTCGGTTGGGGGCCTCCGCGGCTATTTCGCGACGCCTTCGGGAAGAAAGTTGCCCGCTTGGCCCTAGGCACCTATGGGATGTGCGTGATGGTGGCGCTCATCTCCATCTGGAACGAGCTCTTGAGCTTTGTCTCCGCCAGCGTGCTGCCCCGCACCCCGGAGTGGGCGGTGGGCGCCTTTATCTTGGCCGCGGTTATTCCCCTGGTCCAGGCCGGTCCCGAGGGCTTGGCGCGCATCAGCGACCTTCTGACCATGACCGGCCTGCTCTTCAGCGGCGTCCTACTCTTCTCCGCCGTCGCCTTCATTCGCCCCGAGAACTACCTGCCCTGGTGGCCACAGCGCCCGCTCCAGATCGTCCAAGGGGCGGTGATGCCGCTGAGCTTCTTGGGCGAAAGCGTGATCGGGGTGGCCTTTTTGCCCTACTGCCGCCCGGGACCACCGCAGCCGCTTCGCCGGGCCATCGTCGAAGGCGCGCTGTGGTGCAGCGGGGTGCTGTTGGCCACGGTGGCGGTGGTGTGGGGCGAGCTTGGCACCAACTACGCCGCCCACGGCGCCTACCCGGTGCTGGAGGCGATGCGGGAGGTGCGGGGGGGAGAGTTTTTCTCGCGGCTTGACCTGATCTACGTGCCGGTGTGGCTGGGACTGATCGAACTGAAACTCGGGATTTGGACCTTTGTCGCCACCGACGCCACCCGCCGCGCCCTTGGCCTCTCTCCCCGCCCCTGGCTGGCCTTCGCTATCGGAGCGAGCACGCTGGCCGCCGCCACCTTGGGTTTTCCCACGGTACAAAGCCGGCTCCACTTCATCGTCACCAGCTGGACCACCTCGCTCTTCCCTGCCCTGGTCCTCCTCTTCGTAAGTGCCGGGCTATTGGCTCGACGGAAGGCGGCGAAGACATGAGCGGTTGGGTCTTGCGGAGCGCTCTTTGCGGGTGCGCCTTGCTCTTTTTGCTGACCGGTTGCTGGGATATCACCCAACCCGAGCCGCTGACCATTCCCGTGCTCATGGCCGTGGATCGCCAGTCCAAAGGGCTCAGGGTGGCAGTAGAAGCGGACGTCCCGCAATTGATGCACTCGCCAGGTTCTTCCAGCGGCAGCGGTAGCACCCGGCCGACCTGGGTGGTGCAGGGAACCGGCAACACCTTGACCGAAGCGCTTCGCCACACCGGCTTGGACTTTCCAAACCGCAACCCGCTCACCTTCGCCCACCTGCGGGTGGTGGTCTTAAGCCAAGCCGTCCTGCAAGGTCCGGCGTTCTCCGGGGTGATCGACCGGCTGGCCCGGGCCCCTTACTTGCATCGTACCTTTTGGCTGTTGGCCACCGCCGGCCCCGCCGCACCGTTCGCCGAGACGGTCAACCCGGTAGGTCCAGACCCGGTGGAGGTACTCGACGATGTGCTGCGAGCCCTAAAGCATGACGGCTCCGCCTATCCCACCCGGTTTTACCGCTGCCTGGAGCGGTGGGAGAACCGCCCGTTCGCCGTGGTGCCGCTGCCGCTCTTGGCCTTGCGCAGCCAGCCCGGCCTTCCCGGGGCCAGCGACTTTGCGGTGGTGGGGGCGGTGGTCACCGCGGCTTCGGGCGCGGTGGGACGATGGTCGCCGGATGAGGTGGCCACCTGGGGACTTTTGACCAATCGGCGCCCCTCGGTGCTGCTGACCGTTCCCAGTGGCAAGGGCCAATGGGTGCTGCAGGTGGTCTCCGAACACTTTGAGCTGCACGTCACCCGTCAGGCCTTGGAGGTCAAAGGCGCGGTTGGGGTCTCGATCGACGAGGTCGACGGCCATCCCAATCCTCTGCCCCTGTCCACCTTGAGTCAACAGGCAGCCCAACAGCTTGCCCAGCGAGCCGTGCAACTGGTGCACTGGACCCAGGTCCACCGCGTGGATGCATTTACCCTGTATCCCCACACCGAGCGGTTGGGGCCGCTTGCCTCCCCGCCCGCCCCAGCGGCCTGGATGGCCCGCTATGCCAGGTTGCCGGTGCGGGCTTCCGTGCGGGTCACCGTCCGCAACGCGGGAAGCCTCCTTCCCACCCACCCCATCTTGTCGTACCACCCATCGGCCACATCCTGATGGTGCCGTCCCCGCTCGTATGGTACCGCAATCCTCCTCTACCAGGCCCGACCGGGTTTAGGAAAATTGCGTAGACATTTTTGTTGACACTATTGTGGACATATGGCAAGATACCGCTGAGCCCCGCTCCCGCC
>JAIMAE010000212.1 GCA_023512105.1 Bacillota bacterium | reverse complement strand
GAGCACGGCACCCGTCGGAGCCTGCCTTCCGCCGCGGCGGCCACGCCGCCGGGGCATCATGCCTCGCCCGCGTGGCGAAGCCCCCGGCACGGGTGCCGGCGGACCCGAGACCGTCCCGGTTCTGTGTCGAATCCCGACGCGGACCCAGCGGGTGGTGAACCGAGGATGAAACACGGGCACCAAAAGTGGTCAAGAGCCTATTTCAGATGATAAAACACAGACGGGCCTGGTCCACGCTCATCAGCGCCTGATGCTGCGCGTCCAACTGCAGCACGTGGGGGTTTTTAGATCGCCAAATCGCGGTGCTGTCGGAGGAAATCGCGACCCGCCTCGAAGATTTAGAAGACGCTCTCACCCGGCTGGATACCATCCCGGGCGTGGAGCGTCGCACGGTCGAACCCATGATCGCCTACACGGGGACCGATAGGCAACGGTTTGCGTCTTCCGGCCATTTGATGTCCTGGGCGGGGTTTAGTCCGGGCCCACATGAAAGTGCCGGGAAGGCCCAGCCCACGCGGACCCGCAAGGGGAGCAAAGCGTTGCGGGCGGCGCTTATCCCAAGCGGCCATGCGGCCGGGAAAACGCAGCCCGATCTCGGGGCGGTCTATCGGCGGTTGGCGGCGCGGCGGGGCCAGCAGCGGGCGGCGGTGGCCGTAGGCCGTCATATTCTGATCGCCGTCTACCACATCCTGCGCCAGCCCGGGGTCGTCTACCAGGATCTCGGGGCCAACGATTTTGAGGAACGGGACAAGCAGGCGATCATCCGACGCGAGGTCCGCCGGTTAGAAGCCCTCGGCTATCGCGTCGCCCTGGAACCGGCCTCGGAGGCCAGTTAACGCGGAGGGCAAGAAGGCTCGAGACGCCGATTTTTCAGAGGGGCCCTTCAGCCCTCCTCTTCGATCTGACCATCCGAGGAGTTCCCGGGAATCCCAACAATTCCGTGCTGAAGGTCTCGTCCATCTGACGATCCCTGATCTAGATAAGTTTACACGCCCGTCTGCCGCCCCGCGCGTGTTGTGAACCGGCCTCAGTCCAGGCCAACACGAGAGTGCGGGGAAGGACCAACCCACGTGGACGCGCAAAGGGAGCAAGGCGCTGCGGGTGGCCTTCCCCAAAGCGGGTATGCCGCCGGGAAAAGGCAAACCGATCTATGGGCCGTCGAGCGAGGGGTTAAGCGGGGCGGTGGGACAAATAACAGGCGGCGTGGCTGCGAGTCGTCACCTGCTCATCGCCGTCCATAACCTCTTTGAGTTTTACTCCGCTCCCACCTGACGCTGCCGCCACGGCAGGAGCTTACGGTCTAGCCAGTCTACGCCATATTTGAGCAGTACACCCAGGGCTGCCACCAAAATGAGTGGCGCAAAGTATTTGGCGAGTTGCAGGGTGTCGCTGAAGTACTCCAGGAGATAGCCAACGCCGGTGGCGCTGATGAACAGCTCGGCGATGATCACCCCCACCACCGCCATCACCACGGCGATGCGCATTCCGGAGAGGAGGAAGGGGAGGGTGGAGGGGATGATCACCTCGCGGATCTCTTCCCACCGGTTAGCTCCCAAGGAACGCACGACGTCGAGCATTCCTGGGTCGACATTGCGCACGCCCGACTCGGTGTTGACGATGACCGAGAAGATGGCGGAGATGAACACGAAAATCACGGTGGAATTGTAGCCGATGCCAAACCAGACGATGATCAGGGGCAGAAGTGCCACGTGAGGAAGGGAGTAGATGACGTAGAGCAGGGGATCGACGGCGGCAGCCGCCCAGCGGTTGAGACCTAAGAAGAAGCCTATTGCGGCACCCAAGATCATGGCCAGGACGAAGCCTTCGGCCAGAGGAGCCAGCATGGTCAAGAAGGCCTGCCCGATTTGCCCGCTGGTGGATAGGCTCCATAAGGCGGCGAACACCTCGGTGGGGTGGGGAAGCACCACCGGAGGGAGCTTTAAGGAGACCAGCTCCCAGACCACCAAGAAGCCTACCAACGAACCTATGCTGACCAAGGCGCTACGGACCCGCCACGTGCTCATCGCCGCTCTCCTCCCTGCCCGTTTACTGTAGTACCTCGCGTAGTTCTTCCTTCAGGCTGGTCCAGGCCTGCTGCCGCAGATGACTGAACTCCGGAAAGGCACGTGGATCGTTCTCGCGTCGGGGGCGTGGGAAGGAGACCGCCATCTTGGCCTTGATCCGCCCCGGCCGCCGACTCATCAACACCACCCGATCCGACAAATATATCGCCTCATCGATGTCGTGGGTGATGAAGAAGACGGTGATGTGAAACTGCTCCCACAACCGCTCGAGTTCTTCCTGCAAGAGGGCGCGGGTCTGGGCATCTAGGGCCCCGAAGGGTTCGTCCATCAAGAGCACCCGAGGCTCCCGCACCAAGGCGCGGGCCAGCCCCACCCGCTGCTGCATGCCTCCGGAGAGCTCGGCCGGGTAGTGGTGGCGAAAGTCTTTCAGTCCCACCATCTCCAACATCTGGTCCACCCGGTCCCACTCGTCGGCGGTGGGCCGCCGGTGGTGCTTGAGGGACAGGCCCAGGGCCACGTTGTCCCGCACCGAACGCCAGGGCAAGAGCCCTCCATGCTGGAAGACCACGGAGATGTAGGGGTCGGGGCCTACGACCGGGCGGCCTCCTACCGACACGGTGCCTTCGTCTGCCGACTCTAAACCGGCCAAAAGGCGCAAGAGCGTGGTCTTCCCGCATCCGCTCGGGCCCACCACGGTCAAGAACTCGCCCGGTTCGGCGGTCAGGGAGACGCGGTCGAGGGCGAGGACCTCGCCGCCTCGTCCTCGAAACCGCTTGCGCACGTCTTCTACTCGGATGCCAATCGCTGCTGTCTCGCTCACGAAGATGCCTTCTCCCAGTCAGGTATGTCGTGGCCCACGGTGGCCATGCCTAGCTTCTTTAGGGCGTTACTCAGGAACTGGGTGTCGACCAACTGGTTGGTGGGCGGCAGGCGGTTGGGCTGCTTGGTCACGGAGAAGAAGAGCTTCTCCACCTTGTCGATTGAGGCCAGGTTGATGCCTCCGTTGACGCCCCACTCCTGGTCTTGCGCCAGGGTCTTGCCGACGTTGGTCAGCTCCTCCAAGGTATAGGGCTTTCCGGCCACGTCCAGGGCTGCCTTGGCGTAGGCAGAAGGATCCTGTTCGAAGGTGCGCATGGTGTAGAGCATGGCTTCGGTCAGCCGGTTTAGCGCCTCAGCGTGGCTTTGCTCAATGGCCGGGGTGGTGACGAAGACGAAGTTGGGGAAAGGACCGGTCGCCTCCACCGTGCTCGGCACCAGGACGTGGATGTTGGGGTACTTGCCCCCCTGAAGCAGGGCGACTTGGTCGGGAGGCTCAAGGTCTCCCTGAGCGTGGCCGGTCTCCACCAAGGTCAGGCGCCCTAGCGTGCCTGGGCTGACCGTCCAGTGAATGCTGTTGGTGTCAACCCCGTAGTGTTGGAGTACCTCCATGGCCAAAAAGCGCGCCGCGCCACCGAGGCTGGGCACCGCAAAACCCTTGCCGTTGAGTTGCGAGGGGTCGGTAATCGACTTCTCGGCAAGGAGGCTCTGAGCGTAGTTGGGGGTGGGCACGAAGATGACGTTCAGTTTGGAGCCCTGGTTGACTGCGGACAAAAACGCAATGATGTCGGAGGTCACCACGTCGGCCTGCCCGCCGAGCAGCGCCTGGATCTTCTCCGGACCGCCGCCACTGGAGTGGCGGATGGTCACGTCAAGCCCGTACTTTTTGAAGGCTCCGAGCGCCTGGGCGAGCGAGAAGAACCACAGCGTGGGAGAGGGAGTCGGGGTCAGTTCCAAGACCGTCAAGTGCTGGGTGGCCTGGGTGGTGGTCGAGGCCGAGCTGCCGGCGGCCTTGCTGGCCGGAGTCGCAGAGTTGCCTTGGGCCTGGCCTCCGCCGCCACATCCTGCGGCGGCAAGGGCCAAGCTGAGCGCCCCTACACCCAGGATCGCCGCGTGTCGCCACCGTTTCCATCGGGGTAAAGTCATAGCCATCCTCCCTGTTTTGCATGATAGAGGAGCCGCTTGCATTCGTTCCATCATGCCTCATGATTCAGAAAGATTCCCTCGCGCAGATTGTAATGCCATTTTGCC
>JAIMAE010000211.1 GCA_023512105.1 Bacillota bacterium | reverse complement strand
AACGCCTAGAAAGGAGGCCGAGATGGGCTACACGATGGCTGTGACCATGCGCGACCAGCAAGGGGCGATCACCCGCCTGATGCTGCTCTTAAGCCAGCGCAATTTGAAGCTCGCGCAGTTTACGCTTCACCGAGACTCGCCGGGGACGGTGACCGCGGTGGTAGGGATTGACGACCGCGCCGATCGTGGCCCGTGGGCCTTGCGCCAGGTCAGCCGGCACAAAGACGTGCTCGCAGCGCGGCTGTTGGATCCCGAAACGACTTACCAGACCGGGTCGGGCGCCGCAGGGGCGATGAATCAGGGGTCAGAATCCGGCCCAGGGAACCGGTATCGCTATCGCCGGAGGGCTACCCAGAACGAAATTCAACAAGGAGTGAAAGCGCATGACCGCAAAATCATATTACGACGAACACGCCGATCTTCAGTGGTTAACGGGTAAGACGGTTGCCATCATCGGCTACGGGAGCCAGGGACACGCCCACGCCTTGAACTTGCGCGACAGCGGCGTGTCGGTGGTGGTGGGCATTCGTCCGGGGGCGTCGCGACAGAGGGCCGTCGAGGCGGGGCTCGAGGTCTTGGATGTAGCGGAGGCGGCTCGCCGCGGCGACGTCATCATGATCTTGGTGCCCGACCACCTGCAGAAGGCGGTGTATCAACAGGAGATCGCGCCGGGGTTGAAGCCGGGAAAGGCTTTGGCGTTTGCCCACGGCTTTTCCATCCGTTTTGGGCAGATCGTGCCGCCGGCAGACGTCGACGTGTTCATGATCGCCCCCAAGGCGCCCGGTCACTTGGTGCGTCGCCTCTATCAGGAGGGGCAGGGGACGCCGGCCCTGTTGGCCGTCCACCAAGATGCCACCGGCCACTGCGAAGAGCTGGCCTTGGCCTATGCCAAGGGGCTGGGAGCCACCCGGGCCGGGGTGATTCGCACCACCTTCGCCGAGGAGACCGAGACCGACTTGTTTGGGGAGCAGACGGTGCTGTGCGGCGGGGTGGCCTCGCTGATCACGGCTGGTTACGAGACCCTGGTGGACGCCGGATATCAGCCGGAAATTGCCTATTTCGAAACCTTGCATGAGTTAAAATTAATCGTGGATTTGATCTATGAAGGCGGGCTTCGAGCCATGTGGTACTCGGTGTCTGACACCGCGGAGTACGGCGGGTTGACGGTAGGGCCGCGCATCGTCAACGAGGCCACCCGGGCGGAGATGAAGCGGGTGTTGGCTGAAATCCAAAACGGCTCCTTTGCCCAACGCTGGATTGCCGAAAACGAGGCCGGGCGGCCTGAGTTCAAGAAGTTAAGAGAGGCCTCGGCCAACCATCCGATTGAGGCGGTGGGCAAGCGGCTTCGGGCCATGATGTCCTGGCTCAACCCGCCGGTGACGGACGAAATCGACCAGCCCCCGAAAGGAGAGGTGAAAGGACGTGTCTGAGGACCGCGTATACATCTTTGACACCACCCTGCGCGATGGCGAGCAGTCCCCCGGGGTGGCCTTGAACGCGGCCACCAAACTGGCCATCGCCGAACAGTTGGCGCGTTTGGGCGTCGACATCATCGAGGCCGGATTCCCCCAGGCTTCCGAAGGCGACTTCGAAGCGGTGCGGTCGATTGCCGCCCACGTCAAGGGGCCGACCATCGCCGCCTTGGCCCGCTGTCACGACGCCGACATCGAGACGGCCGCACGGGCCGTGGAACCGGCGGCCTCGCCGCGGATCCACGTCTTCATCGCCACCTCTCCCGTGCACATGCAGGCCAAGTTGAAGATGACGCCGGACGAGGTGCTGGAACGGGTGGCCGAGAAGGTGGCCAAGGCGAGACGGTACGTCGACGACGTGGAGTTCTCGGCTGAGGATGCCACCCGCTCGGATTGGGACTTCCTGGTTCAAGTCGCCAAGGTGGCGGTGGAGGCCGGAGCGACCACCATCAACCTGCCCGACACCGTCGGCTACACCACCCCGGAGGAGTACCGCCAGCTGGTGACCCACATTCGGCGTGGGCTGAACAACCCGGCGGTGCGCCTGTCGGTCCACTGCCACAACGACCTGGGGTTGGCGGTGGCCAACAGCCTGGCCGGAATCGAGGCCGGCTGCCGCCAGATTGAGGTCGCGGTCAACGGAATCGGCGAGCGGGCGGGCAACGCGGCGCTCGAAGAGGTGGTGATGGCCTTGGTCGCGCGCCGGGACCAGTTCCACGTCACCCACCACATTCAGACCCAGGAGATTTACCGGACCAGCCAGATGGTCAGTCGGCTGACCGGCATGCTGGTGCAGGCCAACAAGGCGGTCGTCGGCAAGAACGCCTTTCGCCACGAGTCCGGCATCCATCAGGACGGGATGTTGAAAGACCGCCGCACCTACGAAATTTTGACGCCGGAGAGCATCGGGGTACCGCAGACCCTCTTGGTCTTGGGCAAGCATTCCGGCCGGCACGCGCTGCGGCAGCGCCTGGCCGAGTTGGGGCTTTCCGCCACCCCCGAACAGCTTGACAACATTCAAAAGCGGGTCAAGGCGCTGGCAGAGATTAAGTCGGAGATTAACGACGCCGACCTGGAGGCGCTCTGGCAGGACGAGGTGCAAGGTCGCAAGGCCGAAGAGGCCGAGCTGGTGACCTGGCAGGTGGCCACCGGGGCGGAGATCGTCCCCAACGCCAAAGTCGCCGTGCGCTTCCGGGGCGAAGTGCGGGAGGCCAGCGGTGTCGGCGACGGCCCGGTCCACGCCCTCTTCAAGGCGCTGTCAGAGGCGCTGGGCTTGAAGGAGGTCGAACTGTCCGGATACCGGTTGTCCCCAGTCTCTCCCGGAGAGGATGGGCTGGCCACCGTCACCGTGGAGATCCGCGGCTACGACCACGAGACGGCCGGCCAAGCGTCCGACACCGACGTGCTCAAGGCCTCGGCCTTGGCCTTGAAGGACGCGTTGGGGCTGATGGCCAGTCACATCTGGGCGCGGGGGATCGTGGCCTGACAGCCAGGCCTTCATCATCTGAGCGAGGAGCGAGAGTGTGGCGCGTAGGCTTTTGGTGTTGCCGGGCGATGGCATCGGCCCGGAGGTGACCGAGGCCGCCCTGGCCGTGTTGGAAGCGGTCAGCCAGCGGTTGCATTTCGAATACACGGTGGAAGAGGCGCTGATCGGGGGCGCGGCGATCGACGCGTCCGGGGATCCCTACCCTGCCGAGACCCGAGCACGGGTGGAGCAACATCAGGCCGTGCTCCTGGGGGCGGTCGGGGGCCCGAAGTGGGACCGTGGGGAGCGGCGTCCGGAGACGGGACTTTTGGAGTTGCGCCAGCACATGGGGGTCTATGCCAACCTGCGCCCCTTTGAGGTCTGGCCGGGGTTGGAGCATCTCTCCCCGCTCAAGACCAGCGGTTTTCGCGGGCTGATCGTGCGGGAGTTGACCGGCGGGATCTACTTCGGTACCCCCCGCGGGCGCCGACAGGTGGAGGGCGAGTGGGAAGGGTTTGACACCATGCGCTACCGGCAGAGCGAGATCCGGCGGCTGGCCCGGGTCGGCTTTGAATGGGCCCGGCGCGAAGGGGTGGGCGTCATCTCGATCGACAAGGCCAACGTGCTGGAGACCTCGCGGGTGTGGCGGGAGACGGTCTCCGAGCTGGGGGAACGCGAGTATCCCGACGTGCCCTTGGCCCACCGCTACGTGGATGCCGCGGCCATGGAGCTGGTGTTGCATCCGGAGCGGTATCAAGTGGCGATCACCGAAAACCTGTTCGGAGACATTTTGAGCGACCTGACGGGCGGGCTGGTAGGGAGCCTTGGGCTTTTGGCTTCGCTGTCGGTCAGTGGCGAGGTGGGAAGCCGCGGGTTGTACGAGCCGGTGCACGGCTCGGCCCCCGACATTGCGGGCAAGGGCATCGCCAATCCGGTCGGCGCGATCTTGTCCGTGGCCTGGCTCATGGGATGGTCGTGGCAAGACCGGGAAGGGCAGCAGCTGATCAACCAGGCGGTGGCGGAGACGATTCGCGCCGGCGAGCTGACGCCCGACCTCGGCGGTTCGCTCAACACCGAGGCATTTACCCGGCGTGTCATTCAACGCATCGGCTGAGGCCAAGAAAGCGAGGGGGGAGTCATGAACGGGGCCCAATGGACCTGGAACGTGTTAAAGCAGCTGGG
>JAIMAE010000210.1 GCA_023512105.1 Bacillota bacterium | reverse complement strand
CTGCTATAATAACGGCGACGCTAGCGTAGCTCAGTCGGCAGAGCAGCGGTTTCGTAAACCGCAGGTCGTGGGTTCGAACCCCACCGCTAGCTCCAGGTTTTTTGCGGGCGGGGTGAGGCTGCCCAGCCCCGGCTCACCGCAAGAATGTTCCTCGAGGAACACTGCAGTGACATGAAGGCGTCCCACGTGGCACTCCAAGTGACCTGCCAGGCGAACCTAAACCCGCGATGCTTTTCTGCCGGTCTGGGAAGGCCCAAGGCTTACCTGGATTCCGAAAGATTCAAACGGTTGCCTAAAGCCATCGGGACACGTAGGATGGGAGCAAGGCGACCTTGGCATTGGCGCTGGTAGCATGCGGGGACCAGAGGAGGCTTATTATGGCCATACGCAACGTCATCACCACCCTCACTGCGAGCGGCGAGGAGATCATGGGACCTGACGTCCTGCTGTACCACTATCCCGGGAATGATATTCTCAACGGGTCCCTTCTGACGGTAGAATCGAACCATTTTTGTGTGCTGAAAAGCCGCGGTGCGATTTTAAACGTCTACGAGACCGGGCAGTATGCGGTCGAGACTCCCCAGCGGGTGCTAATCGGGGCCATCCAACAGGCCTTCTACGGTGGCCAATCCCCCTGGCAATACGAAGCCATCTATGTGAATCGAGCCAAGTTGGTGATCCGCGCCGAAGGCCAGGCACTGTCCCGCGAGATGGCCCAGCTCCACTATCAGGTGGATTACTACATCCACGTCGACTCGAAGGAAGACGCCCTCAAATTGGTGCAGCACATGCCCTATCAAGGGCATTTCATCAAAACGCCCGAAGTGAACAGCTACGCCATGCCGGTCCTAGAACAGGCCATCAACCAAATCTGCCAGGTGACGCCGCTGGAGGAAATCAACGAACATATTCATGACTTGACCGAACTGGTGACGGCTCAGTTGCAAGAGTTTCTGGCCACCTACGGGATTACTTTAAACCACGTTAAGGTGTTGGTGTGGCCGGCCGATCCCTTGATGAAACAGCTCATCTCCCTGCGGGCGTTTGGACTCCCGGAGGAAAAAGCGGTGCAGTACTACATCGCCATGCTGATGGCGGAAAAAGGTCTCCTCACCGCTCCGAATATGATCACGGGGACCGGGTTTACCATCCAGGGCCTGACCATGACCCCGCTCGCTCTTGGCAACGCGGCGGACCGCTCGGAGGGCAAGTTCTCCCGGTAACCCCAGCGAACAAAAGGAGGCGGGAGGCGTCGATGGGGGCAACCATGGACCAAGTTCGCCAAGTAGTCCGATTTGCGGTCGGGGAGGTCGGCGAAAACCCTTATGACTCTCCCGCCAGCATGCGTGCGCTCGACCAGGTGATCCGCAGCCAAGCCGTGGCCCTGCTCACCCGCGCGGCACGAACCTGGCGCACCCGCTACAGCACGCACTTGGCGCAAGGGGCGCACCTGGCTCGGGATGCCCGCACTCCCCCTGCCCAAGCTTTGGCAACCGCCAGGACGTACAAGGCGCTGGCCGATGGCCTGTCGGGCTTGGCCTCGCAAGTCTCCGCCTTGCCGGCACCTGCGCAGGATCACGTGTGGCGGAGGATACGCGACGAGCGGACCCTCTTGGACACCTTAATCGCCATCGATTACGAGTTGGTGCTGGCGTTAACCCAGCTCGGGGCGCTGACCGAGGAGGCTCGAGCGCCCGAGGTAGCTCGGCTAATCGAGCAGACCGAACGCCTTTGTCGTCGTCGTTGGGAGTTTCTTGAACAGGTGCCCTAACCCTAAGCCCTATCTGACCCACAGTGGGCCCGAGGCGCGGACGGGCCCACGCGGGTAAGGCAAAAGCGTCTCGACGCGCCCCTTAGCTCCTGGCCACGCGCCGGTGATCCTTCAGGTCTGCGCTGGTTCGCCCCCTGCTCTCCTGGCGGCCCTCCGGAGCCAGTGGGCGGCGCCGTTCGCGTTTAGGCCCCAAACACGCCTGAGCTGGGCAGAGGCGCTCCCCGCTGGCCTTGGGGAAGGCTCTTCCCTCTTCCACCCAATCTTTGGTGGCGGGGACACCCGAGATTGCCCGGTAGGCCGATGGCGGTACGCTCTGGTCGGGGCGCGATACGGCCTCGGCGCGCATGGGCTCTGCGGGCCCTCCGGCAAGTCGGGGGCCAGGCCACCGAACGACGCTCCTGAGATCCCGAGGTTCCCCCTCTAACCCCGTCGAGCTCAATTTCCTCGCCAGAAGACCACCACACTCTGTCCATGGCATATTGCCGGTCCGGTGGAAGGACTTTCTGGGTCCGATGGCGAAGGGAGGGGTGAACATGGCGGAATGGGAGTGATATCCATGCATCGTCGACTCCTAGGTTGTTCTGCGCTTGCAGCCTTCGCTGCTGGGTTGTGGGCCATTCCCACAACCATCGCCGCAGCCTACCCGGTCGTGGTTCACGCGCCGCGCGTTCGGGCCAAGCCCCCCAGCTCGTCTAGCACCTCGTTTGGTTGGGCGTCGAGCAACTGGTCGGGCTACGCGTTGGCCAGTTCCCAACCCGGCACCTACACGGCGATCTCGGGCAGTTGGGTGGTTCCGAAGGTCGCACCATCCAAAAAACCGACCTATTCCGCGGCCTGGGTGGGCATCGACGGGTTCAATAACAGCGACCTTATTCAGACCGGAACCGAGCAGGACTTCGTCAACGGGTCGGCTCAATATTACGCATGGTGGGAGGTCCTGCCGGCCCCGGAGACGGTCATCACCACCACCAGCAATGGAGCCCCGTTTAAGGTGCAACCGGGAGACCGGATGACGGCCAGCCTGCAAGAAAACTCCAACGGCACTTGGACGATTACCCTCAGCGATACCACTCAGCAGGAATCATACTCTACCACCGTGAACTACTCCGGCCCCCTGACCTCCGCGGAGTGGATCCTGGAAGCGCCTACCGTGGGAGGGCGGATTGCCACCTTGGCCAACTACGGTCAGACCGTGTTCGACCCGGGGACCGTCAACGGCGGATCCCCGAATCTGGCTCCGGCCGACGGCGGGGTGATGGTCCAAAACGGCCGACAGGTCTCCACCCCCTCGGTTCCAGACAGCGATGCCGACGGATTTGCCGTCCAATACGGCTCTACGGTCCCGCAGCCCCCAACTTCCTAGGCGTGCGCCATCGCCCCAGGGAAACGGCCTACGGAAAGATTCGCAGCGGGAAAGGTGGGAGGCGAACCTAGTCGGCCGAGGCGGCTGCGCCTCTTGGCCGGCGAAGGACATTGACCAGTGTCTAGGTGACAGCGGTACCCCTGGGGTCGGAGGCCCTCTGGTCTGCCAGCTCGTTCACTCTGTGGCCGGCGGGTTTGTCAAGGGGTTCTTGGGCTGGGCCGGGCTTGGTCAGCCCACTCGGCCTACAGTTCGAAACACTTCCTCACCACGGCTTGGGCCCCCGCGGTGGGCGCCTCCGATCATCAGGACCGGCGAACGGGTCGGGCATCGCGTCGATCGCCCTCGGGGGCTCCCCTCCTCTTACGGTGCAGTGGCCTCGGTCGTCGGGCGTCCGGCGCACGGCTTGCCCCTGAGGGATTTTGGATCCAGAACACGGAAGCCGATGGGCCGTGCGAGGCCAGCCTTCGCATGGCGATGATCCCACCGCAGCGGGCGCGGATGTTATCCCGCTGACGGCGGGAATCTGGCCACCGATAGCGGGGAAACATACGGCAGTGGGAGGCGCTTGGCCACCACCCCGCCGGTCTTCCCAGCGGTGGTCGCACCGGAGCAAGGGTTTCCCCAATCGACGCCGTTTTGGGGCGGTTCTCTCCTCACCGCTCCGAGCTGTCAAAAGGCTGCGCCGGCGTGCGGCTTCGAAAAGCCGGTCGGGCGGCGCTGTAGACGAGATCGGGGCAGGCGCGCATGTGCCTACCCCCTCTGGACGCCGAGATGTGCTACAATCGGGTTCAGTACACATCTCCCAGGCGTCCATGCCGGACCTTGGAATGCGTGCCGACCTCTTCGCCTACCGCACAGCACCAAGAGAGGAGTTTGTCGTCCCACATGATCGCCGATTTAATCAAGGCATGGCAAACCTCGGGCGATAGCGAACGCATCGCCGAGCAGGCCCAGCAAGGTCACGCTGCAGCCCAAGCCGTGCTCGA
>JAIMAE010000209.1 GCA_023512105.1 Bacillota bacterium | reverse complement strand
CCGGCAAGATCCGCTGACCGGGTTACTGGATCGGATGGCCTTGCAGGCCTACTTCCCCAAGGTCTTGGCCCGGGCCGAGCGGCAGGGCATGCGGGTGGTGGTGGGGATGTTGGACCTCGACAACTTCAAGACCATCAACGACCGATACGGGCACGGCATCGGCGACATCGTGCTGCATACCGCCGCCCAGCGCATGCGCGAAGCGGTGCGGGCCACCGACTTGGTGATCCGGCTGGGCGGGGACGAGTTTGTGTTGGTGCTGGAAGATTGGGGGGACGACAAGGCCCTCAACCGGATTTTGTCGCGGCTGGTCGAGGCCATCACCCGGCCCATCCCCCTGCCCGACGGCTCGTCGGCCAACATGACCGCCAGCATTGGGCTGACCAGCATCCCGCCAGATCAGCCGCAGTTGGACGAGCTTTTGCACCACGCCGACCTGGCCATGTACGCCAGCAAGGCCAGCAAAGGCACCCGCCCGGTCTCCTGGCAGTGGTGGACCTCCGACGCCCAGAACAACCTCCCACCCCAGGAGGAGTCGGTGATCGACCCGTACAGCCCCGAAGCCACCGCCTTGTTGCAGCAGGCCTTGGAGCAACTGGTGGAAGCGGCGGGGTCGCTGGAGGCGCTGTTGGCGCCACAGCGCCGAGTCGTCCGCTTCCCGCCCCACCTGGCGCCCCGCCTACGCACCGAGTTCCAACGGGTGCTCGACCCCAAGGCCGCCCAGGAGGTGCCGCCAGATGAGCTTCCCTTCGGAGCCCTGTGTGCCCTGCAGGGGGTGGACAGCCCAACCCTGACCTACGTGTGGACCCAGTGGTACCACGGGGTGATGAACGCGATCTTGTTCCTCCCCTGGCGACCGGATCGCAAGATGGCCCTGACCCAGGTCCTCACCCGCCGGGTCAACGACGCCATGCGGCGGCAAATCCAGGACCAGACCCAAGTGGCCCGCCAGTTCCAACAGGTGGTTCACAGCTTGCAAAAGCTGCGCGACCGGCGGGCGCTGTGGCCCGACGTCGTCCAAGCCACCTTTCGCCGGCTGATGAGCCTGCCGGGAATCGTCGCCGCCGTCCTGGCCCGACCCGACGAGGCCGGTCGCTTCGTCTACGAGTTCCAGACCGACCGCTTTGAGTCCTTCTTGGAGGAGTACAAGCGTCTGCGTAAGCGCCCCTACCCCCAGGTCACCACCGCCCATCGCACCCACATCCTGGCCAAGGCCTGGACCACCGGAAATTTGGCCGTTCGCTCCGACCTCCTCCACGACACCTCGTCGCCCACGGTGCGGACGGTCTTGGAAGGGCTGGACTTGAGGAGCGCGATGGCGATTCCGGTGACCGACGAAAGCGGCATCCCGGTGGCCATCCTGTGTCTGTACGGTTCGGTGGCCGGGATGTTCGCCACCCCGGAGCTGCGCACCTTTGGCACCGGGGTGGCCAACTTTTTGAGCGATGCCTGGCGACACCACTCCAGCCCTTGGGGCGCGGATCCCCTTCCCCAGTCCGACCGCGTCTACTTTCGCCGGCTTTTGTTCGCCAACCATCTGGTGTTTGAGTTCCAACCGGTGGTCTCCTTGCGCACCGGACAGTGGGCCAAGGTGGAGCTGCTGGCCCGCCTGGTGGACCAGTCTCGCCACATCCTGCCCGGCCAGTTCCTCTCCGCCTTAGGGCAAAACGAGCTGGAGCGGCTGTTCGTGCAAGGGCTCAACACCGGGATCGGGCACCAGCGGGCCTGGCAGGCCGAGGGGCTGCACGTCAACGTGGGGATCAACCTCCCCGGGGTGGTGCTGCTCAACCCGGCTTCGGTGGATTGGGTGGAGACCGCGCTCACCGAACATCAGGCCGACCCCAGCATGGTGGAGCTCGAGCTCTTAGAGTCCGACCCCAGCGACCTCACCCTGCAGCGCCAAGCCATCGAGCGGCTGAAGGCGCTCGGGGTGCGCATCGTCATGGACGACCTGGGGGCGGGCTACAGCGGGCTTCAGCGCCTGCGCCAGCTCCCGTTTCACGCCGCCAAGGTCGACTGGACACTGGTCCGGGAAGTCACCCGAACCCCGGAGAAGACCGTCGCCTTCTTGGGGGCCCTGGCCCATCTCCTCCACGACCTCGGGCTGGCGGTGGTGATGGAGGGATTGGAGACCCCGGAGCTGGTAGAACTGGCGATTGAACTGGGAGCCGACTACGGCCAAGGCTACGCCCTCGGGCGGCCGATGCCGGCCGACGCCTTGATCGGGTGGAACGCCGAGCGCCACTGGCGCTACCAGCCTGGGCAACCTCGCACCGAGCTCGGCAAGCTGGCCCAGAGCTGGAGGCAAAACAACGAGGACGCTTCCAACCCGTGGCAGCTCCCCTCGCTCGACTGACGGCCGCTAGTCGTCTGGGGTATAGTGCATGTGATACCGCAGCCCTTGGCCGTCCAGGCTGCTCCACAAGAGCGCCCGCGCCATCCGCACCGCTGCCCGGGCCCCAGGCGGTAGATCCGGATCGGCCAACAGCGCCTCGGCGGCGTCATACAGCGCGAGCAGCCGCTCCTCCCACCGCGCCCGAGCCTCCCCTTCAGGGAACACGGCCCTCCTCCTTTCCCATCGCAGAGACCGCCGGTGGTCGGCGGTCCACCACCCGCCGCGCTTTGAGCTCCCACACAGGCAAGGTGCCGGGGCTCACCGCCTCTACCGCAAAGCGCAGCCCCTCGTGGCGTTCGGCCAACTGGGCGGCTAACTCCCGGCTGACGCTGGCCAGTTGGCCCTCCGGCAAGGAGTGATAGGGCTCCCATTCGACCCGGATCTCATCTCGACCTTGCACCGTCTCGGCCACCACCCGAAATTCCCGCACCGCCGGATTGGCTCGCACCACCGCCTCCACGCCGCTGGGATGCACGTTGACCCCCCGAATGACCAAAAGGTTGTCGACCCGCCCGAGGATTCCCCCATGGTAGAGGTCAAACGTTCTCCCGCAGTCGCACCCGCTGTGAGGAAGGCGTCGCACCAAGTCCCCGGTGCGGTAGCGGATGATGGGATACGAGCCCAAGCCAAACGCCGTCGTCACCCGCTCACCGAGCTCGCCCACTGGCACCGGCTCCCCGCTCTTGGGGTCGATGACTTCCTCTAAGAAATAGTTCTCGGCGATGTGCACATACCCCCGCGCTCGCTGACAGGTAAACGCGGCAATGCCCGCCGTCTCCGTCATCCCGATGAAGTCTCCCACCCGGGCCAAAAAGCGTTCCTCCAACTGGTCGCGGGTGCTGGGGATGTTGCCCCCGGGCTCGCCGGCGACCAGGAGATAACGGAGCTTAGAGGTGCGCCAGTCCACCCCCAGGTCTTGGGCCACCTCGGCCAGCCGAAAGAGGTAGCTTGGGGTGGCCACCAGAGCGGTCGCCCCGGTGGCCAGGATCTGGCGAACTCGGGCCTCGCTGGGCTGGGCGCCTCCGGCCACGGTGGTGCATCCGATCAGCTGAAGGGCGTAGTGCGCCCCCCAAAAACCGATGAACGGCCCGTAGCCAAAGGCCAGGTAGACCACGTCCTGCGGCCGGATCCCAAAGCCCCAAAGCGCCTGCGCCCAGGCGTAGGCCCCCCAATACCAATCCCGCCGGGTCTGCAAGAACGCCAGCGGGCGTCGCCCGGAAGTCCCGCTGGTCTCATGCCGGGTCATCGCCCAACTGGGGTCGACGGTCAACCCCGCTCCGAAGGGCGGGCTTTCTTCCTGGTCCTGGCGAATCTCCTCGCGGGTGAGAAAGGGAAGGCGCCGAAGGTCGTCCAGGCTGCGCAGGGACTCCACCTCCACCGAGGCCAGCCGACGTCGCCACCAGGGGGTCTGCTTGGCCCAGCCGACCAACTCCCGCAGTTTGTGGAGCTGCCACCGCCGCTTGGACTCCGCATCCCAGGTCTCGGTCCTCGGATTCCAGTACTCGCCGTCCACCGCTAATCCTCCCCTACAAATAGTGGCGGTCGTAGTCGGGAGGAGGCACCGCGATCCCCAGTTCCCCCAGGAAGGCGTCGGTGTCTTCTTGCCAACGCCGGCGCAGTTGCTTGTTGTCGTAGCGGCGGATGCCGTAGCGGACCGCCAACTGGGCAAACTTGCTGTCATCTCGCCCAAAGGTGTCCATCGCCCGCGGGTACCACTTCCAGACCGCGGCCTTGACCTCTTCCGG
>JAIMAE010000208.1 GCA_023512105.1 Bacillota bacterium | reverse complement strand
CGCAAAGCCTCCGCGGCAATCGTGGAGGCCTGCACCACCGTGCAGACACCGACCGCAACCACCGGCACCCCCAAACTGTCCCGGTTTAATCCTTGGCGCCGGTTGCCGACGCCCCCACCCGGTTGGATCCCGGTGTCGGCGATCTGGATGCTTCCCATCAGGCGATGAAGACTGCGCGCGGCCAAGGCGTCGATGGCAATCACCACATCGGGGTGAACTTCGCGCACCACTCCCCGCACGATGTCCAAGGTCTCGATACCCGTGGTGCCAAGGACTCCTGGGGCCAAAGCGGCTACGGATCGCAGCCGCTCGCGAAGCCCCTGCTCCACCAGGGGCTTGACGTGCCGGGTGACCAGCAGGCGTTCCACCGTACGAGGGCCCAGCGCGTCGGGCGTGGCCTGGCGGTTGCCCAAGCCTACCACCAAGGCCGAGAGCTCTTGCGCCTCGGGAATCACCGCCTTGAGCTGGTCGGTCAGCACCGAGATCAAAGGGGCCTTGACCTCGGCCGCGCGGGTGCGAAACCCTGGGACATCCAGCGTCACGTACCGCCCTTGCGGTTTGTTGATCAGCCGCGCTCCTTCCTCGGTTTCCACCACCACCTCGGTCACATGAACCGACCCGCGGTCATATTCGTGGACGCGAACCCCGGGGACCTCTTCGTGAGCGTCGCCGCGGACTAAATCGCGGGCCTCGAGCGCCATGTCCACCGAATCGGTCAAGGCGCGCCAGGGCCGGCTTTCCATCGCCTACCTCCTCTACCTGCGGGCTTTTGCCCCGCGGTCCACTGACTCCGGACTAACCTTCCCCCTTTAGCTTGTTCTTACGCCCCCGGCTTTACGCAGACTGCAGCGCTTCGTCGCTTGGCCCGGCGCTGGCCAGCCTCCACATCCCGAGGGTCATCCACGCGTTGACGACAAAGATGGTGAGAAAGGCTGCAGTCCACGACCCGGTCAAATGCAACCACAGGCCGAAGATGGCTGGCCCCCCGATGATCCCCGCGTTTTCCCCTACGATGACCAGAGCCATCAATAACGGGATTTCCTCCCCGGCCCGGGCGTGGTGGACCGGCGCCGCGAACACCACGGTGGGGATGAACCCTCCGATCAGGCTAGCCGCCAACGCAGCCGCCATTACCACGGCCGGCGCCTGGCTTAGGTATCCTAACCACAGGAGACTGACCGCGGCCGCGGGGGCCACGGTTACGCTCCACCGCCCAGGGGCACGCGACCACGCGGCGCCGGCGATCAGGTTTCCCACTCCCCCGGCCGCGGACATCGCAGCCGCAAAATTGCCTGCAGCCACCAAAGACCAACCAAAACGGGTCACAAAAAACGTGGTCACAAAGGTGTTGAGGCCAAACACCCCAAAGGTAAAGGCGGCAAACGAACTGGCCGCCCATACCACCGGTCGACGTCGAACCGCCCAGCCCAAAGCCTCCAGGACCCCGTGGCGCGCGTGGGCACCGGCCTCCCGGACGGCCGGGATGCCCAGCACAAAGCCGACCCCCACCAAAACGGCCATCCCAGCCAATCCGAGGTTAAAGTGAACCAGCGATGGGGTGCTAGACGCCCAGCGCGGCGCCGCAAAAAACATCGCTAAAGCCCCTACCGGCACCCAGGTGGCCCATACCGCCATCGCCCAGGGCAGCCGGCGGGGGGAGACGAAGCGGCCGATGGCGGCGGGAGCTGCCACCGCCGTCAACCCAAATCCCAGTCCTGACAGTCCTCTCCCAATCCAAAACCCTGTCCCTGCGGCATCGCTCAGGGCGATGGCCACCAGGGCGCTGCCCGCGGCCATGCTGAAGAGTCCTATGGCGCCGATGCGCCGTGGGCCCATCTGTCGGGACATCATTCCTCCCGGCAGCGCGGTAACCAGGGTTGCCACGGCAAACAGCGACATCACCCAGCCTGCCTGAGCCGGGTTATAGCCGAAACGGGACTCCACCGCCGGCAGTACCGCAGGAAGCGCAAACTGCACCATGGTGGCGGCGACCCCAGCCAAATACGCCCAAAAAACGACCACCCCGTCCGACAGCCAGGGGCGGTCGAGCGCCCAACTCTCCTTCATCCAGTCGGCCCTTTCTTCGTTACGCGGTCGCCAAAAAGATCGCTCTGCCCTGCTCCCCCAGGTTTACCCGTCTTGCGATTGGCTGCGCACCGCGGTGACCTCGTACCCTTCCTCGGCCACCGCCTCCCGCATAGCATCCGTAGAGGCGCCAGTCTCGCACTGCACGATTGCCCGCTGTGCGTCCAAAGAGACCTCGACCGCCTTTACGCCGGCGACGCCCTGCAACGCTCGGGTCACCGCCCGCACACAATGCTCACACGACATCCCGGAGATATCCAAGACCAGGGTTTGCATCCGTGTCCATCCCCCATCCTGCTTTGCTCTGACCTTCCGAGGCTATTCCAAACGAAGGCCGTACAACCGCAAGGAGTTGCCGACCACGGTAACCGAGGAGGCGGCCATGGCCAACGCCGACCACACCGGGTTGAGAATCCCCAGGGCTGCCAGCGGGATCAACACCACGTTGTAAACCGCCGCCCACACAAAGTTCTGGATGATTACCGCCAAGGTGGCGCGGGATAACTTAAACGCCCGCACCACCCCCTTGAGGTCCCCTCCTAACACGGTAAGGTCGGCCGCCGCTTGAGCCACGTCGGTTCCGGTACCCATGGCAACCCCCACGTCGGCAGCGGCCAGCGCCGGCGCGTCGTTGATCCCGTCCCCCACCATCGCCACCAGTCCGTCAGGACCCCGCGCGGCGCGAACGACGTCGGCTTTGGCATCCGGGCGCACTCCGGCCACCACCCGGTCTACGCCTACGGCCCTAGCTACCTTTTCCGCCGGGCCTGCCTGGTCCCCGGTAATCATGGCGACTTCCATCCCCAGCGCCTTGAGTTGGGCAATGACCGCGGCTGCCTCGGGCTTCACCTGATCAGTCAAGCCCACCCGACCGCAATACCGGCCGGCCCGAGCCACATAGAGCCAGGTTACGCTATCGTCCAGAGCCTCTGGCACCGGAACCCCATGGGCTTGAAGAAATTCCTGGTTGCCGACCAGCACCCGCTCGCCATCCACCGTCCCCTGGACTCCCCGCCCGACCTCGGCCTGAAAGTCCGCCGGGGTGGGAGGCAACGTCAGGCCGCGCGCCCGTGCCGCCGCCACCACCGCGCGACCGAGCGGGTGCTCACTTCCTTGCTCCACCGCTGCCGCCCACCGCAGAAGTTCTAGTACCTCGAGGCCGGCTTGGGGTACAAGCGCCTCCACCACCGGTTTGCCGAGGGTAATCGTGCCGGTCTTGTCGAGGAAAACCGTCTTTACCCTGCCGATTCGTTCCAGGCTCTCCGCGCCCTTGAGCAAAATGCCGCGTCGGGCGCCCACCCCCGTTCCGACCATGATCGCGGTGGGCGTGGCCAACCCCAGGGCGCAAGGACAAGCCACCACCAGAACGGCCACCGCTCGCAGCATCGCCTCTACCCAGTCGTGGCGAGCGATCCCCCATCCTAAAAACACCAACAAGCTCAAGCCGATGACGGCGGGAACGAAGACCTCTGCCACTTGGTCAGCCAGCCGCTGCCAGGCACCCTTCTCCATCTGGGCTTGGTCCACCAAGCGAATGATTCCTGCCAACACGGTGTCTTGGCCGGCCCGCTCGACTTCCATGACCAAACGCCCAGGACCGTTCAGGGTTCCTGCAGTCAACCCATCTCCCCCGCGTTTTGGCACCGGCAGGTACTCCCCGGTCAACATCGATTCGTCGACCGTGCTCTCGCCCTCGCGCACCACCCCGTCGGCGGGGATGCGCTCCCCGGGGTACACCACCACCATGTCTCCTGGCATCAAGGAGAACAGGGGCACCGGGTGTTCTTGACCGGCCTCCAACAGATGGGCTTCGCGGGCCCAAAGCTGCGAGAGCGCGCGCACCGCATCGGCCGCCCGCGTCCGGGCCCGGGCCTCTAGGTACTTGCCGACTGCGATCAAGGTTAGGATCCACGCCGCGGTGTCCCAGTACAGGGGGCGAGTTGGCCAAAGCCAAAGCCCCAGCAGGCTGTAAGCCAGGGCCACGGTGGAACCCAAAGAAACCAGGGTATCCATGTTGGCCGATCCGTGAAGCAGGCTCCGCCAGGCTCCGCGGTGAAACATCTGCCCGGTGTAGAGCCATACCGGCAAGGTCAGAAGGGC
>JAIMAE010000207.1 GCA_023512105.1 Bacillota bacterium | reverse complement strand
GGCCGGTTTACGGCCATCGTCGGCCCCTCTGGCTCGGGCAAAACCACCCTGCTGTCGATTTTGGGACTGCTCGAACGCCCAACCGATGGGCGCTATTGGCTGGGTGAGCTGGAGGTGACCCGGCTCGACGAGCGCCGGTGGGCGCGATTGCGCAACCAATGGATGGGTTACGTGTTTCAGGCCTATCACCTCATCCCCACCCTCACCGCCCGCGAGAACGTCGAGCTTCCCTTGGTTTACCGCAACGTGCCGCCGGCGCGACGCCGCCGGCTGGCCGAGGAGTGGTTAGAACGCTTGGGGCTGGGAGACCACCGTCACCATCGCCCGTCCCAACTCTCGGGAGGACAGCAGCAACGGGTGGCGATCGCTCGGGCCCTGATCGCCCAACCCCAGCTGCTCTTGGCCGACGAGCCGACCGGGAACCTCGACCCGGCCAGCGCCCAGGCCGTGGTCGAGCTCATCTTACAGTACCACCGGCAGGGTGGCAGCGTGGTGCTGATCACCCACGACCCTGGATTGGCCGCCTTGGCCGACACCGTGCTGCAGCTCCGCCAAGGCCGCCTCTCCCACGCCTCAGGGGTGGTCCATGCGGTGTGAGGACATCTTCCGCCAAGCCATCCGGCCGCTGCGAGCCTATCGCCTGCGAACCGCCTTGACCTTGCTGGCGATTGCCATCGCCGTCTCGGCGGTCATCAGCCTGTGGACGTTGATGCAGTCCGCCGCCGCGGCGGTCACCCAACAAGTCGAGGGCCTGGGCTCCAATCTGGTGGTGGTCTCGATCAACCCCCCAGTCCGCGGCCAGGGGTTGCAGCCCAACCTCTCCCTGGCCCAGGCCCAGCAATTGGTCAGGGTTCCAGGCATCTCCCTGGCCGCCCCGGTGGACTTCCAAACCGCCATCGTGTCGCGCGGCGGCCGGGAGCTCGGGATCAGCCTATACGGCACGGCTCCGAGCCTCATCCCCATCTTGGGCTATCAGCTGGCCTACGGGCGCGGGTTGACTCCGGCCGACCTCCAGGCCCACCTCAACACCATCGTCCTCGGGGCGGCGGCCAGCCGCCACCTCTTCGGGTCCGCCGACCCGGTGGGCCAGGTGATTTTTCTCAACGGCTCCCCCTACGTGGTGGTCGGGGTGCTGGCCGCCAAGGGGGCCTTTTTGGGTCTAAACCAGGACACGGTGGCCATGGTGTCGATCACCACCTACCAGGATCAAAACCAGTTCCCCTGGGTCAACCAGGTCTACCTCAGCGTCTCCTCTACGGCCTCCCTGCCCAGCGCGGTGGAGCATCTGAAGGGACGCCTGGATGGCTTCTTTCACGACTCCAATCGCTACTCCATCCTCACCCAGGCGGAAATCTTGACCATTGCGGGAAGGCTGACCGCCCTGATGACCCGGCTGTTGGTGGGAGTCGCCGGGATCTCGATCGTGGTCGGAGGCATCGGCATGCTCAACGTGCTCTTGATCTCGGTCAACGAACGGGTAGTCGAAATCGGGGTCCGCAAGAGCGTAGGCGCTGACCGCGGCGCCATCTTGGTGCAGTTCCTGACCGAGGCGGTGCTGTTGACCTTGGCCGGAGGACTTGTGGGAGTAGGGATCGGCCTTGCGGCCAGCTACGCGCTGACCCGCGCCCTGGGGCTGGTCTTTACCCCCGCCCCCGCCTTGCCGGCAGCCGCCTTGGCCGGAAGCGTGTTGCTGGGGGTGGTGTTCGGCCTCTACCCGGCTTGGCTGGCGTCGCGGTGGGCGCCGGCGGAGGCGCTGCGATGCGATTGAGGCGCCTGGGGCTGATCGCCGGATGCTTGGGGCTCTTGGCCGGGTGCGGTCCCACCCCGACCCAGGCCCACTCGCGGTGGGGGTCGGTGGTGGCCCGACGGTTTGTGGTGACCCGGGTGGTGCTGGGCCAGGTGGGGTCCGCCCGCCCTGCCTCCGCCCAAGCGCCCTCCCGGCTTGAGCTCACCCTCGCCATCCCCCAAGCCTGGCGCCAGGCTTGGAGTCCTCAGGGAAGCCTGTTGGTACGCATCGGGGAGAAGACGTATCCGGCCCAGCTGACCGCTCTGAACCCCGTCCCGACCGCGGTGGCGACGGGCGCCCCCATGCTACCCGTCCACACCGCGGTGGCGGTGCAGCTCACCGTCTCTGTCCTGCCCCATGCCCTGGTCGTCCCCGCCCAAGCCATCACCAGCACCCCTGAGGGCAAGCCGGTGGTGGAAACGCCGTCTGGCCCAGTGCCGGTTCAGGTCTTGGCCGCCAACCCCTTGGCGGTGGCGGTAGCAGGCGATCTGCGGCCCGGGCAGCGGGTTTGGCTGCCTACCCCGCTTGGGGCCTCCGCCCTGACGCCCCCCAGCGGCCTGCTCCCTTAAGGGTTCAGATCCTTAGGCTTCTAGGTCTTCTGCCTCTCCCGGAGCCCCGCCCTTGACGAAGTAGGCCAGAGCCTGGAGCTCTAACATCAGGTCGATGTTCTTGACGATCACCTCGGGGCGCTCGGTCAGCACCGAGACCGGGGCAAAATTGAGAATGGCCCGAATTCCGGCGTCGGCCAACCGCTCGGCCGCTGCCCGGGCCGCGTAGTCGGGCACGGTCAGCACCGCCATGGTGATCTGGCGCTCGTGAACCAGGCGCTCCAGGTCGCGGGCATCTTCGACCACCAGGCTGCCAATCGAGGTCCCGATCACGGCCGGGTTGACGTCGACCACCGCCACCACCTTGGCGTCGCCCCGATTGTTCTGGGTGTAGCGCACCAAGGCGGTCCCCAGGTGGCCAGCCCCGACCACCATCACCTTGACGCCCTGGTCGATTCCCAGGATGCGGCGGATCTCGCGGACCAGAAAGGCCACTTCGTACCCCACGCCGCGCGTGCCAAAGGCGCCAAAGTAGGCAAAATCCTTGCGCACCTGCTCGGAGGAGTAGCCGGCCGCCTTGCCGAGCGCCACCGAGGTGATGCGGTCGGCGTGGGTCAGCTCCAACACGCGAAGGTAGGCGGGAAGGCGACGGATGGTGGTGTCGGGAATTCGCCGGCTACGCCCCTCCCGCATCTCCATCAATGGTCGCGCTCCACCACAAAATGGGCCAGCTCCTCAAGCGCCTGACGTTCGGGAAGGTCTGGCAATCCCCGGGCCAGGGAGGCGGCCTGGTCGGCCTCCCGCCGGGCGTAGCGCATGGCGGCGTCCAGCGCCCCGCTCTCCTCCAACACAGCGCGCACCGCCTCCACCGGGATGGGGCGAGAGGAGAGCCATTGGCGCAGCTGGGCCTGCCAAGGTTGGCGCTGCAAGGCGTAGAGCAGCGGCAAGGTGTAGACGCCGCCCTGGATGTCGCCCCCCACCGGCTTTCCCAGCCGACCAGGGTCTGCCCGCCAGTCGAGCACGTCGTCCACCACTTGGAAGGCCATCCCGAGGTGCCGGCCATATTCCCGCAGCGCCGCCACCCGCTCGGGGTCCGCGCCCGCCGCCAGCGCCCCCAAGGCGCAGCTGGCCCCCAAAAAATAGGCCGTCTTTTCTTCGATCCGGCGGCGGTACTCCTCCTCGCCCACCTCCTGGAACAAGGCCAGGTTCTGGGCGATCTCCCCACTGCACATCACGTAGACGATGTCGGCCGCCGTACCCACGATGGCTGGCTCCGAGGTCTCCGCCAGCAGTTGAAAGGCGCGGGCAAACAGGTAGTCCCCGGCCAACACCGCCACCGAGTTGCCGAAACGCTGGCGCACCGCCGCCTGTCCGCGACGAACCGTCGCCTCGTCGATGATGTCATCGTGGACCAGGGTGGCCATGTGGATCATTTCGACCGCCGCCGCCACCAGCCGCACCGCTCGCGCCTGCGGGCGCGGCCCAAAGCGGCTGGAGAGCAGCACCAAGGTAGGGCGCAGACGCTTGCCACCGGCCTGCAGGAGGTAGTCGGCCACCTCCGCCACCAGGCGGTTGCTGCGGGTCAGGGTTTCTACCAACACCCCGTCGACAGCCGCCATATCCGATTCGACCAGAGTAAACAGGCCCAAACAGCTCTTCCCCTCTATCGCCTATGACAGACCCAACACTCCCGTATACTATAACAATCCATCATCTGTTCGTCGATTCGCGTCAGCGCAACCAAATAAAGTCGGCAGATTGGTTGACCATATGCATAAACGGCCCGGGGTAGACTCCAAGCACCAGCGTGCCCACGGCCGCCACCACCAATACCGCCCCTCCAGCCACCGACCAGCGGAACTGCGACGCCCGTTCCGACAAAGTCCGCGAGAACATCTGCTGTAGCGGTCGCAAGTAGGCGGCCAGACCGACCATGGT
>JAIMAE010000206.1 GCA_023512105.1 Bacillota bacterium | reverse complement strand
CGATCTTGCCGAATAGGTTTCCGTAGCTGGGATTGGTCTCCATCACCACCGGGGCGCCCTCGAGACCGGTGCGGTCGACCAGGACGTTGACTTGATAGCGGGTGAGAAAGGCCTCGGGGCTGGCCCCGGCCGCCCAGGGCATGGTGCGCGGGTCCAGATCGCCACGGAAATACTCCAGGTGCCTCAACACGTCCTGGCGAATGGCATCCAGATGGGTCACGATCTCCGGCAGCTCCCGGTATTTCTCCATCAACGGGGAGAGCAGATGGTCGAGGATGTGGGTGGCGGTGTCGGTCTCCAAGCTTTTCAGCTCTTCGGCCAGCTGACGCTCCCGGTCGCGAATGGCCCGCATGCCCTCTGCCAGCGGCTCTTCCAACTGGCGTTCGCGCAGGCGCCACATCTGCCGCTCGGCCTCCGGCAAGGCGGCAAACGCCGCCGCCGAATAGGGGCGACCGCTCGGGTCGATGGGAATCGTGACCACTTGGGAGGGGGTGCGCTGCACCAAGAAGCCTTGCAGCTGGGCGGCGGTGACGATATGGTTCCAAATCTGCTCGATCTCCGCCTCCGCCGTCTCCACCAAAGTGCGGCGACGTTGCTCATAGAGCCCACTTTCCAACGCCTGCCGCAACTCCCGCCCCATGTCGGTCACCAAACTGGCCAAGTCGCTCTTCAGCTCCCTTCCTCGTCCGGCCGGGAGCGAGACCGCCCGCGGTTCGTCTGGTTGGCTGAAGTTGTAGAGGTAACACCAGTCCGACGGCACCGGCATCTCCCGGGCCACCGCCTGGGCCTTGATCTGCGCGTAAGCGGTCTTGCCGGTTCCCCGAGGACCAGAGAGGTACAGGTGGTATTGGGGACGCCGCACTTTCAGGCCAAAATCCATGGCCGCCATCGCTCGCGGTTGGCCTACGATTCCGTCTTCGAGAGGGGGAACCTCCTCTGTGCTAGAAAACTGAAAAAGCTCCTCGGGGCAGTCGGGGCCAAGTTTCCGCTCGTCCACCCGCGCCTGTTCCATCAACTCCGCTACGCTCGCCGACCAGGGTTCGCCCTGATTCATCCGTCTATCCCCTCTTCCTCGGTTTCGCCGTTACCTTATGCCCCCTTGGCCTCGGGCCAGTTCGGGCTCCTTCGTTCTTCTTCGCGATGACAGCGAAAGTTCCTGCCTTCCCAGCTCAAGGTGTCGGTCCAATAAAAGGTAAATTCCACGGCCTCCATCCCGTAGACGATGATGTCGTAGAAGTACATGCCGAGCTGGCTAGACAGAAGCTCGACCTCGCGGTGGGTCTGCCACTGGTCGTGGGTATAGACTAGGCGGGCCGGTCGAGGGACCACGATGCGAAGCCGCTCCGCATCGCGGGGCCAAAAGGCCATCGGTTGGCTCCAGTGCCAGACGTAAAGATGGCGCGGGCGACCTTCCGCGTAGCGGCGGGCAACCACCGGGTAGCGTTCAAAGACGGCGTGTTCCAGGGTGGAGCGAAGCAGTTTCACGTACTCGGCGTGCGCCCAGACCAACGGCATGGCCGAGCCGCTTGGCCGCCCATGGAAAAGCTCGCGCTCCGGAATATCCGGCCCGTCCCACACTTGTTCGGGAATCAAGCCCCCCTCTCCGGCCGCCTGTTCCATGGTGCGCAGATAGGGCTCGGGGTCTTGGCCCCGCAGCAATTCGTAGTGCCCGCGCTCCCCCGTCAACAGCGGCCACGGGCGACCCACCCCCCACCCTCGGTAGGGGCTGCCGTCCGCTGCTTCTCCGTAGCCATCGTGGTTGTATCGATACCAGAGTGGGCCGTACGGCATCTCCACCCGCAAGACTTGATCCACCACTTCCAGGGAGGTGACCACGTGGGGGTCGTCGGGAGCCTTGATCCCGTACCGCACCAACTCCAAAAATCCGGCGTCGACCACCGCTCGCTCGGGCACCAGCGGGTCTACCCCCGGCGGCTGGTTTTTGATCGGGACGAATCCATGATGGATATTGCCATCCTCGGCCACCGCCGTGACCGGATGAATCCGCTGATAGTGGCAGGGGTGGCCCTCCACCACCATCCCTTCCTCCGTGTAGGTCCAGTGGTCCACCATGGCGGCCCAGCCGTCGGCCAGGCTTTCCACAAACTCGGCCACCGTCGTCTCCCCCTGCCGCCGGGCCATCGCTCCCCCAAGAACCAAGGCCGCAATCACGGTGGCTAAGGTGGCCGCCGAGTAGCCGGCGTTCTCCTCCCACCGGTCCTGTTGCGTGACCGGTCCGTTTTTGGCGATGTAAGCCAGCGCCCTTCTCACCATCGGATAGAAGAAGCGTTCCTGGTCAGGTTCCAACTGGCCGAGGTGGTAGGCCAGGTGAATGGGAAAGGCCGTCTCATCCAACTGCGACCCCGACCAATAAGGGCGCCCGTTGACCCAAAAGTTTTGCGGCCAGGAGCCGTCCTCGGCCTGGGTGGCCATCAGGTACTCCAGCGCTTGCCGCGCCCCTTCCGCGTCCCCCAGCGCAATCAGCGCTTGGGCGGCCTCTACCATGTCTCGAGGCCAGACCAGGTGATATCCGCCGATGTTCTGGTCTCCGCAGGCATCGCCCCAAGGAATCGAGAGCGACGCAATGATGGCCCCGGGAAACTGTTTGTCGCGATGCACCCGTAGCACCATCGCGGAGATCCGCTGCATGATCGCATGCGGCCGATCGAGGGGCAAAAGCCCGCTCAGGGAGGACATGTAAGCTTTCCACTCCCGCACGTACCAGCGCTCTACCTCCGCGTAGGGATGCAACAAGGCCAGCCGCCCCGCCAAGTCGGCCTCCCCGGCCTCCCCACCATAGGCCAGGGCGATGGTATGCTCCGGCCCCGCCTCCAAGTCCAACTCCAAGGTGAGCGCCACGTTGCCATCCAATGCCCGGTCGTACTCGATCAGGTGACGGTCGCGGTGAAGCAGCGTCCACCCATCGGAGACGCCCACGTAGCCTACGCTGCCGGCGACAAAGCCCGGCCGAGCCATCACCGACAGATGCACGCGGTCTCGCCAGGCCCGCCCCAGCACCGCCGGACGACCGTCTTCCCCTTCGATGACGGCGGAGTTGCCCATCCCCTGGTTTTCAATGTGCGGTGCCACCAGGAGGAACAGGCGCCAATCGGACAGGGTGCCGGCTTGGACCTCAAAGCGCACCTGCTGCAGGAGGACGTCGCCGCCCGGCCAGGTGACGACGCGTTTGACGATCCGAAACCGGCCGTGGGGCTCTTCGTTGACCAAGACAAAGCCGGGGGCCTCGGGGTCGATGTAGGCCTGGCGATGGAATAGATCGCGCTTCTCCTCCCAGAAGCCTCCATCCTTGGACACCACCAACAGTTCGGCATCCCGCAAGGTCGCGGTGTCAATGCGCGGGTAGTACACCTCGTTGAGAATGCCATGGGAGAGAGTAAACCAAACCCGCGAGCGCTGGTTAATTGCGGTGCCGACCCCGCTCTTGGCGCTCGATGTCCATCGCGGCTCAATGCCAGGCCTTCCGGGCGCATCCATGCTCTCTCGTCCTCCTTCACCTTCGCGCCCCCAAAGGGGTGCGGGAAACCTCCCCCAGGAGGTCCAGACATCGACCGACCGTCTGCTTTGTTATAGGACTTACGATAGCTTATGAGATTTGCGGGTGCCAAAGGATTGGGCCTTCTCCTGCGTTCAAATTCCTCCGATAGCCCGAACGATCCCATTCCCTTCACCGGTGGCCCCGTGGGATAGGGACGGTTTGCCCGATTGCCATCATCCGTTTGACCCTGGTGACCAAGTTCTAAGCCCGGTAGGGTAGAGGCAGAGATGGGGGAGGTGGTCCCGGTGGCGAAGACCAACAAGAGCCGAGCCGGTACCTGTGCCTTGTGTGGAGCCTATCCGGCCTGGGTGCGGGTCAGCGGGGAGAACGACGAAGGGCAACGGGTGGAGCGCACCTTGTGCTACCGCTGCGCCATCGCCGAGGTCCATCAACTGTTGGTGCGGGAGTGGATGCAGGACGCCGCGCACAACAAGAGCTGGGAGGATCCGGTCGACGATGAGGAACCCCGTGAGACGGTCAAGCGCCCGATTTACCGCGAGGACCTGGAAGCGGCTTTGGAGGTCGCCATCGCCTGCGAGGCCTACGAGTGGGCGGCCCAGATTCGCGACTGGCTGAAGGCGCGCGACTCGCACGAGGCTTCGCCGATCCTCCACTGGGACGGCTAATCAGCTTTCCTGAACCTTCTGGTCCTTAACATAGCGCCCGGGCAGGGAGCGTGTAAACTTCTCTAGGTCAGGGATCGTCAAAAGGACGAGACCTTCAGCAGGGAATCGTTGGGATTCCCGCGA
>JAIMAE010000026.1 GCA_023512105.1 Bacillota bacterium | reverse complement strand
CAATCCCGGTGACGTGGTCCACCCCTTCTTGCACCAACACCTCCGCCACCGCTTCACTCGCTGCCATCTTCGGCATCTGCTTCCCCCTCCTCGCGCTGTGCTGCGGCCACGGCCTCACTCGCCAGGCCGGCCATGGAAATCCTGTCACGGTCTCCTGAATACTGGGACAATAGATGAGGTACGGTCTGAACGTTCCTGGGGCCATCCTAGTCTCGGATGGTGTACCCTCCGTCCACGACCAAGGTCTGCCCGGTCACAAACGTGGCGTCGATCAAGGCCATGGCCGCGTCGGCCACGTCTTCTGGCTGGGCCACGCGCTTGAGTGGAATCTTTTGGGCCACCTTCTCCCGGGTAGTCTCATAGCGGTCGCCGATCCCAGTCTCCGTCGACTGCATCCATTGGCCATCGATAAACCCTGGGCATACCGCGTTGACCCGCACCTTGGGAGCCAAACCCCGGGCAAGGGTCTGGGTCATGTTCATCACCGCGGCCTTGGAAGCCGCGTAGGCGACCGAGGAGCTTCCTACCGCCCTCAGGCCACCGATGGAGGCGGTGTTGATTACCACCCCGATCGGGCTTTCTTTCAGGTAGGGATAGGCCGCCTTAATACAAAAGAAGGATCCTTTTAAGTTCACGCCGAGGGTGCGGTCCCAGATCTCCTCCGTCAACCCTTCCAAGTCGTCAAAGCGCACCCTGGCCGTCCAAGCCGCGTTGTTGATTAAGATGTCAAGACGCCCGAAGACGGCGATCGTCTGCTCGACCATGGCCTGCACCTCGGCCCACTTCGAGACGTCGGCTTGGATCACCAAGGGTTGAGCCCCGAGGCTCTCCACGACCCGGGCCACATCGGCGGCCGCCTCGGCGTTGCGAGAGTAGTTGATCACCACACCTCGCGCCCCGCGCTCCGCCAAGCGGATGGCCATCGCCCGTCCGGCGCCCCGCCAGGAGCCCGAACCGGTGACCAACCCTACACTCCCCGTCAAATCCATCTTGGATAACTCCCCTCCAGCTGTGGTCATGGACCCTGGATCCAAAATCTCGATCCATACATACCGCAAATCCGGCTCACGCGCAAGATGTGAATCGAATCATATTATTGCATGGAGACACAACGGTAGATGACGGGCGAGAATTCAGGATCCTGATGCCGCGGTTGCTCGTCGTACCGCTGGAGGAGCCCCGGCGCTCGCCTGCTCAACCCGACCGATGCTTCGGCATGGCTGCTAGGTGTTCAGCCTACGCCGAGGTGAGGACAAATACGGGCACCTGCCGACGGTCCCGGCATGGACGCCTTGCCTGAAAGGCATTTCCAAAGGTTGCTGGCCTCATTCGAGCCACCGTCGCGTCTTTCCCTTCGACGCGGCCCTTGATGCGGGAGAAGCGGCTTGATTAGCCGCCCGACACCGGTCTCTCTTTTCGTTGGCAGCGGTCTGGATGCGGACTCCAATCCCCCTGCCTTCCCCGCCCTTTGCCCTAACTGCTTGTCCGCCGACGCGGTTCGGGATACAAGACCGCCATCGCCTGGGTGATATGTTCGCGGGCCTCTTCCCGTGCCCGCGCTCCGTCTTGGGCGGCGATCGCCTCCCAAATTCGGCGTTGCTCCTGAAAAGACGCCGTCCGTCGGGCGTCGTGAGCGGTTAATTGGGGATGAAACAGGCGCGTGGAGAGGAGCACCGTGTTTTCGCTGCGCCTTAGGTGCGGATTGCGGCTGGCGGCGTAAATCAGCAGGTGAAACCGCTGGTGGTGCACCAGCCACTGGTGAGGGTCGGCATCCTCCATGATCGCCAACTCGGCCTCCAACGCCTGCAAATCTTGTTCCGTGCGCCGTTCGGCGGCCAGCTCGGCGGCCAGTCCGTCCAGCTCCCGGCGCACCAAGTATAGGTCGTAAAGCGACTCTCGATCCAAGGTGGCCACGGTGTATTGCGACTTGGGCGAGCGATCGACAAAGCCTTCTTCAACCAACAGGGCCAACGCTTGGCGCATCGGCGTGCGGCTGATGCCCAAACTCTGGCTGAGGGCCTCCTGGTGCAGGCGCATGCCAGGAGGTAGCTGACCGCTTAAGATGAGGTCTCGTAATCGGCGGGCCACCTCCGTCACCAAGGATTCTTTGACCAAGGGGCCTCCCACATCCATTGTTGGCGCACCTCCAAATTGCCATTCATTGAACCTCCCCACCCTAAAGGGCGGAGATTCAGGGAAACCACACTCGCCAGGCGGCGGGTCATTCCCCCGCCAGGGATGGAACCCGACTAGGCCTTGATCTTCCTAAAATTCAAGGACCGGGACGGCGATGATGATTCCTGGGAGAACCAGGCCTGCGTCCCGTGTTCCCCGGGCAACGCTGTTGATCGCCCCCACCCCGTCGCCGCACACCTAGTACTCACCGCAACGACCGCAGAAGGTGCGGCCTGAGGCCACGTTCTGCCCCCACCGCGGCTGGCTTGAGACGCCGGGTCCGATTCCGCCGGCGTTCAGACGCACGATGGGGGGAGACGGCGGGCGGTTGCACGCGACCCCTCCTCTCCGCTCTACGTCGCACGGCGTACGCCGGGATCCGCGGCAGGGACCTCAAGAACCGCATCCGACGATGCCGATCCGGCTTGCGAACACCATAACCGGCTCGTTGGCGCGGCTACCCTGTCGCGACGAGCCCACGGGTCCACCCTCGAGCCTTAGGTCCAGCGCCCGAGGAGCTAGCAGCCGCATTGCCGCAGCCTACTTGCCCCTACGGAAACAGTGAACTGCCCCCCATGGGATCAACGCCTGACATCTCCGCCTGGGACGGCGGAGTTTTACGGCGCATCTGATAAATCCATTGTAACATAGGCCAAGCCCTTGCTCCCAATTTGTAGCCATTTACCGACTAAGCGCCACAGGGTGCTGCGACTCTCAGCTAGGTCGGCCGATGTTCCCGGCGGGCCCACCCCAGCACCGTCCGTTTGTACGCCGTAACGGCTCGAGTCCGGGCCAACCGCAGCGAGACGCCCAGGAGCGTGACCTCCCGCAACCCGATCACCCACGGTATGACCCGAGAGGCGAACAGGTGAGTCCTGGAAGAATGGGCGGTTCCCAGCGCCAGCCAATGAAAGGCGGCCAAAAAGTCGAGACCACCGGCCAGTTGAACCACCGCCAAGGTCCACCCCCAGCCTTCCTCCCACCACAGCCCGTACAAGATCCATAAGGTGTACTGTGGGCTCCACACCTTGTTGCAGCAAAACCACCAGGCCAGGGCAGAGAGGGCGGCGCGAGTGGGCCCGAGCTCCCCCCGCCGGACCAACGTGGCCAGCCACAAGCCTCCGGCCACCGTCAGTCCCGCACTCACCCAATCCACCTGAGAGAGGGTCAACCAATGATGGTGGTACATCCACCGATACCATCCCGGGTCTGGGACGCGGGTCCGATTGAACGTAAAAAAGTACGACCAGCCGGAAGCTCCGGACACCCAAAAGGGCAGATTGGGGCCGACTATGCCCAAGAGCGCCCCGCCAAGATATCGCCAAGCTCCCAGGCGATGGCGACCCCAGAGCCACATCAAGGCATAGGGGACAAAGACCACCGGAAACAACTTGACGGATGCCCCAAGTCCGGTCAGAAGACCGGCCCAAAACCAGCGGCGCCGGGAAAACCCGTACAGGCCTCCAGCCCAGGCGGCGATGCCGAGAAAGTCCCAGTTGATCAGCCCCACCACCCAAAGCAAGGGGGAGAGCGCCCATCCCCATGCCGCTCGCGGAGAGCGCTTCCACAACAGCCAGGTGGCAAGCCAGGCCGCTGCCAACAACCCGGCCAGACTGCCCAGGAAGTATCCCTCGATCCCCGGAAGGTAGGCCATGACCGCCATGTACAGACCGATCAAGACCGGATACTCGATCGGATTTTGCCAGTAGGGCAGGCGGTGCCAGTCTAAGTGGTGAATCCAGTAGAGGGCCAGGATGTCCGAATAGTTGAAGTGGCGATAGCTCCATAGAAAGTAGGCCAGCTTGAGCCCGGCCACGGTCCGCAGCGCCGGCGGGGGCCACAGGCGCCACCCCATGATCACCAGTCCACCCACCACCAGCGCCGACAGCCACACCCATTCCCTCCGCCGCGCTTTCAGCCTGCGTAGCCTCCCCTCGTGCTCCTGTGGGGAAGTATGCCCAATTGCCGCTGCTTGGGCGGCAACCCCAGCCGGGTGGTCAAGTCTTCGCCAGCGCTGTCATACACCTCAGTAGGCAAGGGCCATGCCCTGGAACGGGGCGCGCGCGAAGGGCAAGAGGGGGACGGGATGGCAAGTCAACGATCCATGTGGCGAGGGACGCTGACCTTAACCGGTGCCGCCTTGGCGGCACGAGGCCTGGGCCTGGTCTACCGCGTCTTGTTGGCGCGCTTTTTGGGAGCCGAGGGCCTGGGGACCTTTCAGCTGGTGCTTCCCGTCTACCTGTTTTTGGTGACCTTGTCGACCGCGGGAATGCCGGTGGCGGTCTCCCAAACCGTGGGCGAGGGGCGTTGGTCCCGGGACGCCATTCTATCGACCAGTTTTCGCGCCGTCTTGACCTTCACCATCCCCTTAACCGTGGCCTGGCTGCTCTTGAGCCGACCCTTGGCCGCCATCTTGTATCGAGACGCCCACTTGGCCCCCCTGTTTTGGGCATTGGCGCCCGCGCTCCCGGCGGTGGCCGCAGGCGCCGTGCTTCGAGGCTACTTTTTAGGCATGCAGGTCATGCGCTGGCCGGCGTGGGCCCAAGTCGCGGAGCCGGTTTTGCGAGTGGCGGCGTTGGCCTGGCTCTTGGGCGCGCTCGGTCCCGGACAGGTTACCGACGCCCCGACGGCGGCCGCCGCCCTGATTCCGCTGGGGGAATGCTTTAGTCTGGCCCTGTTGGCCTTTGCCTACTGGCGTGAGCCGCGAACCTTCCCTGCCCGCCCCCACTCCACCCCGCCGCGCGGGCTGACCGCAGCCCTGTGGCGACTGGCCTGGCCGGTCACCGCGGGAAGGCTGTTGGGCTCGTTGGTCGGAGTGGCTCAGGCGGCCTTGATTCCCCGCCTGCTTCAGCGCTCCGGGCTCACCGAACCTGAGGCCGTCGCCTACTACGGTCAGCTCACGGGAATGGCGCTGCCCTTTATCCTCTTCCCCACCGCGCTGAGCGTTGCCCTCTCCCACAACTTGGTCCCCCGCATCGCCGAGGCCTCAGGGCAAAACCGCCCCACCGAGGTGCAGCGGATCACCCACCAGGCGCTCTCCGCCACCGCCTACTGGACGGTGCCGGTGACCACGGTGTTGGTGTTCTTGGGTCCGCGCCTGGACGACTTGCTCTTCCACAGCCACATCCCTCGAGAGGTTTTCTGGCCGCTGGTGTTGGGAGGGATGTTTCTCTACTTTGACGTCGCCTTGGCAGGGATTCTGCGCGGGCTTGGGCGGACGGAAGTTCCCGTCCGCAACGAACTGGTGGCCAGCCTGGCCGAGATCGCCGCCCTGCTCTGGTGGGCTCCGCATCCCGGCCGGGGAACCATCGGCGTGGCCGGGGCGATTGCCGTCGGATTTGTGGTGGCCTTTGCCTTGGACCTGCGGGCGGTGGTGCGCCTGACCGGTGTGCGCATCTCCTGGATGCGGCTGTTGGCCCGACCGTGCTTGGCGGCGGCCCCCTTGCCGTTGGTGTTGGCCCTGGCCCAGAGCCTCACCCACCTGTGGCATTGGGCGACCGCCGCCTCTACACTGGCCGGCCTCCTCTTAGCGGCCGTCTGCTATGGAGCCACCCTTTGGGTCAGCGGTCTGGAGATTACGCAGCTGACCTAGGTTCGGGCCGAAAGACCAGGCGCCCGTTCTCGCTGTCGATGGTGATATGGCTTCCCGGCAAGATCTCGCCGGCCAAGATCCGCAGGGCCAACGGGTCTTGGACCTCCCGCTGAATTAAGCGACGCAGAGGCCTCGCGCCAAACTGCGGGTCGTATCCGCGGTCGGCCAGCCAGTCGGCCGCGCGGTCGGTCAAGCTGGCCTCCACCTCGCGCTCCGCCAAGCGCTTTTGGACTTCTTTGAAGTTGAGCCGCACGATCTGCCGCAACTCGTCGCGCCCAAGCCGGGTGAAGATGATCACATCGTCGATCCGGTTTAAAAACTCCGGGCGAAAGGTCCGCATCAGGATGGCCTCAATCGCCGAGCGCCGCCGTTCGGGGTCTTCCTCCTCCAAGATGGCCTGGCTGCCCAGGTTGGAGGTCATGATGATCACGGTGTTGCGGAAGTCGACGACGTGGCCCTGGCCGTCGGTCAACCGTCCGTCGTCCAACACCTGCAGCAGCAGGTTGAAGACTTCGGGATGGGCCTTTTCAATTTCGTCTAACAGGATGACCGAGTAGGGCCGGCGGCGGATGGCCTCGGTCAGCTGACCTCCCTCCTCGTAGCCCACATAGCCCGGTGGCGCCCCGATCAACCGGGAAACGCTGTGTCGCTCCATGTATTCGGACATGTCGATCCGGACCAGGGCACCCTCGTCGTCGAACAGGAACTCGGCCAGCGCCTTGGCCAACTCGGTCTTGCCCACCCCCGTGGGGCCGAGGAACAGGAACGAGCCCATCGGTCGCCGCGGGTCGGCCAGCCCCGCCCTCGCGCGGCGGACCGCGTTGGAGATGGCGGCGATCGCCTCCCGCTGACCCACCACGCGCTCCCCGAGCCTCTCCTCCATGTGCAACAACTTATTCCGCTCGCCTTCCATCAGGCGAGTCACCGGGATTCCCGTCCACTTGGCCACCACCGCCGCGATGTCCTGCTCCGTGACCTCCTCGCGCAGAAGCCGCTTGCCCTCTTTTTCGAGCGTCTCCAAATGGCGGCTGGCCTCGGCCAACTCTTTTTCCAGGTTAAAGCGCACCCCGTAGCGCAGTTCGGCGGCGCGGGCCAGGTCGCCTTGGCGCTCGGCGATCGCCTCCTGATTCTTGGTCTCCTCGATCTTCTCTTTCAGCTCGCGCACCCGCTGCACCGCGGCCTTCTCCTGTTCCCAGCGGGCCATCAGGGCATCGCGACGCTCCTTGAGTTCTTCCAGCTCATGCTCCAGTTGCCCCAGACGGGCTTTGGAGGCCTCGTCCTCCTCTTTGGCTAAGGCCTCTCGCTCGATCTCCAGTTGGACCCGCCGGTGCTCCAGCTCGTCCAGCTCCTCCGGCAAGGAATCCATCTCCACCCGCAGGTGCGAGGCGGCCTCATCCACCAGGTCGATGGCTTTGTCAGGCAGGAACCGGTCCCGAATGTAGCGGTGGGAGAGGGTGGCCGCTGCCACCAGGGCGCTGTCGCGGATGCGCACCCCGTGATGCACCTCGTAGCGCTCCTTCAGCCCGCGCAGGATGGCGATGGTGTCCTCCACCGACGGCTCGTCGACGTAGACCGGCTGGAATCGACGCTCCAGAGCGGCATCCTTCTCGATGTACTTGCGGTACTCGTCGAGGGTGGTGGCGCCCACCGCCCGCAGCTCGCCCCGAGCCAGGGCTGGTTTGAGCAGGTTGGCGGCGTCCACCGCCCCTTCGGCCTTTCCCGCCCCGACCAGGGTGTGCAGCTCGTCGATGAACAGGATCACCCGCCCCTCGGCCGCCTCAATTTCCTTTAAGACCGCCTTCAGTCGGTCCTCGAACTCTCCGCGAAACTTGCTGCCCGCGATCAGTGCCCCCAAATCCAACGCCAGCACTCGTTTGTCTTTCAGCCCCTCGGGGACATCTTGGGCCACGATGCGCTGGGCCAGCCCCTCGACGATCGCGGTCTTGCCCACCCCCGGCTCCCCGATCAACACCGGGTTGTTCTTAGTCCGCCGCGAGAGGACCTGGATCACCCGCCGAATCTCCTCGTCCCGCCCGATCACCGGGTCCAGCTTGCCCCGGCGGGCCAGGTCGGTCAGGTCTTTGGCGTAGCGGGCCAAGGCCTGGTACTTGTCCTCGGGGTTGGGGTCGGTGACCCGGGCCTGCCCGCGCACATCCCGCAGGGCCCGCAACAGCGAGTCGCGGCCGGCTCCCCACCGCTGCAGCAGGCGCCTGGCCTCGCTCCCCCCGGTGTCGCTCAGTGCCAAGAGCAGGTGTTCGGTGGAGATATACTCGTCCTTGAGCTGTTCGGCTTCGCGCTCTGCCGCCTCGATCACCGACGCCAGGGCGGGGCTCATGTGCGAGCCAAGCTCGGCCCCCGACACCTTCGGCAGTCGCCCGATGCTCTGCCGCAAGGCGTCGGCCAGGGCACCGGTGGGAACGCCGACCTTCTCCAGCACCGGCCTGACAATTCCCTCTGGCTGTTCCACCAAGGCCAACAACAGGTGCTCCGGTTCGATCACCTGATTGCCGTACTCGCGGGCTAGACTCTGGGCCTGGCCGAGAGCCTCTTGGCTCTTGACCGTCAACTTATCGAGGCGCATGGATCTCCCCTCCTCGGTCGTCGCTGTGGTTCTTTAACAACTCTTGGTACAGGCGGTCATCCGCGGCCGTGAACGGCTCGGGAAAGCGCAACTGCACTTCCAACAAAAGATCTCCCCGCGGCCCCCCGCCCCGACGCGGCAAGCCCAATCCCCGCAGCCGCAGCACCGTTCCGGCGTTGGTGTGGCGCGGCACCGTCACCGTCACCGGGTCTCCCACCAGCGGTTTCACCGTGACCTCTCCTCCGGCGGCGGCCAACGGAACCGAGACCATCAGAATGCCTTTGAGGTCGGCTCCTTGGCGGGTGAAACGGGGATGCGGAGCCACCTCGACTTTCAGCCGGGCGTGATCGCCCACCCGGAGCACGTTTCCATCCTCGACGCCTGGGGGGATGGTCACCTCAAACTTTTTGGGCACGGTCACCTGACCCAGCCCCTGACAGCGAGCGCAGTCAGGATTGGTCCCGTGGCAGACCGGACACGGCTCTAATTCCTGCACGGTGATGTAGACCCGCCCACCCAGCGCCACCTGCTCTAGCGTAACCGTCAGCGTCTGCTCCGGGGCCTCGGCTCGGCGCGTTCGCTGCGCCTCCCCGGTGGTCGTCCAGCGTCCACCCCCCAGCAGATCTTCAAACAGCGAACCCCAGTCGGTCCCCCATCCGAGGTCGTTCCAATCAAACGAAACCCGTTGGTAGCCGGGCCCCCTCCGCCTGGCTTCGCGCGCGGCAAACCCTTGGCGCAGCCGATCGTACTCCTGTCGCTTCTTCGGGTCCGACAACACCTGATAGGCTTCGTTGATGTCCTTGAAGCGCTCCTCGTTGGCCTTGCCACCGATATCGGGGTGATACTTCCGCGCCAACTCGCGGTAGGCCCGTTTGATGGTGGCGGCATCCGCGTTTTCGCTGACCCCCAGAATCTTGTAGTAGTCCTTCGGTGCCGCCATGCTACCCCCCTTTCTTGGCCCTCCGATTCTTCTTCATCTGGCTTCTGCCACTGGCCTGCCGTTTAAGAAGCCAGGCGGGAGAACCCGCCTGGCCCCACTGCCCTCACTCGCTCGGTCGAAAATCCGCATCGATGACGTCGCCGCCGTCTCCGCCACCGGGTGGCGGAGGAGGGTTGGCTCCGGTCCCGCTTTCGCGGTAAACCTGTTCGGCCAGTTTGTGCGACGCCGCCTCGAGTTCGGAGATGGCCCGATCGATGGCGGACTTGTCGTTCTGGTTGATGGCCTCCCGGGTACGGCGGACCGCCGCTTCGGCCGCCTCTTTGTCCTGAGCCGACACCTTGCCCTCCAAGTCGCGCAAGGATTTCTCCACCGCGTAGATCAAGGATTCGGCCCGGTTCTTGGTTTCCGCCAGCTCCCGCCGGCGGGCGTCCTCGGCCGCTTTCTCCTGGGCCTCCCGGACCATCCGCTCCACCTCTTCCTTGGTCAGCTGGGTAGAGGCGGTGACGGTAATTCGCTGCTCTTTGCCGGTTCCGCGGTCCTTGGCCGAGACGTTGACGATCCCGTTGGCATCGATGTCAAACGTCACCTCGATCTGGGGCACCCCGCGAGGTGCTGGGGGAATGCCTTCCAGGTGAAACCGCGCCAAGGTGCGGTTATCCGCCGCCATCGGCCGCTCGCCTTGCAAGACGTGGATCTCCACGCTGGTCTGGTTGTCGGCAGCGGTGGTGAAGACTTCGCTCTTGCGAGTAGGAATGGTGGTGTTGCGCTCGATCAGTTTGGTAAAGACGCCGCCCAAGGTCTCAATCCCCAGCGACAAGGGGGTGACGTCGAGCAAGATCACGTCCTTGACTTCCCCGGCCAATACCCCGGCCTGAATCGCCGCGCCCACCGCCACCACCTCGTCGGGGTTGACCCCGCGGTTGGGCTCCTTGCCGGTCAAGCGCTTGACCAATTCCTGGATGACCGGCATCCGGGTCGACCCACCCACCAAGATGACCTCGTCGATATCCCGTTCGGTCAGCTTGGCGTCAGCCAACGCCTGTTTAAACGGCGCAATGGTGCGTTCGGTCAGGTCGGAGGTGAGCTCCTCAAATTTCGCCCGGGTAATCTTCATTTCCAAATGTTTGGGCCCGGTTTGGTCGGCGGTGATAAACGGCAGGCTCACCTCGGTTTCGGTCACCGAGGAAAGCTCGATCTTGGCCTTTTCGGCCGCCTCGATGAGCCGCTGCAAGGCTTGCCGATCCTGGCGCAGGTCGATCCCATGGTCGCGCTTAAATTGGTCGGCGATGTAGTCGACCAAGCGCATGTCGTAGTCGTCTCCCCCGAGGTGGGTGTCCCCAGAGGTCGCCTTCACTTCAAAGACCCCGTCTCCGACCTCCAAAATGGAGACGTCAAAGGTACCTCCGCCCAGGTCCCAGACCAAAATGGTCTCGTTCTTCTTTTTGTCGAGTCCGTACGCCAAGGCGGCCGCGGTGGGCTCGTTGATGATCCGCAATACCTCAAGCCCGGCAATTTTCCCGGCGTCCTTGGTGGCCTGCCGCTGGGCATCGTTGAAATAGGCCGGCACCGTGATCACGGCCTGGGTCACGCTCTCGCCTAAGTACTTCTCCGCGTCGGCCTTCAACTTGGCGAGGATCATGGCCGAAATTTCTTCGGGCGTCAGTGCTTTGTCCGCATTGGGCAAGTTGACCAAAACCTGCTGGTTGTTGCCCCCGGTGACTTTGTAGGGCACCCGTTCGCGCTCCTCGCGAACCTCGTCGAAGCGGCGACCGATGAACCGTTTAATCGAGAAGACGGTATTCTCGGGATTGAGGACCGCCTGCCGCCGGGCCAGTTGACCGACTAACCGTTCCCCGTTTTTGGCGAAGGCCACCACCGAAGGGGTCAAGCGGCTCCCTTCCGCATTAAGGATGACGGTAGGTTTTCCCCCTTCCATCACGGCGATGACGGAGTTGGTGGTCCCTAAATCGATTCCAACGACTTTGGCCATTTCCTTCCTCCACCTTTACGTCCTCGAAGTCTTGCCAAACCTCGGTTGCGCCGACCTCCTTCCGGTCGGTCCGGGGAGTTCACCCCCGCCCGAATACGGACGTGGCGGTCATCCGACCGCCCCCTTCGGCTACCATAAAATCCCTGCATCCATTACCCATCTTAGTATGTCCGGAGGGGCGAATCAAGAATGCGCCAAGCCAGGCGGCCGCCAGCGGCGCCGGAGACCGAGGATCCCGGGCGCCGGCCCCCGGGGGAGGCCTAGCAGGAAAAACGCCCCTCAATCGAGAAGACCAGTGGGCGGAAAAGTGAGGGAGCGCGGTTGGTGGCTCCCAAGGGAAGGAGGCAGGTCGGGTTCCAGGCCCGTACCGGAAAGCATGAGTCGCATCGATGCCAGGAACAAGGTGTATGGAGCGACCGCCTATACGCAGGACATCAACCGGCCTGGTCAGTGCTACCTGGCCCTGGTGCGAAGTCCGTGGCCCCACGCCCGGGTCACCGGTATCGACACCTCCCGGGCCCGAGCCGTTCCCGGCGTGATCGCGGTCTTCACCGCCGAAGACCTCGGCACGCGCCGGTATGGGGTCTTCGTGCGCGACGTGCCGATGTTGGCGCAGGACGAGGTGCGCTTTGTGGGGGAACGGGTGGCGGTGGTGGCGGCGGAAAGTCGGGAAGCCGCAGAACGCGCCGCCAACTTGGTCGACGTCGCCTACGAACCTCTGCCCGCCGTGTTGACCATGGAGGAAGCGCTGCAGTCTGACGCCGCGCCGGTGGACCCGCACCCCTGGTCGTACCCGGGAGCCCTGGTCAAACCGGAAGACGGCGTCAATCGCCAGTGGCGCGCCACCGTGCAGGTCGGAGACGTGGAAGAAGGATGGCGCAACACCGCTTACCGGGTACGGGCGGAGTACTTCACCCCCGGCATCCACCAGGGCTATCTAGAGCCTCACGCCTATGTGGCCGAATACGGTCCGGACGGGCGCTACCACCTTTGGATGCCCAACAAGTCCCCGTACTCCCTGCGGAAAGAGCTGGCTGACTGCCTGGAAATCGATCCGGGCCAGATCGAAATCCATCCGGTGCCGTTGGGAGGAGACTTCGGAGGCAAAGGCACTCCCATGGACGCCCCGCTGTGCCTGTGGGCAGCTCGCCGGTTAGGAAGGCCGGTCAAGCTGGTCCTGCGCTACGCCGAGGAATTGACGGCCACCAATCCCAGGCACGACGCCAAGATTACCATCGAGGTGGGGTGCGATGCCGCCGGCCACCTGACCGCGATGCAGATGGTGGCCCGCTTCAATGGCGGTGCCTACGCCGGCCTCAAGCCGGCCGGGACCCTGCAGGCGGCGCTGACGGTGGGGGATGCCTACCGGCTGCCCCACGTCGACATCCTGGCGGAACGCGTCTACACCCACACCGTGCCCCGGGGCAACATGCGCACCCCCGCCGCCCCCCAGCTGTATTTTGCCTGGGAGTCGGCGCTGGACGAACTCGCCCGCAGCGCGGGGTTTGACCCCATCGACTTTCGGCGCCGCAACCTGCGCCAGGACGGGGACAATCTTTGGGGCACCCGGGCCCTGGAGTGGCGAGGCGTTCCCACCCTGGAGGCCGCCGTGGGGGCCTTCCGCCCGTTGCCGGTGCCGCCGGGTTGGCGCTCGGGAACCGGGATCGCCCTCTACCACCGCGGAACCCACGCCGCGTCGATGCACGTGCGGGCTCGTCGCCAACAGGAGAACGTCGTCGTCTACCTCCCCTTCCCGGAGACTGGGACCGGCTCGCACACGGTCGCTCACAAGGTCTTCGCGGAAGTCTTGCAGGTCGCTCCCGAGCGCCTTCGCATCGAGCAGGCGCCCACCGGCGAGTTGGGCCCCTCGGCAGGGATAGGGGGTAGTCGCGCCACGGCAGGGCTGGCGGCGGCGGCCGAGGCCATCCGGGAAGCCTGGCAGCGCGACCCGGATGCCCCCGAGGTCACCGTGTCCGTCAATCCCACCACCGAGCCGGTCACCGCCTACTGCGTGGAAATCGCGCAGGTCGCGGTGGATCCGGAAACCGGCGCGATCGCCATTCCCCAACTGGTGGTGGCGGTCGACGTCGCCGAGGTGATCAACCCCATCGCCCACCAGATCCAAATCGAAGGCGGGGCCGTGATGGGGCTGGGCGGGGCCTTGATGGAGGACTTGGCGTTTGCCGATGGTCGCCCCCAGGCCGCCAATCTGGCTGACTACAAGCTCCCCACGATGGCCGATGTCCCCCTCCCCACCGTGGTGTTGGTCCCGGGTGGCCGAGGCGTCGGTCCGCACAACGTCAAGGCGGTCGGCGAGTTGTCCAACGTGCCGACGGCCGCCGCGATCGCCAACGCCATCCACGATGCCGTGGGCGTGCGCGTCCGCGAGCTGCCCCTCACCGCCGAGCGGGTCTGGCGGGCGTTGCAGGAGGCGAGCCTCCCCGCCGCCGACTAACTGGCTGCGCCTGCGCGAAGCCGCTCGTAGGTGGCGAAGAAATCCGGATAGCTGATGGCCACCGCCTCCGCCCCTCGAAGGTGCACGGGGCCGGTGGCCACCGCGGCGGCAACCGCCAGCATCATGGCGATGCGGTGGTCTTCAAAGGCCTCGACCTCCCCCCCGGTCAGGGGCGTCGGTCCCTCGATCTCCCAGCCGTCGGCCAATTCGCGGATCTCCGCCCCGAGCCGGGATAGCCCCTCCGCGGTGGCGCGGATCCGGTCGCTCTCCTTGACCCGCAGCTCGCCGGCCCCGCTGATGACGGTCCGACCATGCGCCTGGGTAGCCAGTAAGGCCAACAGCGGCAACTCGTCGATCACCGCCGGGATGTCCGGCGCGGCAAGGTGTATCGCCCGCAAGGACCGGGAGGAGACCACGATATCGCCGGCCGGCTCCGGGCTTTCCACCGCCCGCTGGTAGCTGACCTCTGCCCCCATCGCCCGCAGCGCCTCGTAGAAACCCAGGCGCCCGGGGTTCAAACTCACCGACTCGGCCACCATCCGCGATCCCGGCAACAAGGCGGCCAGAGCGGCCCAAAACGCGGCCGAAGAGGGGTCGCCGGGCACGGTCAAGGACAGCGGACGCCGCGGTGGACCTTCCACCGCCACCTGTCCGTCCCCCAGGATCCGAACTTCTGCCTCCATGGCTTGAAGCAGCCGCTCGCTGTGGTCCCGGGAGGGCAGCGGCTCTTGGACGGTCACCGCCTCCTCCGCCCACAGGCCGGCCAACAACACCGCCGACTTGACCTGAGCCGATGCCACCGGCAGCTTCACGCTGCCCCCGCGCAACGGCCCACCCCAGATCGCCACCGGCGCGGTGCCGGAAGAGCGCGTCCACACCTGGGCGCCCAGGGCCCTCAAGGGCTCCGCCACCCGGGCCATCGGCCGAGCGGAGAGCGAAGCGTCGCCGTAGAGGACGGTCAACCCGCCCAACAGACCGGTGGCCAGCCCGATGCCAAGCCGCATGGTGGTCCCAGAGTTGCCGCAATCCACCGGCTGGCGTGGCTCCCTCCAGCCCGAGCGCCCAGGACTCTCTAAAATTAACCGCTCCCGGGTCTGCTCCCGGACGACCACTCCCAGGGCCTCCACCAACCGGAGACTCGACCGGGTATCGTGGGCGTCCAACCAGCCCTCAACGGTGTGGGTTCCTGCCACCAAGGCGGAGAACAAGATCCCCCGGTGGGTGATCGACTTGTCCCCCGGGGGTCGAAAATACGCGTCCAGGGGCCTCTCCCACGGTGTGAGCACAATCTCCGAAGCGCGCGTCACCCTCTGCCTCCCTTGTCCCAACCCTCTATTCCCCTTGCAGCAAGCCGGCGCGGACCGAGGTCGCGGAGACGATGGGATCCAGCGGGGCTCCCGCCTTCAAGGCCTCGATCAGCCGCTCCAGGGCCGCGCGGTACTCTTCCAGGACCGGCAGCACCGCCTCCCGATTGGCGGCCACGATCGGTCCGAACAGGGACAGCGGCGCCGCCCCGGCCCGGGTGGTGTCCAAAAACCCCGGGCCGACCAAGGCACGCCATGGGCCCGAGGCGCTGCCGGCTACGCTCAACAAGGTCGCGGCCACCAGATAGGGGAGGTGGCTGGAGACCGCCACCGCCTGGTCGTGCGCCTGGGCCTCCACCACCACCGCGTGCATGCCTAAAACGGCCATGACCTCCCCCACCACCGCAGGGGTCGGGCGTCCGGGGACGGGCACCACCGCGCAGCGAGCACCGCGGAAAAGGTTGGCCTCGCTCGCCCCATACCCGGATCGCTCCTTTCCCGCCATCGGGTGAAGCGCCAAAGGCGCCAGGTGGGGAGGCAACCCCCCTAGGGCGCCCAGCAGAGGGGTTTTCACCGAACTCAGCTCGGCCACCACTTTCGGCTGCCTGGCTACTTCCGCCAACCGGCGCAGCCACTCGGCAATAAAGGAGAGCGGTGCGGCCAAAAACAGCAGCGAGACCTCGTCCACCCACTGCGGCCAGTCCTCTTCCGTCCGCACCCCATCCGCAGCCGCCAGATGGCGGGTGGCGGGATCGGGGTCGTAGCCGTAAACCCGGTGCCCCGCCTTCAAATAGGCCTTGGCCACCGATCCCCCGATCAGGCCCAAACCGATGACGCCAATTGGCACCGGGTCATTCATCAAAGGCTCCGCCCTACCGCTTCGGCCACCGTGCGCAGGGAGGGAATCAAGGCCGACAGGCGGTTGAGGTTCAGGCTTTGCGGTCCGTCGGAAAGCGCCTCCTCCGGACGGGGATGGGCCTCGATCAACAACCCGTCCGCACCTGCGGCTACGGCCGCCCGGGCCATCGGTGCCACCCAGCTCCACTGCCCGGTGGCGTGCGATGGGTCAATCACCACCGGCAGGTGGGACAATTGCTTGACCACCGGCACCGCGCTCAAGTCCAGAGTGTTGCGGGTCTTGGTCTCGTACGTGCGAATGCCTCGCTCGCAGAGAATGATATTCGGATTGCCGTGAGCGGCGATGTACTCCGCCGCCATCAGCCACTCGTCGATGGTGGCGGAAAGGCCGCGCTTGAGCAAGACCGGCTTGGGGACCTGTCCGACCCGTTTGAGCAACTCAAAGTTTTGCATGTTGCGGGCCCCGATCTGGACGATGTCCGCCCACTCGGCGACGTGGACCAAGCTGGCCTCGTCCACCGCCTCGGTGATGATCAAGAGGCCATAGCGCTCGCGGGCCTCGGCCAAGATCTTGAGCCCCTCGACCCCCAGACCTTGGAAGGAGTAGGGCGAGGTGCGCGGCTTGTAAGCCCCGCCCCGCAGCACCGGCAGGCCGAGGCGCGCCACCGTCTCCGCCGCCTCTAAGACCTGGTCTCGACTCTCCACCGCACAGGGGCCGGCCATCACGATGACCCGTTGACCGCCTACCACCACATCGTCGCTCAAGCGGATGAGGGAGTCGTCTGGATGAAAGTCGCGGCCGACCAGTTTATAGGGGCGTTGCACCGGCACCACCTGGTCCACGGCCGGCATGGTCGCGGCCCCCACCGCGCGCTCGGTATTCTCCCCGATCACCCCGATGATGGTCCGCTCCACCCCGGTGGAAATGTGCACTCGAAATCCTTCCGCGGTCAGCCAGTCGGCCACACGGTTGATGTCTTCTTGGGTTGCGTCTTTGGACATAACCACGATCATCGCTCTGGTCCCCTTTGTCAGTTCTCTATATCTCTAAAAAAAATCTTCGTCCCGCTTAGGGACGAAGAAACTCTCCGTGGTACCACCCTACTGGTTGGTCGCCCAACCACTCACCGGCTGCGTCCAGCCGTGCTTCTGTAACGGGAAGAACCGGATTCTCTACTACCCGCGCCGCGGGGTTCGATGCACACTCACGGGGGTACGGCAAGGACCTGGGCACCGACTCGCACCATCCGCCGGCTCTCTGTCACCCACGAATTCCCGCCTCGTCCCGATCATCGCTTTGGCTATTTGGGTTGGCGGCATCATACCGCGTTGAAACAACCGTGTCAAGATCCGGCCGGCTCTACGTCAATAACTGTGGGATCGCGGTCGGTGCCGGGAAGCCCAAGGTGGGCGGGGCAACCGTGGGGCCGGCTGCCCCGTCGCCCCGCAAGAGCGGGACGGCGAAGGCTGGTCGCCCCACCAGGAAAATCGGGGTCGCTCCCCCTCCCAGACCCGCTCCCCGGCTGATGGGGCCGCACCGGGGCGGCTAACCCTTCGCGGACGGGACCGGTGGCCGGAGGAGGTCTTGAACGAGCCGCCGCCGAGCCCCTGGGGAGCGGAGCGGGCCTCGGCGCCCAAAAGCGCAGGTTGGCGCTCCACGCCCACGGCCACCGCCGGCTCGCCTCCTGTCGCGCCCTTCCCCTACCGTTGGGGGGCGGGGGCCCGCAGCCGGGCCGTCTCCTCCCAGTCGACCGCCCACCCCTCTTCGCTTGGGCGCACCGCCACCCCATACTCCCGGCGCGCCGCCTCCGGGCTGACGTAGCCTTCGACCACGTCGTGGAGGACCGCCTCGACCGGGCGCTCTTGGGGATCGCCGAAGCCTCCCCCGCCTCCGGCGTAAATGGCGTAGGCCTCGCCGGCCTCCAGGGGCACCGAGTTGGCCTTTCCGTTGGCGAAGAAATGCTCCCGGCCCTCGCGGTCGATCCGGGAGAGGCGATTGGGCAGCCCATCTTTCCCTCCGAACAGGCCCCACGGTGGACATTGGGTCCGCTCGACCTGACTGTTGAGGGAGGCCGGCGCGCGCATCCGGCGAATTTGCACCGTGCCCAATCCGCCCCGGTGGCGCCCCGCGCCCCCCGAGTCCGGGCGCAGCGCGTACCGCTCCACAATCACCGGGAAGCGCACCTCGGTCGCCTCCACCGGCGTGTTATGGGTGTCGCCATCGTTGATGCAGACGGTGGCGCTCATGCCGTCGGCATCCTGGCGCGCCCCCCAACCCCCACCCGGCAGCGAACCGGCGGAGACGTAAAAGCGGCCACTGCGGGGGTCGACCCCGTAAATGCTGGTCGCCAGCAGATCAGCGTGGTGGCCGGCGATGGTCGCCTCCGCCATGGCCGGCGCCAAGGCCTTGAAGATGGTGTCCACCACCGTCATCGGAATAGTCATCCACCAACGCATGGCCGCCGGGCGGACGGCGCTGACCACCCGCCCCTCCGGCAAGATCACCTCCAGCGGGCGAAAGGCGCCGTCGTTGATGGGAAAGTCGAGCGGGGTGGTCAGGCATTTAAAGGCCACCTGGGCGGCGGAACGGCCGGCGGTTTTCCCGGCGTTGTAGTAACCTGCCACCTGCGGGCTCATGTCCGACAGGTCTACCGTCAGGCGATCCCCCGCCACCACCACCCGCACCCGAATGGGAATGTGGTGGCCCGCGGTCACCCCGTCGTCGTCCATGAAAGCCGAGGCCTCGTAGGTGCCGTCCGGCATCGCGGCCACTGTTGCCCGGGCCAGCCGCTCGCTGTGCGCCATGATCGCGCGGATGCCTCCCCGCACCGTAGTCAGCCCATATCGGGCCAGCAGCTGGTGCCACCGCCGCTCCCCGGTTTTCACCGCCGCCACCTGGGCCCGCAAGTCGCCCAAGGCGGCATCGGGGAAACGCACATTGTGGCAGATGATGGCGATGAGCTCGCGGTCCTCCCGCCCGGCCTTGTGAATTTTAACGATCGGCAGTTGCAACCCCTCGCTGTAGATGTCGGTGGTCACCCCCGACAAGGTGCCACCCACGTCTTGCCAATGTGCCATCGAGGCCGCAAAGCCGACCAGCTCGCCTTCCCAAAACACCGGCAGCGCAAACACCATGTGGTTGAGATGGCTGCCGTGGATGTAGGCGTCGTTGGTCAGCAGCAAATCGCCGGGTTCGATCCCGTCCCGCCCATAGTGCGCCAACATCGCCTTGATGGTGTCGGACAGGCCGCGAATGAACATGGGCAGGCCAAGGCCAATTGAGACCGTATTGCCCCCCTCGTCGAACAAGCCGACGGTGAAGTCCAGCGCCTCGTAGATGATCATGTTGTGCGCGGTGCGCATCAGGTTGGTCTTCATCTCATCGGTGATCGCCACCAGGGCACTGCGCAGAATTTCGGTGACGATTGGGCTCAGGTCTTGGCTCACTCCCACTGCACCTCCATCTTCAGCTCCCCGAAGCGGCCGACTTCCAGTGCCCCGCCCTCGGGCAGCAGGGTGACGCTGGTCCCCTCGTCGATCAGCGCCGGCCCCCGTATCCGATTGCCGGCCATTAGCGCCGCGCGATTCCAGACCGCCACCGCCTCAGCGCGGCTTCGCCCCGGCAAGACCACCTCGCGCCTCCCCAGCCGCGCCTCCTCCGGGGGATGCTGGTCCCCCACCGCCAACTCGGGAAAGCCGGGTTTGGGCACCTGCCCCACGATTTGCACCCGCAGGTTCACGATCTCGGCCGGCACCTCCGGGGCTTGGTAGCCGTAGCGAAGGTGGTGGGCCTGGTCAAAGCGCTGCTTAACCCGCGGGATGGCCAGGGCCGGGTCGCTAAACACCTCGGCCGGCAGGCGGACGGTCACCGTGTGCTCCTGTCCCACGTAGCGCATGTCGGCTCCCCACGACCCGACCAGGTCTTCCGGGGCAAGACTGGCGCGCCGCAAGGGCTCGGCGGCCTCGGCTTGCAGTAGGGCAAACTGCTCGATCAGCTCCGCCCCGTGCAAGGACGCCAGCGGCTGGATCCGGGTGCGCACCAGGTCTACCCGCCAGTCGGCCATCACCATCCCCAAGGCGGAGAACACGGCCGGCCGGGGAGGCACGATCACCCGGGGAATATAGAGCTCTTGGGCCAGCAAGGCGGCGTGGAGCGGACCGGCGCCCCCGTAGGCCACCAGCGTAAAATCCTGGGGGTCGAGGCCGCGCGCGGTGGTCAACGCCCGAATCCCATGCCCCATCTGGGCCACCGCGATGGCCACGATCCCGTCGGCCGCCTCCTCCAGGCCCAGGCCGAGCCGGCCTGCGATCTGCTCGCTTAGCGCCAGCCGGGCCGCCTGAAGGTCCAGCCGTTGGCGGCCTTGCAAAAATCGCTCCGGGTCCATCCGCCCCAGGACCAGATTGGCATCGGTCAAGGTGGGCTCAGTCCCCCCAAGGCCGTAGGCCACCGGGCCGGGTTGGGCTCCGGCGCTCTCTGGTCCCACCCGGATCCCGCCTCCCGGAGCCACCCGGGCAATGCTGCCGCCCCCGGTCCCCACCTCCACGATGTCCAAGACCGGAATCCGGATCGGTAGCCCTTCCACGTATCCCCCGACAAAATAATCTTCGGCCAGCCGCGGCACCCCGGCCTCGATCACCGCCGCCTTGGCGGTGGTTCCTCCCATGTCGAAGGCGATGGCGTACTCGATGCCGAGTTGGTGGACCAACGCCTGGGTGCCCGTCACCCCGCCGGCTGGCCCAGATTCCATCATCGCGATCGGCGTCGACTCGGCCTCTTCCGGCTGCATCAGCCCACCGTTGGAGTTTAAGATCGCCCATCGGCCCTCAAAGCCAGCCCCGGCCATCCGCCGGCGCAGGTCCTGGACGTACTGGCGCACCACCGGGCCGACAAAGGCGTTGGCGGCGGTGGTGGACGTCCGCTCATACTCGCGGTACTCCCGCGAAACCTCGTGGGAGCAGGTGATGAAGGCCTCGGGCAGCACCTCCTGCAAAATCGCCTTGGCCTCAATCTCGTGCACCGGGTTGCGATAAGCGTGCAAGAACACCACCGCCACCGCCTCCACGCCCAGGCGCTGCAAGCGCTGACCCAGAGCGACGAGGGCGTCCCGGTCGAGGGGGCGGATCACCTCCCCTTCGGCCGACAGCCGCTCCGGAACCTCAAACCGCCACGAGCGCGGCACCAGCGGCACCGGCTTGCGAAACCCCAGGAAAAACGATTGGGGCCGGTTGATCCGGCCGATCTCGTAGACGTCTCGAAAGCCTTCGGTGGTGACGAGCGCCGTGCGCGCCCCCTTGCGCTCCAGCAGCGCGTTGATCACCACCGTCGATCCGTGGATCAGGAACTCGACCGCGGGCCAGAGGACCCCGGCTGCCGCCACCGCCTGCAAAATTCCTTCCGCCCGGCCCTCCGGCGTGGTCGGGGCCTTGCCCTCGACCACCGCCCCGGTCCTGGGGTCGTAGGCCACCACGTCGGTAAACGTTCCCCCGATGTCAACCGCCAGTCGCAATCCGCTCGTCCTCCTCGCTCCTGCGTTTAGGGGATCTGGTTCGGCCAATTCGGCAAGCGGCTAGGATTCCGCCCAGACCACCGGGTTGACCAAACTTCCCACCCCCTCCACCCAGGCCTCCACGGTGTCCCCGGGGTGGAGGAACTCCCCGCGCCCCTTGCCCACCCCGGCCGGAGTGCCGGTGGAAATCACGTCGCCGGGGTCCAAGGTGCAGAGATGGGAGGCGTAACTGATCAGCCGAGGAATGTTGTGGATCAGGTTGCCGGTGTGGGAGTGTTGTTTCTCCACCCCGTTGACCTTCAGTCCCAGGGCGATCCGTCCCGGGTCAGGGACAAAGGCGGCCGGGAGGATGGCCGGCCCCATCGGGCAAAAGCTGTCGCGCCCCTTGCCGGCCAGCCAGTCGTGGCGAAACACCGTGTCGTCGCGAAACGTGCGCACCCGTTCGGTCACGTCGTTGACCACCACGTAGCCCGCGACGTACTGCAGCGCCTCCGCTTCCGACACCCGGCGGGCGGTGCGCCCGATCACCACCGCCACCTCCACCTCCCAGTCGACCTCGGTGAACTCAGGATCTATCGCGATCGGCTCGCCCGGTCCGATGATGCAGTGCCGGGTCGGTTTAAGAAAGAGATACGGTTCCCGTCCGGCCACCGCTTGGCCCCCGGCCATCTCGCGGGCGTGGTCGGAGTAGTTGGCGCCGGCGAACAGCATCTTGCCGGGATACTGCAGCGGAGCCAACAGGCGGGCATCGGCGATCCGGGGCCCGGCCTGTTCGGCCAGGCTCACGAGGCGCGGCCACCACGCATCCCACGCCTCCAGCACGGCCATCAAGCCTGAGGGGTCTTGGGGCGCCTCGGCGATCGGGATGAGACTGCCGTCTGGGAGCAAAATTCCCGGTCCGACTTGGTCTTGACGTTGATAGGTAGCCAGGCGAAACATCACATCTCCTCCTTGCCTGCGCAAGATTTGGTTGGTCTTAACTACACCGATGGGTGGCCAAAAAGGCCCGCAGCCAGTGGGCCCACTGTCGCTCCAGACGCTCCACCACGCGCGCCGGATCCTCTCCTTCTGCCCAGGTGACCAGCTCTAGGGCCGAGGCCGGCACGTGGGGATCTCCCCACGCGGGGCGCAAGACCCGCACTTTTCCCTGCCGTTCCAACTCCCCGACCGCGGCCCGAACCGCCGGGGCTTCCCCGAGGGCTCGCCTGGCCTGCACCTCAAGTTCCGGAACGAAGTACGCCTCCTCCCCGTGTGAGCGCAGCCAGTGCTCCACCCAATTCACGGTCAGGGGGTCACCCGCCTCGTTGGCTCCCGCGTCGTGCGCGGCCACCTGCTTCCACCTCCTCCACCGTACCCCGGTCAGGGTCGAAGCGCACCCCATACCACCGCAAGGCCGCCTCCGGCGAGACGTACCCGCGGCGCAGGTCCTCCGCCACCGCCTCGAGCGGCCGCTCCTCCGGCGGTCCCCACCCCCCACCGCCGCCCGACTCCACCACCACCCGGTCCCCAGGTTCCAGCTCCAAGCTGTCCACCTTGCCGCTGGTCAAGGGGAGTTCCCGGCCGTCGGCCCGGATTACCCGCAGGCGATTGGGAAGCCCGTCCTGCCCTCCGGCCACCCCCCAGGGCGCGCACTGGGTTCGTTCAATCGGGGTGTTGAGGCGTGCCGGCCCCAGCACCTCGGTCTCGCGAATCGTCCCCAGCCCTCCGCGCCAGCGGCCCGCGCCTCCCGAGTCTGGGCGAAGCTGGTAGCGCCGGACCACCACCGGAAAGCGGTGCTCCAGCATCTCCACCGGGCGGTTATGGGTGTCGCCGTCGTTGATGCAGATGGTCGCCGACACCCCGTCTTCCCCCAGTTTGGCCCCCCAGCCTCCTCCCGACGACCCGAAGTGACTGGAGAAGAAGCGCCCGGTGCGCGGGTCCACGCCGAACAGATTGGTCGACAACAGGTCGGCGTGATGGCCGGCGATCACCCGCTCTGGAATGGCCGGGGCCAGGGCTCGAAAGATGGTGTCGACCACCGTCATCGGCACCGTCATCCACCAGCGCATGGCCGCGGGGCGGACGGCGCTCACCACCCGGCCTTGGGGCAACACCACCTTGAGCGGGCGAAAGGCCCCGTCGTTGATCGGCCAGTCGGTGGGGGTGGTCAGGCACTTAAAGGCCACCTGCGCGGCCGACCGGCCGGCGGTGGCCCCGGCGTTGTAGTAACCCTGGACCTGGGGAGCGACCTGGCTTAAGTCCACCGTCATCTCCTCGCCAGCCACCCGCACCCCCACCCGGATGGGAATCCGCTGCCCTTCCACCACCCCGTCGTCGTCCATGAACGACTCCGCCCAATACTCGCCATCGGGGATGGCGGCCACCACCGCCCGCGCCTTGGCCTCATGGGCGTCCATGACGGCGGCGATCACGGCATCCACCGCGGCCACTCCATAGCGAGCGCACAGGTCCTGGTAGCGGGCCTCCCCGGTGCGAACCGATGCCACCTGGGCGCGGAAGTCGCCCATCGCCAGCTCGGGAAAGCGCACGTTGGCCCGGATAATGGCGGCGATTTCCCGATTGAGGCGGCCCTCGCGGTAGATCTTCACCGTCGGCAGCTGGAGCCCTTCGCTGTAGATGTCGGCGGTCCGCCCGCGCAGGGAGCCCCCAACGTCTTGCCAGTGGGCCATGGTGCAGGCGTAGGCCACCACCTCGCCCTGCCAGAAGATCGGCAAGGTGAAGACGAAGTGGTTGAGGTGACTGCCGTGCACGTAGGCGTCGTTGGTCAGCAAAATGTCGCCCGGCAAAATCCCCTCCTCCCGCACCGCCTCAACCTGGGCCTTCACCGTCTCGGCCATCCCGCGGATAAACATTGGCAACCCCAGTCCGATCGACACCGTGTTGCCCTGGCGGTCAAACAGCCCCACCGTGAAGTCCAACGACTCGGTGATGATGAGGTTGTAGGCGGTGCGCATCAGGTTGGTCTTCATCTCTTCGGTGATGGAGACGAGAAACTGCCGGATCATCTCCGCCCGGTCAGGACTGACTCGCATGGCCTTCCCGCACCTCCTGCATGAGCTGGACGTTGAGCTCCCCGAGCCGCCCGACCACCGCGCGATCCCCTACCTCGAGCACGGTGGTGGCCGTGGGCTCCAGGATGATGGCCGGCCCTTCCACCCAGTCGTCGGCCAAAAGCTCCCGCCGCTCATAGACGGGCACCCCCGGCACCCAGCCAGCCTGGCCCAGCCACAAGGCCTGGTGGCCGATCGGCTGCGGCCTGCCCTGTCGGCGAGGCGCCAGCTCCGGCCAAGGGGGTTTTGCCATCGCGCCGATCGCAGCCACCCGCAGGTTGACCACCTCCGCCGGCTCTTCGGGAGCGCTGTGGTGGTAGCGGCGCCCATGCAGCTGGTCAAAATTGGCCTTGGCCGTGACCCAGGCGTCGGCGGCGGTAAAGTCGGGCGGCATCGGCACCACCACCGTGTGCTCCTGCCCGACGTAGCGCACCTCTGCGCTGCGGACCAGGCGCACCGCCACTTCGGCCCCGGCGGGCCGGCGCACCTCCTGCAAAGCCTGGGCTTCGAGTTGCTGGTACCAGCGCTCCAGCGCCTCCCCGGCCTGGGCATCGAGCACCACCCAATGGGTGGCGGTCACCTTGCGGCGCCAATCCGACAACAAAAGCCCCAGGGCCGAAAAGACCCCCGGATAGGGCGGAACCACCACCTCGCGCACTCCCAGTTCGCGCGCCACCCGGGTGGCATGGAGCGGCCCCCCGCCGCCGTAGGCCAGGAGGACAAACTGGCTCGGGTCCAGCCCCCGCTCGACCGTCACCGCCCGAATCCCATGTGCCATCTGACTGGCCGCCACCGCCAAAATGCCTTCGGCCGCGGCTTCGACCTCCCACTCCAGCGGTGCCGCAATATGGCGGGCAATCGCCTCCTGGGCCCGCTCGCGGTCTAATGGGATGCCGCTTTCCAGCTGGCCGCGGAGGCCGCCGAGCCGGCCTAAGACGACGTCGGCGTCGGTGACGGTGGGAAGCTCCCCGCCTCGCCCGTAGGCGGCCGGACCCGGGTCCGCCCCCGCGCTGGCCGGCCCCACCTTGAGAAACGCGCCGCCCTCCACCCAGGCGATGCTGCCTCCCCCCATCCCCACCTCCTGGAGGTCGAGCACCGGCACCCGCAAGGGCAGTCCGGCACGGTAGCCACCGACATAATAGTCCCGACTCGTCGCCACCGTATAGTCGGCCATCACCGCCGCCTTGGCGGTGGTACCCCCCATGTCAAAGGCGATGGCCCGGCAGAGGCCCAGGGTGCGGCAGAAGTGGGCGCTGGCGGCAACCCCCGCGGCCGGGCCCGACTCCACCATCTGAATCGGTTGGCTTCGGGCCAGGGCCACATCCATCAGCCCACCGTTCGACTGCATCAGGGCCAGCGTCCCGGAAAAGCCCTCTTGCTCAAGCCAATGGGAGAGGTCATCTAAGTACGAGGCGACCAGCGGACCCACAAAGGCGTTGGCCACCGTGGTGCTGGTGCGCTCGTACTCCCGGTATTCCCGCACCACCTGATGGGAAAGGGAGACGAAGAGCTCCGGCAGGCGCCGGCCGATTCCCGCCCCCATTCGCGCTTCATGCTCGGGGTAGGCGTAGGCGTGCAAAAATGTCACCGCCACCGCATCGTAGCCGCCGCCCCGAAGCCAGTCCACCGCCTGCTCAATCGCCTCCTCGCCCAGGGGATGGCGGACGCTCCCGTCGGCCAAAATCCGTTCGGGCACTTCCCAGACGTGCTCGCGGGAGACCAGCGGCAGGTGCTTGCGGAAGCGCAAGTTAAAGGAGTCGGGCCGGTTGATGCGGCCGATCTCGTAGACGTCCCGAAACCCCTCGGTGGTCAGGAGCGCCGTCTTCGCCCCCCGGCGTTCGATCAGGGCGTTGATGACCACCGTGGAGGCGTGGAGGACCCCTTCCAAGCTGCCGGCGGGGACCCCCACCGCCTCCAGCGCCGCCCGGATGCCGTCGGCGAGACGCTTGGGCGTGGTCAACACCTTGGTTTGGCGAATCGGTTGGGGCGCCTCGGGGTCAAACCAGACCAGGTCGGTAAACGTGCCCCCGATGTCCACCGCCACCCGCGCCCTCACGAAGCGATCTCCTCCAGAAGCTTCTGCCGGGTCTCGATCCCCAGTCGCCACATGGTGACCAGGCCGATAGCGCTGACCACCGCAAACATCAGGAACACCGTCGACAATCCCCCGGTGGCGTCCAGCAGCACCCCCACCAACAGCGGGCTGATGAAGCTGGCCACCCGGTTCATCGAGCTGGCCACCGCCGTCCCTAACCCCCGCATCCGGGTGGGGTAAAGCTCCGGCGTGTAGACGTAGACCCCGGCGGCGTTGATGTTGCCGCCCATTCCCATCACCAGAGCGGCCACAAACAGGGGAACCCAGCTGCTGACGTGGGTCAGGCTGACGATGGCAAACCCGATCAGCGCCCCCGCGGTGGCCAGGCCAAAGCCAAAGGTGAACACCGGCCGACGCCCGATCCCGTCGAGAAACCAGGCGATCGAATAGGTGACCCCCACCCCGATCAGCGAGCTGACGGCGGTGACCAAAAGGCTCTGCTGGGGCGGTAGGTGGCCCAGGCGCACGTAGAGGCTGGGCAGCCAGGTCCCGTAGCCATAGACCACAAAGTAGGCGCAGAACCACTGCAACCAGGCCAGTGCCGTACGCCGACGGTATTGGGGCGAGAAGAGTTCGCTGGGGCGAGTTGGCTTGACGTCGGCCCGCACCGCCACCTTCGGCTCGGCCAAGCGCACCCCGTGGCGCTCGGCGCTGGCCTCCATCTCGCGGATGGTGGCCTCGGCCCGGTCCAAGTGGCCGTGATCGATTTGCCAGCGCACCGACTCCGGCAGCCACCGCAGGGCCACCAAGCCGTTGAGCACCGGGACGAAGCCAATCGCGAACAACACCCGCCATCCCAGCGCCGGGCCCAGGGCGGCGATCAGGAGGTAGCCGACCAAGGGGGTGGCGAACAATCCCCAGGCGAAGATGGTCTCGTAGATGGTCACGTAGAACCCGCGGCGGCGGCCCTGCACAAATTCCGAAAACAGGGCGCCGGCCACCGGCACCTCTCCACCCAGCCCGATGCCTTCAAAGAACCGAAACCAGAAGAGGCTCCCATAGTTCCACGACAGCGCGGCCAAGAGGCTGAACACCCCGAAGATGACCGAGGCGATGATAAAGCTGGTCTTTCGCCCGTAGCGTTCGCTGAGGTAGCCGAAGGCGTTGGCTCCGATGAACTGGCCGAGATAGGCAATCCCGATCAACACCCCGGCGTTGACGAAGCTGATGTGAAGGGTGCGAAAGATGACGGTGAGCGCGATGGCGATGGTCAGCGAGTCATAGGCATCAAAAAACGTCCCGACGCTCAAAAGGGCCATGATCCGGTAATGAAATCGACCCATGGGGATTCGCTCTAGGCGGGCCACCAGCGCGTCGCTGGGCCGGCTCTCCGGTACCGACACCGAGATCCTCCTCTCGCGGCGACGGTTTGCCTCGGCAGCGAAGGCGGCGGTGCAGCGCAGGGGATGACAGATCTACGCCTTCATTCTCTCCATTGGCAATCGCCAGATTCTCAGTACATTACACACCATAGCGCATCGATCGGGCGGCGACAAGGAGAGCTCCGGCAACCCCGCCGCCCGTTTAGCCCCTGCGGTCAGGACAGTCCGGCGACTTGGCGCAAGATGGGCTCCGGCGGCTCGCGGTCGTCTCCCCGCCAGGCGACATGTTGATCCGGGCGCACCAGGACCAACGGAGCCTCGAGTTCCTCCCGCCAGGCGGCCTCCAGATCGGGGTGGTAGGGAAAGATGGCCAGGGGGAGCCCCAGGCGGCTCGCCGCCTCCTGCCAGGCGGCGACCTTGGCCTCGGCTGCAACCTGGATCAGCGTAAACCCCAGCCCCAGCCGGTCGTACAGCGAAGTGGAGGAGTCCAACCAGGTGTGGGGGAGGCGCGAGCCGGGGTGGGCGGTAGGACGATACTCGACCGGGTCCCAGCTTGGCCAGGAGGTGCCGTCGTCCCAGATGACCGGAGAGCGCTCGTACCGGTAGCCCAGCACCAAGCCTAAACTGTAAAACTCGGGAGCCTTGACGGTGCGAATGACCTCGCGCAGACGATTCGCGTCGCCTTCCGGAACCTCGGCGAGCTCCGCGGCCAGCCAGCGCATGTTCTCGGTGGCCACCTCGACCACCGCCTGGGCGATCGGGCGCCGCTCGACCTCGTAGCTGGCCACCAGTGCCTCGCCACCCCATCCCTGGATCCGGGCCGCCAACTTCCACCCCAGGTTGACGGCGTCGCCCACCCCGGTGTTAAAGCCATGGCCTCCATAGGGCGGGTTGAGATGGGCGGCGTCACCCACCAAAAACACCGCGCCGGATTGAAAGCGGCCGGCCACGCACATGTGGGCCCTCCAGGGGTCGAGGGCCAACACCTCCACCGGCAGCGGTCGGCCGATTTGGCGGTGGATGGCGCGGACCACCTCCTCGACGCGAGTGGTCTGCATCCCGACCAAGATCGTCCACCACCGTCCCTCCAGGTCTAAGGGCCCCAAATGCCCCGGAGCCTCCGGGTTGACCGTCCAGTACTGGACGGCCCGCCGCCCTTCCAGGTGGCGGGTCAGCTCCGGACAGGTAAAGACGGCGTTGAGGTTGGGCCGCGGCGCGTGGGCGCCTTCCAGGGCGATGCCCAAGGCATGGCGCACCGGACTCTGAGCGCCGTCGGCCGCGGCCACAAAGCGGGCGGCGACCGCCCGCGCCTCTCCTTGGGCATTGGCGACCACCGCGGTTGCCCCCCGCTCCTCCCGTTCGAGGAATTGCTCAAAGCGCCAGCCGTACCAGACGCTCACGCAGGGCAGGGCGGCCACCGCCTCCCGGAGGGCGGCCTCGACCTGAAACTGGGGAATTTGTTGCCCCGCCTCCGCCCACCGGCGGTCTTGTCCGGGCACCAGGCCGAACACCCCCTCAAACCGCCAAATCTCCGGACCCAACACCGTTCTGCCGAAGCAGACCGCCTGCGACCAACCCACCGGGAGGTAGGCGCGCCTGCGCACCGCCTCGGCGATCTTCAGGCGCCGGAAGTGCTCCATGGTGCGGATGCTGGTGGTCTTGGCGCGCGGTCGCAACGGGTCGAGCTCGGTCCGAGGCTCGACCACCAGGGTGGGGATCCCCCGTTGCCCCAGCTCCAAAGCCAAAGTAAGCCCCACCGGCCCTCCGCCGATCACCAGCACCGTCGTCTCCACCCTCTGCATGCACTCGCCCTCCTTGCGGCGTCGCCTCGCGCGTACCTTCTCTCTTTACAGAACATACTCGATATACTACGCTTCTGGAAACAGGGGTACTTGCGCAACCGGCGCATCGAGGAGGTGTCGCAGAGATGGCGGCCATTGCCGAATTGGGGCACGTCGGAATTCACGTATTCGATTTGGAGAAGGAGGCCCAGTTTTATCAAGATGTCCTCGGGCTTACGGTAACCGACCGCAGCGAATCGCTGGGCATGGTCTTTTTGAGCGCGCGACCGGAGGTCGAACACCACGAACTGTTGCTCTGCCGCGGCCGTTCCGCGGATCGCGAGGCCATGATGCTCCAACAGATCTCGTTTCGCTGTCCGTCCCTGGAAGATGTGGTGGAGTTCTACCACCGGCTCAAGGCCGCGAACGTGCCGATCGACATGGTGGTCTCCCACGGCAACGCCGTCGGAGTTTATTTCTACGACCCCGAGGGCAACCGGGTGGAGGTTTACGTCCCCACCGGTCTGAAGGCCGCCCAACCTTATCTGCAGTCGATCGACCTCACCCAGCCCCCCGACCAGGTCATGGCCCAGATCGAGGAGTCGGTGCGGCAAAATCGCCACGGCTCTTACGTCGAACCGGCCTTAGCGGCTCAGCAAAACCTGTTCTGAGCAAAAATCACAGTGCCGGCCCCATCCCGCGGCCGGCACCCCATGAAGGAACCGGGGAGCACCCCTACTCTACGGCTTCCTCTCGGTAGAGCCCAAACGGGCGCTGGGCCGGCGCGTCGTCAAAGGAGAACAGCACCGCCGCCTCGCTCCCGCGCACCTCGTGCCAGTGCGGCATCCAGCTCGGCACCACAAAGACGTCGTTGGGCTCCCACTCCAGCTCGACCTCGCCCACC
>JAIMAE010000025.1 GCA_023512105.1 Bacillota bacterium | reverse complement strand
TCAGCGCCGCCTCGGCGGCTAGCACCGGCGCTCCCGGCATCGCCCGCGATCCCCCGATCACCACCACCCGCCCGCGGCGGTACTTATGGGCGTCGCCGGCCCAGACCGGCAAAGCCTGGCGGTACCATTGGGGCGGCCGCATCCAAGCCCCGGCCCCCTCCGGCCCCGCCGGAAGCCCGATGTCAGCCACCCAAAGTTGCCCCGCGGCTTGGGCTCCCGGATAGCAAAGGTGGCCCCACTTCAAGGCCCCAAAGGTAATTGTCAGGTCCACGGCCCAGCCTTCCGGTCCCCAGCACTCCCCCCGGTCGCTGTCGACGCCGCTTACGATGTCCAGTGCGACCCGAAAGCGCCCAGGCCCGGCCATCAACGTCAAAGCCTGAGCAGCCCATTCCCTGAGGGGGCCGGCCAACCCGATGCCCAGGACGGCATCCACCACCACCGCCGCCGAGGCCAAGGCGGCTTTGAGGTCCGACTCCGGTAAGATCTCCGCGCCGTAGGCCCGGGCTGCCGCCACCAGCCGGTCGGCGCCGGGAAAGTGGGGCACCCCGCGCAGCAGCACCACCCGCGTATCTCGCTGGCGGGCCAAGTAGCGAGCCACCACCAACCCGTCGCCCCCGTTGTGGCCAGGTCCCACCACCACCACCACCGGCCCTTCAGGGACGACGCGCTCAATCGCCATCGCCGCCTTAGCCCCAGCCACCTCCATCAGCCAAGCGGGGTCGATCCCCTGACGCGCCGCCGCCGCGTCCTTCGCCCGAGCCTCCTCCGCAGTGAGGACCGGGATCCCTGCATTCACGGTCGGCACCTATCCCCCTCCGTCGTCAAGATGGCCACCGCCACCGCGTAATCGCGTTCGTGACTGAGCGAGACCTGCAGCTGGCCGCCCCGCTGGGCAACCCAGGCGGCCAGCGCCCCGGCCAATGCCACCCGGGGGGCCGAGCCGGGGACTCGATGCACAGAAATATCCCGCCAGCGGCTGCCGTGAAGGCCTCCGCAAGCTTTTACCACCGCCTCTTTGGCGGCAAAGCGCGCCGCCAAGCGCCGCCAGCGTTCCGGCCCTTCTCCGGCCTCCGCCAATTCTGCGCCCGAGAACACCCGCTCCAGGATCCGCGGCCTGGCCGTCGCGGCGCCCCTCAGCCGTTCGACGCGGATGATATCGACGCCCAGTCCCAGGGAATGCACCAGCCCCACCTAGGCTTGTGGCTTGACGAAGACCAGGCCGTAGGTCACAGGGCCAGACTTAAAGCGCTCCAGCAGGCTGAAGCCGACGCTGGCCGCCTCTTTCTCCACCACCTCGGGAGCAACCCGGTCTTCCATCGGCGGCCCTTTTTCCATCGGCTCCGGCTTCCAATCCACCACCACCCACAGGCCCCCCGGTTTCAAGATGCGCCACATCTCGACAACAGCGGGATGGCGGTCCGGGACTTCGTGACACATGGCGTGCCACAGGATCCGGTCCATGCTGGCGTCTTCTAGCCCGGTGGCGGCCGCGTGTCCGTCCCGGACCACCACCTGGTTCAAGTCGGCCTCCCGGGCCCGACGCCCCAGCTCAGCCCGCGCCGCGGGGCTGGGGTCCACCGCCTCCACCAGGCCATGCCGCCCAACCGCCACCGCGATTGGCAGGGCAAAATAACCGACCCCGGCCCCGATGTCGGCCACCCGCAATCCCGCCTCCAAACGCAAAGCCGCTAATACCGGAGCTTTAGGCATCATCTGTTCCCGGTCCGCCTGGTCCAGTCGCCGCAACTTCTCCGGGTCTCGCCAGTGTTCATATCGCCCGTGCATGGCGAACCTCCTTTTTCTTTGCATTATACTGGATCCCGTACCGTCCAGGGGCGACCCCCGGATTAAATCAGGTTGGACCTTAACCCCTGGCTTGTTGAACGTTGGTAAAATGGTATACTGAAGAGTAATTTGAGAGATTTCCCTGGGTCGCAAGGCCGGGGGCAAGACCCCATCGAGCAGCAGAAGTCTGGCAAGGAGGGCAAGGGAGTGCGGTTGCAGTCAAGGTGGAAGTGGAGTCTGTTGGGAGCCGGCTTGTTGCTGGCCGGGTGTGGAACCCAAGCAGCCTCGACCTATCATGCGCCGTCGTTTCCACAAGGGGATCCGGTGGCCGGAGCAAAGGTGTACGCGGCGAGTTGCGCCGTCTGTCACGGAGCCACGGCGGACGGAACCCCGGGGGTAGCGCCGGCCCTGCGCGGGCGCAAGGCCTTTGGCACCCTGTATACCAGCGAAGCCCAGCTGGCCCAATTCATTGAGGACTACATGCCCAAGAACAACCCCGGGTCCTTGTCCCGGCAGCAAGCGGCCGACGTGGCGGCCTTTATCTGGGGACTCAACGGCCACCTGGGACAAGCCACCCAGAATCAGTTGACCGCCTCCCTGGGCAAGGCGCCGGCGGCACCCTCCAGCAAGGCCGCCGCTCCTTCCGCGGCTGCGCCAAGCCCCTCCTCGGCCGCTCCGGCTCCCTCGACCGCGGTGTCGGCGGCGGAAATCGCGGCCGGCCAAAAACTGTACGCGCAGGTCTGCTCGACTTGTCACGGAAGCAACGGCCAAGGCGGGACCGCGCCGGCCTTGTGGGGGCCAGGCAGCGTAATTACCGCCGGCAGCCCGATGGCCGATCTCACCACCTTGGCCGGGTTCATCAAGTCGGCGATGCCGGCTGCCCCCACCAACGGATATGCACCAGGAAGCCTCACTCCAGCCCAGGCCAACGATGCCGCGGCGTACATCCTCAGTCAAAACCACCTGCTGAAGTGACCTTCCGGACCGCCACGCCGGGGACTAAGCCCCGGCGTTTTTATTTCTCCCACGGCCAGCGGGCGATGGCGTGCTCGATGACCTGTTCCGGCTTGAGTGCCGGCAGGCGCAGGGCTTCGCGGGCTGTATCCAGCAGAGCCTGCAGGGGCATCAGCCCCACCAGCTCGGACTCGGCCACCTCGACCCCAAGCTCGGCCGCCAAGTCCCGGATCCGGGCGAACACCTGGGGCAGGGGGGTGGACGGATAGTTGACCAGGTTCATGGAGACTTGCACCCGGCCGCGCTCCCGCGTGTCCATGGCCAAAGCCTGCACCCCGGGCAGCCCTCCGGACGACTCCCGCACCTTGCGGGCGATCAGGCGGGCCACCCCCATGTCGTCGGTGGCCAGGTAGACGTTGAAGGCGATCAAGATCCGGCGTGCGCCGACCGCCGTCGCCCCTGCGGTGGGATGCGGCACCGCCGGGCCGAAGTCGGGAGGGTCGTGGCGCATCCGTTCCAACAGGCCCTCAAATCCGCCCCGCCGGGCGTCGGCCAGGCGCCGGTGGGCGGGATTGGCCGTCGCCTCGCCGTACAGATAGACCGGTATCCCCAGTTCGCGGGCCAACCCTTCCCCGATCCGCTGGGCCAAGGCCACCGCTGCCTCCATCGGGGTCGGCCCCAGGGGCACCACCGGCACCACGTCAACCGCTCCCATCCGGGGGTGGAGGCCGCGATGGCGGCGCAGGTCTATGGAGGCCAGGGCCTCGTCGGCCATCGCCAACACCGCCTGATAGATGGCCTCCTCCCCACCGGTGAACGTCACCACCGCGCGGTGATGTTCGCAGTCCCCCTCGGCCCCCAGCACCCGAGCGCCGCTGGCCCGCGCCCGCTCCGCCAACCGCTCCCACACCTCAGGCCGGCAACCTTCAGAGAAATTGGGTACGCATTCGAAATACAGGCCGGACATCTCCGCACCTCCTCATCGGCCGCCTACGCCCTGGTGAACGGCTCCTCGTCGCGACGCACCGCCGTAATCTGGTTCTTCTCATCGACGAAGACCACCACCGGACGAAAGTCGGTCAACTCCTCCTCGTTGAAGCCGCCGTAACACATGATGATCACCAGATCTCCGGGATGAAAGTGGCGGGCCGGGGGTCCATTGAGACAAATGTCGCCGCCGCCTTTCGGCCCCGGTATGACATAGGTGATCCAAAACGCGCCGTTGGACAGGTTGGTGACCGTCACCTGCTCGTAGGGCAAGATACCGCTGGCCTCGAGCAACGCCGCGTCGATGGTGATCGACCCGATGTAGTTCAGGTCCGACTGGGTTACGGTGGCGCGATGGATTTTCGCCTTGCACAATGTGCGGATCACAAGACCCCTCCTGTTGCTACCCGGCGCCCTGGCAGGTGTTTAGGTAAATTGTATCACGCTTCTTTGGCTAAGCGCCTGCCCCTCGGGCTGCTCACCCCCCGTGCTATAATCTCGAAAGCAAGCGATCATGCTACCGACGCGGGCAAGACGCCAATCTACGGTCGAAGAAGGGACATCCATGCGACTCGGCATCTTAGGGGGCGGCCAACTGGGCAAGATGACGGCCATGGCCGCGCTGCAGTTGGGCTACGACGTGGTCATCTGGTCGGAGGAGGCACTCTCGCCGGCTGGCCGAGCGACCGCCTTTGAGGTCTCGGGGAGTCTCGAGGACGAGGCGGTACGAGTAAAGTTGGCCAGTCTCGTCGACGTTCTGACCTTGGAGAACGAGTTCATCCCGCCCCACCTCCTGGAGTGGTTCGAGACCCACGGCACCCCGGTCTACCCCACCTCGGCCACCGTGGCCAAGATTCAGGACAAGTGGCGGCAGAAACAGTTCCTGGCCGAAGCCGGGCTGCCGGTTCCGGAGACCATGGCCCTGGAAAGTCTGGAGGAGCTCCGCAAAGCGCCGGAAAAGCTGGGCTATCCGTTGGTCTTGAAGACCCGCACGCTGGGGTACGACGGGCGGGGCACGGCGGTGGTGCGCAGTCCCGAGGCCCTGGCTCAGGCGGTGGACCGCTTGGGAGGGTTGAAGCCCGGACACCTGATGGCCGAGACCTACATCGCCTTCGAGCGGGAGTTGGCGGTGATGGTGGTGCGCGACCGCCAGGGGCGGGTACTCACCTATCCGGTGGTGGAAACTCAGCAGCCGGGGTACATCTGCCGGAAGGTCCTGGCGCCGGCCCCGATCTCCCCTCAGGACGCCGAGCGCGCCCGATCGGTGGCGGCCAGCGCGGTGGAGAGCCTGCGGGGGGTGGGCGCCTTTGGGGTGGAACTCTTCTACCAGCCTGGCCGGGTCTGGATCAACGAGATCGCGCCCCGCCCGCACAACTCTGGCCATTACTCGATCGAAGCCTGCGTGACCTCCCAGTTCGAAAACCACGTGCGTGCGGTGACCGGCCTGAGTTTGGGCAGTCCGGAGATGGTGGCGCCCTGCGCGGTCATGGTCAACCTGTTGGGGAGCGATCACGGCCCGGTCAGCGAGGACGTTCTGGTCGAGGCCAGCGCCCTCCCCGGGGTTCACCTGCACCTCTACGGCAAACGCCTGCGCCAACCTGGCCGCAAGATGGGCCACATCACCGTCCTCGGCCAAAGTTTGGCGGAGGCCGAAGCCCGGGCGGACGAAGCCGCTCGTTTCATTCGCATCTAAAGGCATTAGGAAGCGAATCAGGAGGCTGGCAATGAGCACTACATCCTCGCCCCGGGTCGGCGTGGTCATGGGCAGCGACTCAGACTGGCCGGTGATGCAAGAGGCCTGCGCGGTGTTGCGCCAGTTCGGCGTCCCCTACGAAGCGCACGTGGTCTCCGCCCACCGAACGCCGCTCAAGATGGCCGAATACGGGCGGTCCGCCCGCAGCCGCGGCATCGCCGTGATCATCGCCGGAGCCGGAGGAGCCGCCCACCTGCCCGGCATGTTGGCCTCCCACACCACCGTGCCGGTGATCGGGGTCCCCATCCCCACCCGTCACTTGGGAGGGCTGGACTCGCTGTTGTCGATTGTGCAAATGCCCGGCGGAATTCCGGTGGCCACGGTGGCGATCGGGGGCGCCCGCAACGCCGGCCTGTTGGCGGTCTCCATGCTCGCGATGACCGACCCTGCCCTGGCCGAACAACTGGAAGCCTTCCGACAGACCATGGCCCAGGAGTCGGAGGCCAAAGACGCCCAACTGACTCAGCCTGGCGAGTAGGGAAATTCGGCTGGCAATCCGGGTGGGCCGACTCCTCCCCCGGTGGAGTGCCACGCCAAACACAGCGCGGGGGGCAGGATGTCCCTGCCCCCCGCCTTGGCTATTCGGCCTCTTCCCGGTACTCGATCCCCAACTGGGCCAGCACCGGATGGAGGTTGTAAAAGTCGACGCTGAGCTCCCCGCGCTCAAACCGCTGTCGGGTCCCCGCCTCTTTGTCCACCCGCGCCTGGGCCCGGGCCAGCACCTCTTCCACGCTGTCGCGGGGCACCACCACCACCCCGTCGTCGTCGGCGACGACAAAGTCCCCGGGCTGGACCAACACCCCGCCCACGGTGACCGCGCGGTTGACCCAGCCGGGAATCTCCTTGGTGTTGCCGACGGCGGAGATGTGGTCGGCCCAGACCGGAAAGCCCAGGCGCCGGATCGCCTCGGTGTCGCGCACCCCGGCGTCGAGCACGGCGCCGGCCACCCCGTGGGCCTTGAAGCCGGTGGCCAAAAGCTCTCCAAACACCCCGTTGGGCATCGGCGCCCAGGAGCCGACCACCAGGACGTCGCCAGGCTGAATCACCTCTAAGGCCACGTGGACCATCAAGTTGTCGCCCGGCGCGCAGACCGCCGTGACCGCTCGGCCAGCAATCGCGGCCCCTTGCTGGATCGGCCGGATCCGCGGCAGCATGATCCCGGTCTTGAACTGGGCCTCGCTGACCGTGGCCACGCCAAACTGGCTAAGGCGCGCGGCCCATTCCTGATCCCGCGGGTCGCGGGGAATGCGGCGCGCTACGTAATACCCCATAGACTTTCTTATCCCCCTTGTCGGCCCCGTCGCCGGCCTTCCCCCTGCCTTTCGGCCAGCCGACGAAGCGGGCGTGAGACCCCAATTTGCCTTGGGCGGTGCCCAAAGGCCTCCAAAATATGATACCGTATCTGGAGGCAGGCTTTTTCCGTCTTCTCGCCATCCTTGGGAAAGGAGCACTCATCATGCGCTGGCAGGTCATCGACGGAGATGGACACATTTCTGAGGATTTGGACGACATCTGGAGCTTTTTGGAAGAGCCCTACCTGAGCCTCAAACGGCCCAAACTCCACGGGTTGTGGCCCTCTTTGGACGGACGGTTTCGCACCGGATCGGGCATCGCGGAAACCAGCGCGGAAACCTGGAACCAATTTCTCCAGGAGACCGGCATCCGGGAGGCCGTGCTCTACCCCACCGGAGGCCTGGCGCACGGACTGATTCAGGACCCCGACTGGTCGGTGGCCCTAGCCCGCGCTTACAACAACTGGATGGCCGCTCGCTACACGCGCCAGGATTCCCGTCTGAAGGCGGTCGCGCTCTTGCCGGTTCAGGACGTCGACGCCGCAGTGGCGGAATTGCGCCGCGCCGTCACCGAACTGGGGTGCGTCGGGGGGCTTCTTCCCGCGGTGACCGTGGACCACGCGCTGTACGGGAAAGAACGCTACTGGCCGCTGTTCGCCGAAGCGGTCCGGTTAAACCGCCCGCTGGTCATCCACGGCGCCCCGCAGTGGGGATTGGGCCTGGAGGCCTTCGACTCCCATCTGGAAGCCCACGTCTTGGAGCACGCCATCCCCCAGTTCAAGCAGATCGTCTCCATCGTCCTGGGGGGCGTGTTGGAGGCATATCCCACCGTCCGCATCGCCTTTCTGGAGGCCGGAGCCGGTTGGTTGCCCTACCTGGTAGACCGCATGGAGTACGAGTACCGCGCTCGCCCGGGCCAGGCCAAGAAATGTCCGCGCCGTCCATCCAGCTACTTCGAGCAGGACAATCTCTTCGTGTCTTGTGAGCCGGAGGAGCCCAGTTTAGGCTATGTGGTGCAGCGCTTTGGCTCCCGAGGGATCCTCTACGCCAGCGACTTCCCCCATGAGCTCTCCTATGACGAGTACCGCCACGATCTGGAAGAATTCCTGGAGCGAGAGGATTTGGCCCAGGCCGACAAGGCGGCCATCGTCTGGGACAACGTCCGGCGCTTTTACGGCCTGTAAAACCTGCGAAGGATCTGGAGGAGGACGTCCTCGTCGATGTGTGGCATAGCCGGGGTGCGCAGTCGCGGCACGCAAGCGGTCGCCTGGGAGACGGTGGAGCGCATGACCGAAGTCTTGTCCCATCGTGGACCCGATGAGACCGGCTACTGGGTGCGCCGCCCTTTAGGGCTGGGGTTTCGCCGCCTGGCCATCATCGACCTGGGCCACGGACACCAGCCGATGCTCAACGAGGACCGGTCGGTGGTGGCGGTGGTCAACGGAGAGATCTACAACCATCGCGAGTTGCGCCGAGAATTGGCCGCTTTGGGCCACCAATTTGCCACTGCCTCGGACAGCGAGGTGGTTGTCCACCTCTACGAGGAGTCGGGGATCGAAGGCATCACCCGGCTGCGCGGGATGTTCGCCTTGGCGTTGTACGACCAAAAGGACGACTCCCTTTACCTCGCCCGCGATTATTTTGGCATCAAGCCGCTGTATTGGGCAGCCACCGGCAACTGGTTTTTGTTCGCCTCAGAGGTCAAGAGCCTCTTGGCCTCCGGGCTCATCCAACCCCAGTGGGATCCCCAGGCGGTATGGGACTACCTGACCTTCCAATACGTGCCGGATCCCCGCACCCTGTTCCGCGGCGTCTACAAACTGCCCGCCGCACACTACCTTCGTTATCAAGGCGGGCAGTGGAGCGTGCACCGCTACTGGGAGCCAGGGTTTGAGCCCCAGCCGGAAAAGCCGTTGGAATATTTCCTGGAAGGAGTGGAGCAGGCCCTTTGGGACTCGGTGCAAAGCCACCTGGAAGCCGATGTGCCGGTGGGGGCGCTGCTCTCCGGAGGGGTTGACTCGGCGGCGGTGGTGGCGATGATGCGCTCCCAGCGGCCGGTCAAGACCTTCTCGATCGGGTTCGAAGGAGCCCAGGGCGCCCACAATGAGCTGGAAGCCGCTCGACAAACCGCCCGGTGGCTGGAAACCGAACACCACGAGGTGGTGGTCGGCCCCGACCAATTCTGGCAGGCCGCGGCGGCGATTACCTATCACCACGACGATCCGCTGGCCGACGCCAGCGGCTGGGCGCTATACTTCCTGGCCGAGTTGGCCCGCCGCGAGGTGACCGTGGTGCTCTCCGGCGAAGGCGCCGACGAGCTCTTTGGAGGTTATCGCATCTACCACGAGCCCTATTCGCTGCGCGCCTTCGAGTACCTGCCGGAATCCGTGCGCCAAGGCCTAGGCCGCCTCGCCCGCCACCTTCCCCCGGGCATGAAAGGGCGCAGTTTTTTGGAGCGGGGGTCGCTTCCCCTGTCCCGGCGCTTTTTGGGCAACGCCCACATCTTTTCCGACGACTTCAAGCGCCAGTGGTTGGGCCATCCACCGTGGACGGACCTGGCGCCTTCCTGGTCGGTCACCGATCCCCTGTACGCCGAGACGGAGCGGCGCGGGTGGGATGCGGTGACCAGCATGCAGTGGATCGACCTCAACACCTGGCTGCCGGGAGATATCTTGCCTAAAGCGGATCGGATGACGATGGCTCACTCGCTGGAACTGCGGGTGCCGTTTTTGGACCGGGAGGTATTCCGGTGGGCCGCGGCCATTCCGACCGCCTACCGGATTCAGGGGCCGACCACCAAATGGCTGCTGCGGCAAGCCCTGCGACGCTGGCTTCCCGAGTCGGTGCGCGAGCGCCCCAAACTAGGCTTCCCCGTCCCGCTGCGGGCCTGGCTGCAGGGCCCGCTCTACGCCCCGGCCCGGCAATTGATCCGGGAAAGCCCGCTGGGGGAGGTCTTAAACCTTCCCGCGATCGAGGCGATGCTGGAGGCCCACCGGCTCGGCCAGGCCAACCATGCCCGCAAGCTGTGGACGATATTGGCTCTGTTGCACTGGCATCGGGTCTTTGTGGAAGGGGCGATGCCGACCCCAACCCGCCAATCCGGACGGTATCAGCCGGCCTGTCCGGTGGTCTGGCGCCAGTAAATCCTTGGTTTTGCGGCAAGCTTTGGGCCAGAGGTGAAGCCGTTGGAATCGACCAAGCTCCCCGAACCGCAATCTCGCCCCCCGGTGGCTTTGTTTTGGTCCACCAGCCTCGGCACCTTGGCCGGAGGCATGAACTCCACCATCGTCAGCACCGTGCTCCCGGCCATGGTGGGCTACTTTCACGTGTCGTACGACCTGGGCCAATGGCTGGTGTCGATCTACACCTTGGTCTTGGCGGTCTTGGTTCTGCCGGTGGGACGCCTCTCCGATTTGGTCGGACACCTGCGGGTCTTTCGCTGGGGGGTCCTCGGCTTTGGCGCCGCCTCGCTGGCCGCGGGGATGGCCACCAATTTTCCCCTGCTGCTGGCGGTGCGGGCGGTCCAGGCCGTCGGTGGGGCGATGGTGATGACTGCGGTCCCCGCCCTGTTGTCGGTGGTCTATCCGCCAGAACAACGCGGTCGCGTCCTGGGGCTCTACGCCATGAACGTCTACATCGGGTACTCGCTGGGCCCGCTGATCGGGGGCGCGCTGGTCCACGCCACCAGCTGGCGGGCGGTCTTCCTCCTCAACCTGCCTCTGGCCGGGGTGGCCTGGTGGTGGAGCGGCAAGACCATCCCCCCGAGGGTTACCCGCCGGGTCGCGCTGGATTGGTTGGGTGCCACCCTCTTCTCGCTGGCCATGGCGGCTCTGCTGGTCGCGGTAGGCCAAACCGCCGAGGCCCCCCTGGCATGGCGCCTGTCGTTGCTCGGCCTCGCCGCCGCGATGGGGACGGCCTTCGTCGCGGTCGAGCGCAAGGCGACCCACCCCATGCTTGCCCTCTCCCTCTTGCGCCATCGCACGGTGGCCCTGGGAAGCCTGGCGGTGTTGTGCAATTATACCGCCATGTTCTTCTTCTACCTGCTGGTGCCGCTTTGGCTGAACCAAGTCGGACACCTTCCGCTCAACTGGGTCGGGCTTATGGTCACCGCTACCCCCGTGACCATGGTGGTGGTCTCCCGGCTCAGCGGCCAGTGGTCTGACCGGGTGGGCACCCGGACCCCGATGGCCCTGGGATTGGCGCTTTTGGCGGTCGGCTTGGGGTGGATCGGGCACGACTCGCCGCTTCCCTGGTGGAATCTACTGCCTGCCTTTGTCTTGGTGGGAGTAGGCATCGGCCTCTTCACCGCTCCCGCCCAGAGCGCGGTCCTGGGAGCCACGCCCCGCCCCCAGCAGGGGATGACCTCGGGACTGTTGGGGACCGTCCGCTATGGCGGTCAGGCGCTCGGCACCACCTTGGCGGCTGCCATCTTTTCGGCCGCCCTTGCGGTCACCCATACCCTGGCCTCCGCTTTCATCCCCACCATGAGCCTAGGAGCCTTGGTGGCCCTGGCCGGCGCCTGGGCGGCCTGGGCCAGCCAAGCTCCGCGGAGGGCCTAGGCCCCAACGGCCCCCTGAAACCGCCTTACAACCGCAGTAGCCTCCGCGCGTTTTCCCCTAAAATCTTGGCCTTGGTCTCCTCGTCGATGTCGCCCCGAGCCCGAATCCCGCTGACCGTCTCCGGAAACTCGGAGTCAAAGTGCGGATAGTCGGTGGCCATCAGGACGTGGTCCGCCCCGATCTCCTCTACCGCCCGCCCCAGATGGCGCTCGTCGGCCTCGCAGGTCACGTAGCAGTTGCGTCGAATGTATTCGGAAGGAGCGGCGGAGATCTTCGGCGCGAATCCGTACTGCATGTTCTTGTAATCGTCGTCCATCCGGTGCATCCAATACAGGATCCACTCGGCACTGCACTCGAAGAAGACCACGTTTAAGTTGGGAAAGCGTTCAAACACCCCTCCGGTCACCAGTGCCACCAAAGCCGCCGTACAATTTAAGGGCCGCCCCAAGACGTGCATGGCAAAGAAGTTGTCAAATCGGTTGATCAGGTGGCCCTCAGAATTCGGGTGACAAAACAGCGGCACCCCCAGTTCCTGGGCCGTGGCGTAAAACGGGTCGAAGATGGGATCGTCGAGGTTTCGCTCCCCGACGTAGGGCACCAAGTGGGCAGCGCGAAACCCGAGCTCTCGCACCGCCCGCTTCAGCTCATCCGCCATCGCCTCCGGATGGCCGGCCGGCATCAACGCCACCGGCAACAAGCGGTCTTCATGTCCCCGGATCAGCTCGCGGACCCAGTTGTTGTACTGCTGGCAAAGCGCCACCCCCATCGGTCCCGGGTAGGTGGTGGGCAACTGGATGCGGGTGGGGAAGAGCAGTTGCAGGTCAATGCCCTCGCGGTCGGCGTCGCGCAACCGAAACTCCATATCCCAACCCCCTTGTTGGCGACGGGCCACCTCCCCTCCCCGCCAATTGGCGTCGGGGTCGTAGACCAGCGAATGGTCGAAGTGGCGCCCGACCTCTTGGCCCCATGGGTAAAGCCGGTGCTCAAAGCGCGCGTGTTGATACCGTCCATCCCCAATCCGCTTGGGAGTGTAGTCTTGGTACGGTTCGGGTAACCGATACACCTCGTCGAGAAAATATTCCTCCCGCAGGTGAGAATCGAGGTCGATGATCATCGCCTGGCCTCCTTTGTAGTGATCCGCCTTGACGGGGGGACCCTTGGGGAAACGGGCTCCCCCGGGGCCGCCCGGGGCGGCTTTAGGGTAACAAGGTGTAGGCTTTGGCCAGGACCGACCGGTCAGCGGACACAATCCCCATCGCCTGCAACACGGTGGCGGTATCTTGCCAAGCCGTCGGGTCGATGCGACCGGTCTGGCTGTAACGAATGCTGGCCAAAGCCTCCTTTAACACCGGGACCGGATAGGTAAAGTGGCGCTCTAAGATGGCCAGCGTCTGGTTGGGATGCTGCGCCATAAACCGTTCAGCCTCCCCGATGGCCGCGGCCATGGCGGCCACCGTCGCGGGATGCTGCCGCAGGTAACTCTGGGTGGTGACCATGCACGCGTAGGCCATCGCCCCCAGGGCGGGGATCTCCTGAGCCCGGGCCAAGATGGTCCCAAACCCTTGATATACCGCTTCCTGGGGCTGAGGAGGCGACCACAAAAAGGCGTCGATGCTCCCCGCCTTCAGCGCCGACAACAACGAGGCGCCGGAACCTAGGGCAATCTGGCTGTAGGAGCGCGGAGAGAGCCCGGCCCAGTTCAGCATGTACTGCAAGGTATCGGCCGAGGAGGCCCCCGGGGCCGAAATGCCCAACCGCGCACCGGCCAAGGCGCTGAGCCGCTGTTTGAGGTCGGCGTGCAGGTCGACGTGATGCCTGGAGAGATAGCGAGAGCTGACCACGATGGCGTTGTCATTGCCTTCGGTCAGAGAGGCGAAAGCCACCGCCGGGGCGCCTCGGCCATCGGCCGTCAACACCTGCCCGGCCACGTCGGCGTCGAACTGGGCGCTGCCCCCTACCATCGCGGAAAGCGCGGTGTTGCCGCTGAGCACCTCGATCTTCGGAGCCAAACCATGCGCTTCAAAGAAATGCTGACTTTGCGCCACCACCACCGGGGCTTCCACCAACGAGTCGCTGGCTTCCACCAACACCACTGACTGAAGCCTGGAGGGGGTGGAGGCCGCGAGTGGAGCGGAAGAAGGCGCCGGATGTGCACCCGTCGCCCCCGCGGATCCCCCGCAGGCACTGACGAAGAAGCCAACCCCCGCCAAGGCCACAAAGACGCCGGGATAACGCCGCCTTGCCTTCATACTCCCGACTCCTTTTTCTCATGGTGGATATCGTCTATTATTTTACTTGGCTATCTTTGCGGTATTCAGAGTGGAAAGATTTCTCTTCCACCGATGATTGACGTATCGCTTGACGGTGGACAGCCGCGGTCAGCCCAGGCCCTGAAGGCAAGGATTTGGCCCGGTGACAAGCCGCGGGCCTGCCGCCGGGCCAAGTTAACGGGGGTACCCCGCGCCCGGGGGATGCGCGGGGGAGGGGTCATGACCGCCGCCTGACCGAGAGGGCCACGGCCACGCGCCCTCTCATGGCGCTGAGGGAGCCGGCAGGCGCGTTCCCTCAGTCGCTCAGGCCCCCTGGCCAGAGGGCGGGGTCGGCCGGAATGGCGCGGCCAGTTGCTGACACCGCTGGTAGACTTCCTGAGGGGTTACCGACCGCTGGGCCAGCCCTTGCGCCACCACCTCCCGGGTCACCCCGGCCGCCACGGCAGGAGCCACCCGCGGGTCATCCAGCCTGGGGACGATACACGTCTCGCTCAGTTCGTTGGGAGTCACCAGTTGGGCCAAGGCCTGGGCGGCGCCGATTAAGATCCTCTCGGTGACCCGCCGGGCACGGGTCTCCAACAAGCCGCGAAAGATTCCCGGAAAGGCCAGCGCGTTGTTGATTTGGTTGGGAAAGTCCGAACGTCCGGTTCCCACCACCGCCGCTCCGGCCCGCCGGGCCAGGTCAGGCAAGATTTCCGGCTCGGGGTTGGCCAGGGCAAACACAATCGGGTCTCGGTTCATCAAGGCTACGTCGTCGGCGGTGAGAATCCCCCGCGTCGACAACCCGATGAAGACATCGGCCCCCGCCAACGCGTGCCGCAAGTCCCCGATTCGGTGGTCCAGATTGGTCAGCTCGGCAATCGCCGCCTTGTACCGATTCATGTTTTCCTTGCGTCCCCGGTAGACGATCCCGGCGGTGTCCACCACCGTGATCCGGTGCCAGCCCATGGCCAATAGCAGCCTGGTGGTGGCCAGGCCGGCGGCCCCCGCCCCGTTGATGACGATGGAGGGCTCCGATTTTCCGGTCAGGCGCAGCGCGTTGTGCAAGGCGGCCGCCACCACCACCGCGGTACCATGCTGGTCGTCATGGAAGACGGGCACCGACATGGCGTCGGCCAGGGCTTCGGCCACCTCGAAGGCCCGAGGAGCCGCGATATCCTCCAGGTTGATGGCGGCAAACGACGGCTCCAGCGCCGCCACCGCGCGCACCAACGATTCCGCTTGGCGCTCTTGGATACAAATCGGCACCGCATCGATCCCTGCGAGCACTTTGAAGAGCACCGCCTTTCCCTCCAAGACCGGCAGCGCCGCTAGGGGGCCAATGTCTCCCAATCCCAAGACCGCCGATCCATCACTGATGATGGCCACGGTGTTGCCTCGATTGGTGTAGGTGAAGGCCTCGTCTGGCTGCTCCCAAATCGCCCGGCAGGGTTCGGCGACTCCGGGGGTGTAGGCCAGGGGCAAGTCCTCCCAACCGCGCCACGGAATCTTGGGATGCATTTCAATCTTCCCGTGGTACCGGGCGTGATAGGACAAAGCCGACGTACGCATCGCTTCGTTCATCTCTCCGTAGACCTCTCCTTATGTCCTCCCGAAAATCGCCCCTAGGAGCCGGCACGGGCGGCCCGCCAGGGCCTGGGACAAGACGGCCATGTCCGGGCCCCGTCAACCGGCGTGCGGGGAGTAAGCGGGTAGACCCCCGGGCGGACTTACTGGTCCGTCCGTTGGGACACCGCGTGAAGGTTATTCGCTGCGCAGCTGCTCCGGTAAGGCCTCGAGACTTGAGGCCAGGGAATCGCGCAAATGCTGTTCAATGGCCTGCATGGCCTCGGCGAGGTTGTTGCCCTGAAGCGCTCGCGCGATGGCCATGTGTTGCTGGTACGCCCGCTGGGCGGTGGCCGGATTGGTGGCCAATGCCAACACGCCCATGATATCCCGATAAAAGGCCTCCCAGGCCTCGATCAAGCGGTGGTTCTGGGTCAGCCCCACCAAGGTCTGATGAAACCTCAGGTCCCACTCCGCCGCGCCAGGGCGGTTTCCGGCCACCAATTCGTCGAAGTTGCCTCGCGCGGCCTGCTCCAAGAGGTGAAAGGTCTCCGCTGAGACCGGCATCCCCTTGCGCGCCGCGAAAGACTCCACCAGGGAACGGATTTCGTACGTTTCCTTGATATCTCGCTCCGTCAAGGGGCGGACGTAAGCCCCCTTGAAGGGATAGAGGTCCACCAATCCATCGCTGGCCAGCTGACGGATGGCGACGCGCAGGGAACCGCGACTTACTCCGAGTTCTTCGCTTAAGGCTTGTTCGTTGACTCGGCTCCCCCGAGGCAGCTCCCCGGATAGAATCTTCTCCTTTATCAGCCGGTACACTTGCGCGGTTAAGGTCTCGCGATGAACGGAAATAAGATGCTCCCCCTCACTCGGTCGGCCAAAACTCTGCAAACCCGATTCCGGTGATCCAGGCAGGCGAGGGGACGTATTCGACCACCTTTCCACGATACGCTCCCAGCACGCCGGCCATCGCCACCCAGTTCCGGATCTCTTCCGCACCGTTGCCGGCCGCCCTGATCTCCTGAGAAGAGTATCCCAAAATCCGCTCGACTGCACCACTCGTAATGTGGTCCAGAAACTTGCGGTCAAAGGCCTCGTCCACCGTGCCCATTTCCGGCGTGCCCACGTGATGGGACAGCCCGCCCGACCCGATGACCGCCACCCGCCCAACCCGGGGGTTTTGCCGCAGCGATTCGCCGACCACCTGACCCAATCGCCAGCATCGCTGGAGCGTGGGCAGAGGAGGAAGGATGGCGTTGATTACAATCGGGATCACCGGCAGGTCCGGCGATACCCCGAGAAAGTGCAGGGGGGTGGCGATGCCGTGGTCCAAGGGGATATCTCCGACCCGGGTCAACTCCACCTCCGCTTGCATGGCATCCCGCAAGATCGCCTCCGCCACCTCGTAGGCCCCCCGCTGCCGTGTCGCCGGAATGTTTAGCCACGCCTCCATCGGCATCGGAAACCAGGGTGCCACCCCAATCGCATAGGCCGGCATCCATTCGTAATTGAAGTTGGCAAAATGCTCGGAGGCAAACATCACCAACAGGTCGGGGCCTGCCGCCTGGAGTCTTTGCCCTAAATAGGAGAAGGCCTGAAAGACGCGGTTTTGCTCGTCAGGCGGGGCGTCCGCTCCCGGGATGGAAAAATCCGGCGTGTGGTTGACGCCCAAGCCCAGCACTATCTCCCCCATGTCGCCCCTCCCTTCCGGATTGCGGAGACGTATTCGGCGTAGCTCATCCCTTGCATCCGTCCCAGCGACAGGCACAACAAGGGATGCAGCCCGCGTCGGTAAAGTGCCCCGAGGTCCCGATGGATCAGGGCCTGGCCTTCCTCGTCGTCCAACAGCTCCCCTACTTGCGCCACCAAAGCCGAGGCGTCGCGCAAGAACTGCTCTCGCCATTCGGGGTCCCGGTAGACGCGCCCCAGCACCTTATTGAGTCCGTAAACCGACATTCTCGTCCCCCCTGACGTTTCGCTACTCCTACAGCAAGGACCGCACCTGTCCCCCGTCCACGGGCACAGTGGCTCCGGTGACAAACGATGCCGCTTCGGAACATAACACCGCCACCACCTGGGCAATCTCCCGAGGCTCCGCGTAGCGACCGAGGGGAACGTCGGCCAAAGTCGCGCGCTTGACCTCCTCCGCGGGGGCTCCCCTAAGGGCAGCCTGTCGCTCTAAAATCAGCCGGGATCGATCGGTCCAGGTCGGCCCCGGCATCACGTGATTGACCAGCACCCCCTCCCCGGCCACCTCCCAGGCCAACTGTTTGGCCAGGCCCGCCAGCGCGCTGCGCATCGCCACCGACAACACGCCCCCCTCCCGCGGCGGTTGCTTGACCCAAGTGGAGGTCAAGACCACGATACGTCCCCACCGTTGGGCGCGCATACCTGGCAAGAAAGCCTGGGTCAGGGTCACCATCGGCAAGACCATGGCGCGAAAGGCAGACAGCCACTCCTCGGGGCCGAATTCCTCAAAACGCCCTACCGGGGGCCCTCCGCTATTCAAAACCAGGATGTCGACCCCTCGCCAGGCGGCCTGAATCTGCTCGCTCCAGCGGAGGATGTCCTCCACCTGGGCAAGGTCGCCGGATAAGGCCAACACGCGCTCGGACGGTAAAGATCCGCGCGCCGCCTCGAGCCGCCCGGGGTCCCGCCCCGTGATGGCTACGCGACACCCTTCCTCGGCCAAGACCTGGGCCACCGCGAACCCGATGCCGGCGCTACTGGCGGTGACCAGAGCGCGCCGCCCGTTTAACTGAAGGTCCACCCCACACCCCTCCCTTGAGTCTTCGGGTCTGCTTTAGCGTCTCGTCACCAGGTGATAGGCCTCCGGACGCCGCTGCCGGAGAACCGGCATGCGTTGGCGAATTCGCCGCAGATGTTCTAGGTCGACCTGCACCGGAACCAGGCCGTCCCCGTCGGAGGCCTGGGCGATCACCACCCCCCAGGGGTCGATGGCCAGGCTGCGGCCATTGGCTCGGTCCCCGTGAGGGGGGTACCTGCCCCAGATGGCGGGGGCGAGCACGTAGCATTGGTTTTCAATCGCCCTCGCCCGCAGCAACGTCAACCAATGGTCCCGACCGGTCTCGAAGGTAAACAGGGCAGGCACCATCAGCACCTCGGCACCCATCAGCACCAGGGCGCGGTAGAGCTCAGGAAACCGCACGTCGTAGCAGATAGACAGTCCCAGCCGACATTCGCCCACCTCCACCACCACCGGGCTGGTCCCGCCCTCTTCGACGGCCTGGAAGCTGCGCTCACCCACCTGGGCGGTGAAGACGTGGATCTTGTCGTACCGCGCCCGGATGGCGCCGTCCTCCCCGATGACCAGCGTGGAGTTCCGGACCCCCTGGGCGTCTCGCACCTTTAGGGTGGCCAGTAGGGTAGTTTGCAGAGTCCGTGCGTCTTCGCGCAGGCGGGAGATGGCGAGTCCGTCCAAGGGCTCTGCCGCCTCGACCACCTGCTCCGGGGTTCCGAAGAACAAAAAGTTCTCCGGCAAGGCCACGCATTGCGGACGATATCGCTCGACCGCCTCCCGAATCAGGGCGCGCGCGCGTTCGAGATTCTCGGCCTTGTCCGGCTGGAGGTGCATTTGCACCAAGACCGCGCTCCAACGAGTCACATCGCTCCTCCTTCCACTCGCAGATCTGGGTGGACGAGCCGGCCGTCTTGGATGAGGGTCTGGCCATCCAACTCCACCGTGCATCCCCGCATCGGAATATCCAGGTGGGCCGGGGTAAAGCGACCGCGATGGACGTTGGGGCCGGTAGACCACATGAAGTTGCCAGCAAAGGCTCGACAGTCCTGCCCCACGATGGCCGAGCGGTCGTAAAAGGCCAGCGCCTCCCAGCGCGCGGTCTCATCGAGCCCCCAGCCCACGTGGGAGACCGCATAGGCGTTGCGATCCTTCCAGCTGGCCAGGTACTGGCGCATCCACTCCCCGATTACGCCACCGCCGTAAATGCCCTCAATCCAACCCTGGCGGATCTCCACCCTGATCGGCTGGTCGACGTACACGTTGGGCGGCAACAAGATGTCTCCCACGTCGAGGACCACCCGCCCGGAGATCGAGGACTCTTCGGGGTAGAACGCGACAAATCCCCCGGCAAAATGGTCCCACCGTCCCTCGGTATCGGTGTACCCGTACTGCGCCAGCGCGGGCATCTCCTGGCTCAAGCGCACCTCCAGCTCCGTGCCGGCCGCAGAGGTCACCCGCAGCCGGTGTCCGGCCCGGACCAGGTCCAAGGCGCGTTCACACCGCGCCCGCAAGGCAGGGCGAGGAAACATCCGCTGCAGGATGTCGGCAGGTTCCCGGACCCAGATCATGCGGCCACCCGAGCGCAGGATGGCAGATCGCACCTGGCTGTGCACCAAGCCCTCCCACGTCATATCCACCACCAGCCCCTCGCCCTGCAACTGGCTCAACGCCTCGGGCTGGGACAGAATCGACTCGGCCATGTGACCGCCCTCGGGAAGTCCGGCGATGGGGTATCGGCGTCCAATGGGAAGGGCGATGCGATACGCCAACGCCCCCGCCCGCTCGGCGGCCTGCTCCATCGCTTCCGGGTATCCCGCAAAGGTCGCCAGGTCGTGAATGATGGTGACGTGTTGAGACGGCTGTACACCACACAGCAGAAGTTCTCGATAAAACAATTCCACCAGGTCGTTGCGTGTTACTTCGTGTTGCACTTTAAACCCCCTGACCCTCACGTGCGCGGTCGGCGCTGCGGGCCAGGATCTCCCGTAGCCCCACCACGTCCCCGTACTTGGCCGCCATGTCATGCAAACTCTGCAGATGGGCATCGGTCCATCGGTCGCCGACCGCCTCGCGGACCACGATGGGCCGGTACCCGAGGGCGGATGCATCCACCACCGTGGCCCGGACGCATCCGCTGGTAGTACACCCCGTGACCACCACGGTGTCGACCCCGGCTTGGGCCAGTCGCCCATGTAAGGAGGTCCCGAAGAAGGCGGACGCGTGTAGCTTGGTCACGACATGCGCACCGTCCGGCCGGATCAGCCGGGGGTCAAACTCGGTGGCCGGGCTTCCCTCCACCAGGGTCCGCAACCCCGGCATCTTGCGCATCCACACCGTCTCCGGGATCGCCTCCGGATAGGCTATCCGAGTCAGGACCACCGGCCACCCCCGCCGTTCCGCCTCTAGAATCAACTGGTTCGTCTGGCGAACCACCTCGGTCAGGTCGCTGCCTAGAGGGAGGCTGGGGTCGGTAAACCCCCGCATCAGGTCGACCACCACCAGGGCTGGACGGGCGCCCAGGCCTAAGGTCCCGCCCCACGGCCGGTCGACCGCTTGCCACGGTTGCATCTGGCTCTTCCCCCCTTGCTTACTTGCGGTATCGCATGCCGGAGTCGGCCACCAGCAGCGTCCCGGTCAAGGCCCGGTTCTCCGAGGGGTCGGCCAGCAGCAGGTACAGCCCGGCAAAATCGGACGGCTGAGGAATGTCGCCGACCAGCAGGCCATCCGGGCGGGTGTCGGGCAGCACCGCCGGCATCATCCCTTGTCCTAGAGCCTCCACCCCGCGCATGGTGGTCGCCGCCACCCCCGGAGCCACGGCGTTCACGCGGACCTCGGGCGCCAACTCCCAGGCCAACTGGCGCACCACGCCTAACACCGCGTGCTTGGAGGCGGTGTACAGCACACCGCCTTTGCCAGGAAATTCACTGGCGTAGGAGGCGGTTAAGATGATGCTTCCTCGGCTTTGCACCAGCTCTGGTCCGTACACCCGCGCCCCGATCAGATACCCTTTGACGTTGATGTGAAAGACCTCGTCAAAGGCGGCGTCCAACTGGTCTTCGGCAATGGCCAACAAGGCCCGGTTTCCGTCGAAGATCCCCGCGTTCCCCACAAAGACGTCGATCTTGCCGAACCGGGCCAGGACGGCGTCTTTAAGTGTCCGGTGGGCCTCCCAGGCTCGCACGTCGCCCTGGACCGTCACCACCTCAGGCCAGCGTCGCCCCACCTCCGCCAACCGCTCCGCGTTGTTGTCGAGGATTCCGCAGCGCGCGCCCTCAGCCAAGAACCGTTCCAGCACCGCCCTGCCGATGCCCCCGGCGCCCCCGGTAATCACCGCTACCTGGCCGTTTAAACGTCCCATCGGCCCACCGCTCCTTGAGCTTAAGAGTAGTCCTAGAAAAACAGGGTCAAGTTGCGCAGAGGCAAGGTGGTCCAGTCCGGATAGATCGCGCGGCGACGCAGCCGCCAAGCCTCTCCCTCCGCGACCCACTCATCTTCGCGGTGGGCGGCCAGCACCAGCGCCTCTGCGGCATCCCCGTAAGCCACCCACAGCAAGAGATTTGAGCCCACCCTGTAGTGCGCCCCCTCCTGCCGCTCGGCCCGGATGTTGCCCACCAGGCGGCGAGTCCGCGCGGGCGGTTCCTCGGCGAAGGCAAACCCCGTCTCCAAGCGGGCGACCCGCATCTCTAGAGAGCTGCGCGTCTCGTCGAAAAATCGCCCCGCCGGGCTAAAACTCGAGGCGTCGGAACTGCCCGGGGTGACCCGCACCGGCATCACGTATCGCAGCTCGGGATCCAGCAACTCCAACCAAGCCCGGAATTCCCGTCGGTCCAACAGCTCCGCCTCGCGATACAGCACATCGCACAATTGCTGATACTGCTCGTAGGTGATCAAGCTCTCTAACCTCCTAGACTCGGCCATCTTAGCGCTGCATCAGTTCCAACCAGCGACGGTAAAATCCGCGTTGTTGATTCTCCTCATAGCGCGGGGAGTAAACCACCCCTGGCCCCGGCCAGTCCGATACCAGCCGGGCAGAGCTCATGTCCTCGCTCAGCCCCATCTGATAGTTGTAAAAGCGACCTCGCCGCAGCCAGAAGCGAGACTTGGCGGTCGCGGTCACCCCCTCCCAGGGCTTGACGTCATCGGCCTCGAAAGAGCCTCCGGGACTGAAGGTGGCCATGGCGGCGCGATAGGCGGTCTGCCGGTACCCCTCAGAACTCCCGCGGGGCACTAGCACCCAGCTCCAGGCCTCGGTGGCCGTGGGACCCGCTGGTTGCCAAATGCGGATGGTCATGTACCCCACCGGCTCGCTGGTTTTCGGATCGGGCGACAACGGCAAGGCCAAAAACGACCAGTTGGGAAAGACGGTGCCCACGGCAACCCGACTTCGGTTGGCCAGGTCCTGTTGGGCTGGACTAAGCCGCGGGTTGCGCTGGATCATGGCGACCAGCTCTTCGGGATAGCCCCAATAGTGAGGACCCGGGTCGTCGGGGGTGGGAGCGATGGAGAAGGAAAGTCCGTGGCCGTTCCCGGCCTGTACGTGATACCCTTCCATGTTGTACTCGAGCGGAACCTGGAAGTAGCCGATCTGCTCGTTGGAGCGGTGCAGCCACAGTAAATGGTAGTCATCCGTGCCAAAGTTCTCGGCTGGGATCTTCCAATTGCAGCGAATCACCCAGCGGTGGGGGTCCCCCCATACCTCCCATCCCTCCGGGAACGCTCCAAAGACCAAGTCTAGGTACCAGCGCATGTCTCCAAGCCACTCGTCCAGGGAGGGAGCGGTCGGATCGAGGCAAGCAAACCACAGTCCGTGGACTTCCGCCACTTGGTCGGCCTCCAAGAGTCCCCACTCCTCGCGATTCAGTCCGCGATACGCCTTGGCCCAGGCTGGAGCTCCGACCAGGCGCCCATCGTTGCGAAAGGTCCAGCCGTGATATTGGCAGCGAAAATGGGTCGCGCGCCCCCGGTCGCTTTCACAAATGGGAACCCCTCGGTGACGGCAGGCATTGAAAAAGACCCGTACCCGCCTGGCCTCATCCCGGGCCACGATGAAGGAGTCCTCCCCGATCCGCCGTCGAACGAAGTCCCCGGGCTCGGGAATCTCGGAGTCGTGGGCCAAGAATACCCAGGCCCGTTGGAAGATGCGTTCCATCTCCTCCTCGTAGATAGCGGGGTCGGCAAAGACCTCTGCCGGAAGCAACCCTCGTTCGAGGTTGGCGTGGACGGAACCTAAAAGCTCTGTCAGATCAGGATTGGTGGCCATACTGCTTACTCTCCCCCTTGATGGCGTGATCCCTAGCGATCCAATCGAAGTTACCTCAGACTAGAGGCAACCGCCTCCAACTCCCGTTGACACAGGGCCCCGCACTGCGAGTTGGTACCGCAACAACTGGAGCACAAGGCTTTTTCCTCGTGAGGGCAATGCACCATGTCTTCGATCACGAAAAGCCCCCGGCACGCTCCGCACAGATAGGTCGGCTCCGCGTGTCCGGACGCCCAAGCAACCTTGCGCTCCCACTCCGGCCGCGCCGCAAACTGCTCCGCATTCGGTCGAGGATGGGCGGAGGTGGACCGGCGGTATCCTCTCGCTCGCGTCACGTAAGCCAGTCCCCCGTGCAGCAGCGCCGCCAAGGCACCGGCGACAAAAGCGCTCAAGGACGACCACAGCGGACCGAGTGCGCCGAAGGCAAGGACCGCGCCTACCCCGCTGCCTACGCCGAGCGCAATCACCCCGGTCCAGTTCCACTCGGGCAACATGGCCCGGCGGTGCTCCACCTCGGTGGTGCCGAGCAGCCGAGGATGTACCAAGAGCAGATCGACCAGCAATGAACTGGCCCAGGCGAATTGGAACACCCCGAGGAACGTCAACAAGGGGCCAATCTGCTGCAGCACCGAGAGGAACATCAAGGCGACGGCAATCGCCACCGCCACCACGCTCCAAAAGTTGCGTCCGGGAGCGAAGCGGAGCACGCGCCCGAAAAAGGTGGCCAGGGTCAAGGATGCAAAGTAGACGTTGAGCACGTTAATCCTAAGCTGGGTGAGGACCACAAACAGGACCCCCAAGGTGCCCAGCAAGCCTACCATGAACACCCCGGGATTGGCTTGGAGCGTGTGCACCCCCAGGAAAATCCCCACGAAGCCCGAAAACAAAAACCCAGCCAGCGCCGGTGCGGTTCCCAGCAAGAGCCCGCTGAACCCTCGCACCTCGCTCGGCCGAGCCAAGCGCGCGTATTCGGCGACAAAGATTCCGGTGATTCCCGTCAATCCGTTGACAATTCCCACCGCCGCCACCAAGGCAGCCCCCCCGACCTTGGCCTGGGCAGGCAGATAGGCCCACCACGCCGCGATTTTCGTCCCGTGGCCGGTGGCCGCCAACACCAGGGCCAAGAGCACCAACAGAAAGTACACGGGCACGGTGTAGCTTTCCACCTTGGCTAGGCGAGCTACCCCCCTCCAGCCCAAGGGCAGCAAGATCGCCCCGCTGATCAGGTAAAAGATCTGGATCGGCACCGCCGGAAAATAGCTGTGCAGTGCTCCGGACATAATCGCGCCTTCAATCGCCGCCAACGCGATGTAGTTGAGAGAATAAATAAAAGAGGTCACCGCGGCGCCGGCAAACCCGTAGCCGGCCCCCCGCGACAGCAGGTACGAACCGAGGCCGGTCGTGCCCGCCTTGCGCGCCATGACCAAGCCGATCGCCCCGGCCATCAAGGTGGCATACAGTTCAGCAATCGCCGCGTTGAGGGTGCCGAATGTCAACGCCAGCACCGCCCCGACCTGCATAAAGGCCATCGCCGTACCAATGCCTAAGCTGACGCTCACCAAACTGCCCCATCGCCGCCGCCAATGCAGCGGCACCCGGCGAACCGCATAGTCCTCCTCGGCCTCTCGGCTTGGCCAATGCGGGTCGGGCTGGCCCAAAGCATGTAACTCGCCCGTGGACATGCACTACTCCCTCCTGACTCCACTAAATTGGTATATTTATATGTCGATTTAACAGTTACCAGTTTACACTCCAGATCGGCGGGGCGTCAAGTCACCTCGGGAGGCCACCCGAGATTTTTCACCCGATCCCGACCGCCGCGTGGCAACCAAGGCGCGGAGGCGCTGGACGAGGGAACTTCCGGCGCACGGCGGAGGCCCCCTGGGTGGCAGGCGGGGGCAAGCGTGTTGCAGGCGGATTGAGGGACGAGCCCACGGCGAAGACGCCCCTCTGCCGATTGGAAGAGATCGAGGAAGGAGGTCGACCCGATTTAAAGAGGCTGAGCGTTTCGAAGGCCTCCGATTGAAGGCCACACCGGGATATCAGGCGAGATGCGGGACGAACAACACAATTGGCTTCGCGCCCGGTCAAGGTGCAGGTACCCGCAGGCGGTCGCAATTCAGCCTTCCACTGAGACCGGGGTTGAACCGCTCAGAGACGATGCGCCGGCCATCTCGGACGGGGCCAGCCCGCCGGGAAAATCCCCGTCACAACCCACGGCGAATCTCAAATCCGGAAAAGTGACGGGGCGGCACTGCCTCCCGTTCAACCCGCTCCACCCGGGCCAACCGCGGTCCGCGCTCAAGCCACTTCAGGAACGCAGCCACCGCCTCTGGAGGTCCCTCCACCTCGCCGAGCACCAGGTCCCCGCGCTCCGGATGGTTGGCGCACCAGCCGCCTAGCCCCAATCGTTTGGCCTCCTCGGCGGCGGCATAGCGAAAGCCTACTCCCTGAACCCGACCGTAAACCCAAAAGCGGACGCTGACCATGGGCCCCATGCGCTCCCTCCCCCACCCACCATACCAACCCGTGGTCGATGGCACCAGGCCATGGAGTAAGCCGAATGCCGGCGGCTACCCGCCGAGGATGGCTCGACCTCCCGCCCCCTGCTCGGTCGTCCGCGGACCCGGGGGTTGACACCCCTAACCGAGCATCGGGCACCGTGCCTCCGACCACGGACGTCCCGGACCATCCCAGCGGTCCCCGGGCGTCGTAGGGCGCAAGCAACGGCAAGCTAAAGCTACTGCGCCGAAGACGCCTTGGTCTCTCCGTGAGCCGCCACCACGGCCTCCACCAGAGCCTGCGCCCGGTCCAGCTGTTCCGGCTCGACCTCCACCACGGCCGGAAAAGAGACGCCCAGCGGCCGCGTGGCGTCGATCCCCATCACCGCCCGGGTGCCCCGCGGCACCTCGGCGATCCCGAGACGCTCCGGCGCCCCCCACTCCCCTTGCGCGGATGGGTCGAGGACGTGCCCCACCATTTCGGGAATGATCCAGACGTCCCGGTCGGCCTGCACCCGGGTGGCCACCACCCACTCGCGCTGGACCGGGTCGTAAATGTCCACGTCGGAGTCCACCACGTAGACGTGCTTGGCATACTGAAACGCCGTCCAGGCGGCCATCATCGCCAACTTGGGCTCCCCGTTGTGCCGCTTGTCCAAGGCGATCCACACCGTATACCCGTTGGCCCCCTGGGGCGGGCAGTAGACCGCGGTGACGTTGGGCAGCACCCGCCGCACCGCCTGCCAAACCTTGCCCGACCGCAACAGCTCTTGGATCACGTGGTTGTCGCAGACCGGCCGGCCGGTGTACAGCGTGTGGTAAATCGGGTGGCGGCGGTGGTAGATGCGATCGATCTCCAACACCGGGTTAGGCACCACCGCGCCGTAATGGCCGGTGAATTCGGCAAAGGGACCCTCCAGCTCCTCCTGGTCCGGCAAGACGCGGCCGACCAGCACGATCTCGGCCTGGGCGGGCACCAGGAGCGGGACCTCCGGCAGCCGGACCACCTCCACCGGCTCGCCCCGAAAGGCCCCTGCCAAGTCATATTCGTCGACCTCCCAGGGGGGTGAGGCAGCCGCGGCCAGATTCAGGGCTGGATCGACGCCTATCGCCACCGCCACCGGCATCGCCTCCCCGCGTTGGCGGTATTGCTCCCAGATGCGGCGGGCGTGCTTGTTGGGCTCGATGTTGATCAGCCCCTGGCGCGGACCGCGGACCAAGATCCGCTGATACGAGAGATTGTGGCGCCCGCTCTCGGGTTCGCGGACAATCAGGATCCCAAAACTGATGTAGCGACCCCCATCCCCGGGATTGTGGCGGGGGATGGGAAAGCGGGAAAGGTCGACCGCCTCCCCTTGTGCTTCGACCTCCAACAGCGGGGCAGCGGAGGGTGGGACTTCCCGGGGCGGAATGCGCCGCTCCCAGCGCTCTAGGACAAACGCCATCCGATTGGCCTCGGTGACCTCCAGGGCGGCGTTGACCCGCCGCCGGCTGGCAAAGGCATTGGCCAGTACCGGCACCGTACCCCCGTCTACGGCCGTAAACAGCACCGCGCGGTTCGGTCCTCGGTCCAGAAGGTACCGGCAAATCGCCCCCAGTTCCAAATCCGAGGACACGGGGCGATCGATCACCAAAAGCTCTCCCATCTCCCTCAGGCGGTTGATCCATTCCCGCAGATCCCGGTATGCCATCTCCTCGACTCCTTCCGTGACCCGGCTCTCCCCAGACTGGGCAGCGCGATCCGCCTCCTAGTCGCCCGAGTTTCTGGGCTAAAAGGCGAGAGACCGGCAAGAGCAAGCAACCGCCCTTGATGAGGGCCACTCCCTAAAGGGCCGATGGAGGCCGCCCCCCCAAGCCCCCATCGGCCCGATGCGCTCGGTGGCTGGCCCCAAGCCGTGGCCCGGCAAAGGATATTGATGCTCGAGCCGCCGTGCCCTCCGCGTCCCGCAAACTCCGGTGGTGTCCGGTTTCTCGAAGGCTTTGAGCCTGCGCCTACCCCCCATCTACGGGCGTGAGGCGCTCTGGGACAGCGACGGTTTTTACCGATGGGGCAGACCCGAATCCGCCGGCCAGACGGCAAACCCAATCCCGGTCACGGCATGGTGGGCGACAAAGTAATCCACCACCGACGCCCGCACCCCGGCGAACGCCCCTGCCACCACCACCCACGAGCGAATCTCTCCGGTGCCGCTGCGCAGGGTATCCGAGTCGATGGTGAAGAGATTGGCCAAGGCCTCGTGATCTCCTGCCGCAATCCGGCCCAGTACCCAACGGTCGAGCGGCTCGTCCACCCATCCCGCCCGCGGTCCCCGAGGGTCGTGGGAGAGACCGCCAGACCCGTAAACCGCGATCCGCTCCGGCAGTCGCTCGGCGATGCGGGCCAAGGTCTTTCCCAGCTCCAAGCAATGGCGCGCGGACATGAGCGGCGGATGGTAGGCGTTGAGGAAGATGGGGACCACCGGCAGCTGAAGGGCTTCCACCCCCAGCGCTCGCGCCGGCCGAGTGAAGGCGTGGCCAATGCCCCCAGCTGGCTTTCCGGTAGCCACCAGGCGCCGGATTACCGCCGGTTGAAATCCCGCCTCCACCAACCCGGCGACGATCTGCTCGGCCACGGCCGGGTGTCCCTGGAGCACGATGTGATTTGCGTCCAACGGCTCGCCCAGCTGGTCCAGGTTACAACTGCCCGAACACGCCTCTCCGGTGAACACCGCCAAATTGGGCATGCATTGGTCCGAAAACACCTCGCCTTGGTCGTCGCCCACCATCACCAACACGTCTGGGCGAGCGGCGGCGATTTTGGCTCGCAGTACGGCAAAGGCTTGATCAATGCGGGAGACGAACTCCTCTATCACCGTCGCCGTCTCGCGCTCCGCGCTCGGGGGTTGGGGCAGCCCTCGGGTGAGCAGCGGGTAAAACTGCTGCCACTTCTCTGGCGGTAAAAACATCGAGGGAGCATGCGAGGATGCCAATCCTAACACCAAAGGCATGGTTCTCTCCTCCTGCTTGGTCGCGGCCGAATCCGGACCCGACAAACGGCCACCGGCTCGCTTACCGTCCCGATGGGAAGAAAAGGGAGATGCAGTGGGAACCTCAGGCCGCTCTTCCCCCGTCGCAGCGCCACCCGCTCAGCCATCAGGAGTCGTTTGGCCCAACAGCTCCGGCAGTCGGGCGGCCACATGGCGCATCCACGACTCCGGCACCCGCACCACCGGCTCGTAGTTCACCCCCAGCGGCCGGGTGGCGTCAATGCCCATCCCGGCCTTGAGCGTCCGCGGCGTCTCCTCCACGCCCAGGCGCATGGGCGCTCCCCACTGCCCTTGCGCCGAGGGGTCTAACGCCATCCCGATCAGCCGCGGAACAATCAGCACGTCCCGATCCGCCTGCACCCGGGTGGCCACCGCCCATTCCCGTTGCCGCGCGTCGTAGATGTCGACGTCGTCGTCGACCACGAAGACGTGCTTGACGTACTCGAAGGCCGTCCAGGCCGCCAACATGGCCTGTCGCGGCTCCCCTTCGTGCCGCTTTTTCAAGGCAATCCAGACCGTAAACCCGTTGCCGGCCTCCGGCGGGCAGTAGACGGCGGTGATGTTGGGAAGGCTTTGGCGCAACTTGTCCCAGACCTTGGCCGAGCGCAACAACTCCTGCATGATGTGGTTGTCACAGATGGGAAGTCCGGTGTACAGGGTCTGAAAGATGGCGTTTTGCCGCAGGGTAATGGCTTGAACCTCCAACCGGTTGCGGGGGCCGGCCGGACCGTAGTAGCCGGTAAATTCCCCGAACGGCCCTTCCTGCTCGACCGCCTCTGGCGGGATCCTGCCCTCGATCACAATCTCCGCCCAAGCCGGGACCAGGATGGGGACGGTGCGAGCCTCCGCCACCTCCACCGGTTCCCCCCGCCACGCCCCGGCCAGGCCATATTCGCTCACCCCCCAGGGCGGCGAGGCGGCGGCGGCCAAACTCAGTACCGGGTCGACCCCGATGGCCAAGGCCACCGGCATCGGCTGACCGGCCGCCTGGTATCGCTCCAAGATTCGGCGCGCGTGTTTTTCGGGCAGAATCTGGATGCCTCCCACCTGCGGTCCCTTAACCTGCACCCGCGCGTAAGAGAGGTTGTGAACACCGCTGTCGGGGTCGCGGACGATCAGGATCCCCATGCTGATGTAGGGCCCGCCGTCCTCGACGTTGTGCCAAGGAATGGGCAGCCGCCTTAAATCCGCTGCCTCGCCCTCCCACACCTCTTCCTGACACGGGGGGGCTCCGGAGATCCGCACCGGCTCCACGGTACTCTGCCACCGGTCCAGCACGAAGCGATGGCGCGGCACCTCGCCGATCTGCAGGGCCCAGTCCAGTCGTTCCCGGGTGGCCAGGGTGTTGGCGACCACCGGCATCTGATGACCGGCCACCTGCCGGAAGAACAGCGCGTGGTTAGGCCCCCGGTCAAGGAACCAACGGCAGATGGCGCCGAGCTCAAACAGGGGATCCACGGGGGCGGAGATGGTCAGAAGGTCCCCCCGAGCCTCTAGGTGTTCCAGAAATTGGCGCAGGTCTCGCCAAGCCACGTCCCTTCCCCCTCAACTGCGCACGCTGGGCTCGGCCTCAGCCGCCAGCGTTTCGGCTTCGCGCAAGATGCGTTCGACTCGCTCGTAGAGCGCCTCTTTAGGATACCGGAGATATCGTAAGGCGCGCATCCGGTAAGGATCTCCGGCGTAGTAGCGTTCGTACTGCAACAGGCGCTGCCCAAAGGCCTCCCCGCAGAGGTCCCAGGCCAGTTTAAACAGGCGCACCCGCTCCCGCCCGCTGACTCCCGGTTTCCCCACCCAGTAATGGTCGAGGTCGGCCGCCAGTTCCGGATGGGCAAAGTCCCCTTCCGTGGGGGAGAGCAGCAGTCCACCGGC
>JAIMAE010000205.1 GCA_023512105.1 Bacillota bacterium | reverse complement strand
GACGGCGGGGCTTCGGGGACGGGGGGGAGCGGCGTTCCCCACCGCCCGCAAGTGGCGCTTGGTCCGGGAAGTGACCGCGCCCAAGCGCTACTTGGTGGTCAATGGCGCCGAGGGAGAGCCCGGCTCGCTTAAAGACCGGACGCTGATGGCCCGCCGGCCCCACCTGGTCTTAGAGGGCGCCTTGATCGCCGCCGAGGTGATCGGCGCGCAGGAGATCTGGATTTACTTGAACGACAAGTTTACGCAGGCCATCGCGGCGATGCATGCGGCCATCGCCGAACTACAGGCCACCGGGATGACCGCTCAGGCTGGGGTGACCTTCCACGTGGTCGAGGAAACCCACGTCTACCTTGCCGGCGAGGAGACCGCCTTGATCCAACTGCTCGAAGGCAAGCCGGCACAGCCCTGGCACCGGCCTCCGTATCCCACCACCCGGGGGCTTCATGGCATGCCCACCCTGGTCAACAACGTGGAGACCCTGGCGATGGTGCCGCTGATTGTACAGCGGGGAGCGACCTGGTTCCGGGAGCACCACCCGATGTTGTTTTCGCTGACTGGGGATGTCCAGCGCCCTGGGGTGTACGAGCTACCCCTGGGCACCCCGATCGCCCGACTGCTGGAATTGGGCGGCGGGCCGCCTGCGGGGCATCAGTGGCTGGGGGTGTTGCCAGGAGGGTATTCCATGCCGCTGGTAGGCCCGGAACACTTCGACACCCCTCTCGACTACGAGGCCATGCGGGCCATCGGCTCTGGATTAGGGGCCTCGATCATCGCCATCGCCTCCAACCGGACGTTGGCGTCGGTGGCGCTGGAGGTGGCGTCGTTTTTTGCCCGCGAAAGCTGCGGGAAATGCCCGGTCTGCGTGCGGGCAACCCAACGGATGGCCGAGAGCTGGCCCACCGCCGGCGAGCCGGCAAGCGCGGCCGAGCTTTACGCCTACGCCCATCGCCATCGTCACAAAGGAATCTGCTCCTTCTTGGACACCGCCTCGTGGATGACCGAGAGTTTCCTGGCCCGCCTGATGCCTGAGGTGGCAACTGCCCAACAACCGTCGGCCCGTTAGCCGGGGAGGGGGAAGAGGATGGGGGAGCACTGCTGGGAGCAGGTGGTCCCGGAGGAGACCCAGTACATCTATCGGCATTACTCCCGCGACTTGCCGTTGGGAGAGCGTCCCGCGATCTTGGCGATTGACTTGTACAATCTAGTCTTCGAAGGCGGTTCCAGACCGATTCGCGAACTGGTCGACCGCTATCCCAGTAGTTGCGGGGAGGTGGCGTACCGGGCGATCGAACCGATTCAGGCGGTGCTAGAGGCAGCCCGCCGGCGCGGCGCCCCGATCATCTACACCACCGGAAGCCCGCAGGCCGAGGGCGGAGCGACCCATCGCAAGGACCAGCCCCGCGACCCCCAGGCCTACGCCATCTTTCCCGCCTTTACCCCGGCCGCGGAAGATCTGGTCTTGGTCAAGTCGCGGGCCAGCGCCTTTTTTGGAACCCCCTTAATCGCCCATCTGGTGCGACGGCAAGTGGACAGCCTGATCGTGGTCGGCGAGTCGACCAGCGGTTGCGTGCGGGCCAGCGTGGTGGACGCCTATTCCTACGGATACCCCTGTTGGGTGGTGGAAGAGGGGGTCTTTGACCGGGCCCCGTTGTCCCATCAGGTGGCGCTGTTTGACCTCCACCACAAATACGCCACGGTGGTGCACCTCGAACAGGCGCTGCAGGCGTTGGCTTAGCCACGCGGCCGGGGCCCTTCCAGCCATAAAATGGCCAAAGGTGGCAAGGTGAGGGAGAGACTGGCCGGCTGACCGTGAAAGGGGACGGGTTCAGCGACCGCCTGGCCAAAGTTGCCCATCCCGCTGCCCCCATAAGTGGTGGCGTCGCTGTTGAGCCGCTCTCGCCAAACCCCGGTGAAGGGCACGCCGACCCGGTAGCCGTGCCGGGGGACCGGAGTGAGGTTGAGGACTACCAACCAGGGGCGCTCTCCCGGCGCTTGGCGCAGGAAGCTTAGCACGCTCTGGCGGTGGTCGGCGTGGTCGACCCAGGCAAAGCCATCGGCCGCATGGTCCCCCCGGTGGAGGGCGGGCGCCGAGCAGTAGAGGCGATTGAGGTCGCGCACGAAGCGGTGAATCCCGGCGTGTTCCGGGCGATTGGCCTCATCCCAACGAAGCCCGTGGTGGTGGTCCCATTCCGACTCCTGGCCCCACTCGCCTCCCATGAACAGGAGCTTTTTGCCGGGGAGCGACCATTGGTAGCCTAAGAGCAGCCGCAGGTTGGCCGCCTTGCGCCAGGGGTCGCCCGGCATTTTAGCCCAGAGCGAGCCCTTGCCGTAGACCACTTCGTCGTGAGAGAGGGGGAGCACGAACCGCTCGTGGCCCTGGTACAGGGCGCGAAAGGTTAACTCATCTTGGTGGTAGGCCCGGTAGACCGGGTCGCGGGCCCAATACCGGAGGCTGTCATGCATCCACCCCATGTCCCATTTGTAGTCGAACCCCAGCCCCCCTTGGTCTTGGGGGGCGGTGACCCCGGGCCAGGCGGTCGACTCCTCGGCGATGGAAATCGCGCCAGGGAAGTCGCGGTGGATCATGCTGTTGAGGCGTTGTAGGAAGGCCACCGCCTCCCAATTCTCCCGTCCGCCGAAGGCGTTCGGGATCCATTCTCCCGGCTTGCGCGAGTAGTCGCGGTACAGCATCGAGGCCACCGCGTCGACGCGAAGCCCGTCGGCATGATACCGATGCAGCCAAAAGTGGGCGCTGGAGAGGAGAAAACTCCGTACCTCATGGCGCCCGTAGTTGAAGATGAGGGTACCCCAATCGGGATGCACCCCCAGGCGAGGGTCGGCGTGTTCATAGAGATGACTGCCGTCAAAGTAGCCGAGCCCCCAAGGGTCGTTAGGAAAATGGGCCGGCACCCAGTCCAAGAGCACGCCTAAACCGTGCTGATGAAAGAGGTCGACCAAGGCCATCAGCGACTGCGGAGTTCCCCAGCGCGAAGCCGGGGCGAAGTAGCCGGTGGTCTGATAGCCCCACGAGCCGTAAAAGGGGTGTTCCATCACCGGCATGAGCTCGATGTGGGTAAATCCCAGATCGCGCACGTAGTCCAACAGCGGCTCAGCGATGGCGGCGAAATCGGCGAGGTCCGGCCTCCAGGAACCCAGGTGGAGCTCATAGATGGCGAGCGGCTGGTCTGGTCGTTGGCGCTGGCTGCGCTGGTCCATCCAGGCCTGGTCGTTCCACGAGAAGGCCAGGTCTGCGACACGCGAACAGGGGGTGGTACCGGAGAGGTCGTGCCAGAATCCCACCGGGTCTAGCTTGTCCAGCCACTGACCGCGGTGGCGCGGGCGTAGGCGAAATCGATACCCGCAGCCGACCTTGGCGTCCTGTACGGTTCCCCACCAGATGCCAGTCTGATACCAGGGTTGGAGAGGGACTCCGGGGGTCTGCCAATCGTTGAACTCGCCCACCACCTCGACCGCCTCGGCGTCAGGGGCCCAGACGGCAAATCGGGTGCCGTGGACATCGGCCTGCGCCCCCAGAAAGCGGTAGACCTGGGTGTGTTCGCCGGCGCCGTACCACCACCGGTCGTCAGGCCCCATCCACTCTGAAGACGGGTCAAACTGTGGGTCTCCCACGAGCTCATCCCCCCTAAGCAATCGGCGGCAAAAAACGCCGTCCTTACGGTATCACATCTGTGCGGGCCGCGCGCCGGCAGGTTTGGCAAGGTGTCGAGCTTAGGTTGCGCACCGTTCGACGGGCAGCGGGAGCATCTCAGCGGCGGGGCCCCACTCATTCGCTCGGAGACCAGGGCTTTCCCCGGCGCATCTACATTCCGCTGCGGGTCCCAGGGTTTGTCGAGTCTACCGGCGAGCGCACGGAGATGCCAGGCGTGAGGGAACGTGGTAGCCTGGAGGTAAAGTCGTCGGCCAGGGGTAACCTGGACCGTGAGCGAAGGGGGAGGGGCGAGTGCCGTACCACCCAGACCGAAGCGAAGTCGGCCCGCGCGCATATGCATGGGTTGTGGCCGCGCTGGGGCGGATGGGCAGCTGGAGTTGGCCGCCATGGCGTTACTTTGTCGGGAATGCCGGGGTGGCGGCGGTGTTGGTCTGGGTGGAGCGGGCGGCCCACATCTCTTCCGGGGGCGTCAACGGGCTCAGCCTCGCCTTGGCGCCGCTGCTCGGCTGGAATCTTGGACTGACCAACTTCTTGGTGAAAGTCCTTTTGTTCCTGGTGGTATGGGTCGGAGGTGGCGGGTGGACAGCCGCCTGGACCGTCGTCTCTGCCGCCCTGATCGGCCTCTTCACCGCCGTGTTCAGCCGGTTCCCTCTTCCCTGGCATTGGCCTTCCTGGATGGCGGTGGGAATTCTCTTGAGCATCGCATACCTGCCAACCGGACTCGTGCTCTCCTGCGG
>JAIMAE010000024.1 GCA_023512105.1 Bacillota bacterium | reverse complement strand
CCGAGCCGATCACCGTGCAGTACGTGTTGACCGGCGATGCCTTGACCCTCTACCCGCGCACCCTGGTGATCGCCGACCGCGAGAGCCGGGTCACGGTGGTCGAACATCACCTGGGCGGGTTTGAGGACTCCGACAACCGGCGCCTGGTTGCGGCTGCGGTCGAGCTGTTCGTGGCCGCGGGAGCCCGGGTGGAATACAGCGCGGTCCAGGACTACGGAATGGAGACCGACGTGGTCATCCGCCGGTTTGCCGAGGTGGAGCGCGACGGCCAGGTGCAGTGGAACCTGGGCGAGTTTGGCGGAGGCGTGTCGATGGCCCGGCACGAGTCCTGGTTAAAGGAGCCGGGGGCGAGCGCGGAAAGCTCCGTCGTGTTTTTTGGAAGTCAGGCTCAGTACCAAGAGTTCACCGCCCACCTCGAGCACCTGGCCCCGCACACGCAAAGCGATTTGTTCGCCCGCGGGGTGATGGCGGGACGGGCGCGCAGCACGTTTACCGGAGTCACCCACATTCGCAAAGGCGCCTCCCAGAGCAACGGGCGCCAGCGCGAGGAGACCTTGATGCTCTCTCCCCAGGCGCGGGCCGATGCCGTACCCTCGCTCTTGATCGACGAGCACGATGTCTTCGCCGCTCACGCCGCCAGTGCCGGACCAGTGGAGGAAACCACCTTGCACTACTTGATGTCGCGAGGGCTGGCCGAGGAGGAAGCCATCGCCCTGGTCGTCCACGGGTTTTTAGCCCCGGTGGTCGACCGGTTGCCGGAGGCCATCCAGGCCGTGGTGTGGGAGCACGTGGAAAGGAAGATGGGTCAATGACGGCCGCTTTGATGACCTGTAAGAAAGATTTCCCGATCTTGCAAAGGCAGGTGCACGGCAAGCCGTTGGTGTATCTCGACTCGGCGGCGACGTCGCAAAAGCCCGTCCAGGTGCTGGAGGCGCTGCGCCAGTACTACGAGCACTCCAACGCCAACGTCCATCGCAGTGTGCACACCCTGGCCGAGGAGGCCACCGCGCTCTACGAAGGCGCCCGTCAGAAGGTGGCCCGTTTCATTGGGGCCAGCCAACCCGAAGAGGTGGTCTTCACCCGGGGCACCACCGAGGCGTTGAACTTTGTCGCCCGGGGCTGGGCAGAGAAACACCTCAAAGCCGGGGACGAAGTCGTCACCTCCCCGATGGAGCATCACTCCAACCTGATTCCCTGGCAAGTGGTATGCCGGCGCACCGGGGCTCGACTTCGCTTCATTGAGCTCAATCCAGACGGCACCTTGAACCTAGAACAAGCTGGCGAGGTGATTGGCCCCCGGACCCGCTTGGTGGCCTTGTCGGCCTTGTCCAACGTGCTGGGCACCATCAATCCGATCGCCGAGGTCGCGCGAATGGCCCATGCCGTAGGGGCGGTGATGGTGGTCGACGGGGCCCAGTCGGTGCCACATCAACTCACCCGGGTCATGGAGATGGGGGCCGACTTCCTGGCCTTTTCCGGGCACAAGATGTGCGGGCCGACCGGCATCGGGGTCTTGTGGGGCAAGATGGAGCGGTTGGAAGAGATGGACCCGATCCTGTACGGGGGCGAGATGATCGCCTACGTCAGTCGCGACACCGCCACCTGGGCCGCTGTCCCGGCCAAATTTGAGGGCGGTACCCCGCACATCGCCGGAGCCATCGGGCTAGGTGCGGCCGTCGAGTATTTGTCTGCGATTGGCATGGAGGCGATCTGGGAACACGACCGTTACCTGGGCGAGCTGGCCTGGCGCCGCCTGGCGGAGATTCCCGGCGTTGCGGTCTACGGCCCGTCGGCGCCCCGTTCGGGGCTGGTGGCGTTTAACATCGAAGGCGTTCACCCCCACGATGTGGCCCAAGTCTTTGACAGCCAAGGCGTCGCCATCCGAGCCGGCCATCACTGCTGCCAGCCCTTGATGCAGTGGCTGGAGGTGGGGGCGACGGCCCGGGCCAGCTTCTACCTGTACAACGACGAATCGGACATCGACCGCCTGGTCGAGGCGATCGAGGCCACCAAGAGGTATTTTCAACCATGAGCAGCGACTTTTCTTTAGAAGAGCTCTACCGAGAGACCATCTTAGATCACAATCGCTCCCCACGAAATCGCGGGCAATTGCCCGATGCCACCGCCACCGTGGGGCTGCTCAACCCCACCTGCGGAGACCAAATTCGACTAGACGTCAAAGTCGACGCGGGACGAGTGGCCGACATCCGTTTCACCGGGCACGGGTGCGCGATCAGCATGGCCTCTGCCTCGATGATGACGGAAGCCGTCAAGGGGCTTCCCGTGTCGGAGGCCTTGGCGCTGGCGCGAGCGTTTAAGCGATTTCTCACCGGGGAGGACCCGGGCCGAGACTTGGGAGAGCTGGAGACGTTAAAAGGGGTCTCCCAGTACCCTAGCCGCGTAAAATGCGCCACCCTGGCGCACAATGCGTTGGAGCAGGCCCTCGACCCCGAAACCTCTTCGCCGACGTCTGCTTCGTCCAGTTAGGAGGGAAAACCCGAAACCGCGCAAGTGCTCAACAAGGAGGGGGACGCATGGCAACCGAACCGGTCGTTCACAGCGAATACCAATACGGATTTAACGATGGGGACGTCGGGGTGCTCAAGTTTCAGCGGGGATTGACCCGACAGACGGTCGAGGACATCTCCCGCATCAAGGGCGAGCCGCAGTGGATGTTGGACTTTCGGCTGCACGCCTTGGACGTGTTCTTCAAAAAGCCGATGCCCACCTGGGGCGCCGACCTTCACGAGCTCAACTTCGACGAGATCATTTACTACGTCAAGCCCTCAGAACGGCAAGGGCGGACCTGGGACGAGGTACCTCAGGCGATTAAGGATACCTTTGACCGGCTAGGGATTCCCGAGGCGGAACGCAAGTTTTTGGCCGGCGTCTCGGCGCAGTACGAGTCGGAAGTGGTTTATCACAGCATTCGCAAGGATCTGCAGGAGAAGGGGATCATCTTCTGCGACACCGACACCGCCGTTCGCGAATATCCCGAGTTGGTACGGGAATATTTCGGTACCGTCATCCCTCCTGAGGACAACAAGTTTGCGGCCCTGAACTCTGCCGTGTGGTCTGGTGGCTCCTTTGTCTACATCCCCCGCGGGGTGCGCTGCGACATCCCCTTGCAGGCCTACTTCCGGATCAATTCCGAGAACATGGGCCAGTTTGAACGCACGCTGATCATCGCCGAGGAAGGCTCGTTTGGCCACTACGTGGAAGGCTGCACGGCGCCCGTCTACACTACCGAGTCGCTGCACTCGGCGGTGGTGGAGATCATCGTCAAGGAAGGCGCTCGCATGCGCTACACCACCGTGCAAAACTGGGCCCCTAACGTCTACAACCTGGTGACCAAGCGGGCGGTCGCCCACAAAAACGCCACCATGGAGTGGGTCGACGGCAACTTTGGCTCCAAAGTCACCATGAAGTACCCCTCGGTCTACCTGGTCGGCGAGGGCGCCCGCGGGATGGTGCTGTCGATCGCGGTGGCCGGACGCGGCCAGCACCAGGATACTGGGGCCAAGATGATCCACGCCGCTCCCCACACCACCTCCACTATCGTCTCCAAGTCGATCAGCCAGCATGGGGGCAAGGCGACCTACCGGGGTCTGGTCCATTTTGCCCCGGAAGCGGCCGGGGCCCACTCCCACGTGAAATGCGACACCTTGATCATGGATGAGAAATCCACCTCTGACACCATTCCTTACAGCGAGGTGGGAACTAGCCAAGCCAAAATGGAACACGAGGCCACCGTGACCAAGGTCAGCGAGGAGCAGCTGTTCTACCTGATGTCGCGCGGGCTGAGCGAGGAAGAGGCCACCCGGCTCATCGTCTTGGGCTTCATCGAGCCGTTTACCCGCGAGTTGCCGATGGAGTTCGCGGTGGAGATGAACCGCCTGATCAAGTTTGAAATGGAAGGAGCCATCGGGTAGTGGCGCACTGGGTGAAGGTGGCCGCGGCCTCGGCGGTGAAGGAAGGCGCCCCGGTGGCGGTCAGCGTGGAGGACTGGGAGATCGCCCTGTGGAGAGTGGGCAACCAGTGGTTTGCCACCGACGACTTGTGTTCGCACGCCGAGGCCTCGCTGGTGGAAGGCGAACAACAAGGATACCGCATCATCTGCCCCCGACACGGAGGCCAATTTGACATGCGGACGGGTGCGGCCCTGCGTTTTCCCGCCGCCACCCCCATTGCCACCTTTCGGGTCAAGGTGGAGGGAGACGACCTTTGGATCGAGCTGCCAGACTGAATCCCGGGGAGCGACCCCGGGATTCAGCGTTCTGTTAACTTTTGTGCGGCGTGCGGCGTTCTACCTCCTCGACCAGCCGATGCACCAATTCTTCTGCCAGCTGCTCTACCGCCTTCTGCCATACCGCACCGGCGCGCGGCTCCTCCCAAGCCTTGTATTGCTCCAGCACCTCCTGGGCCGCCGGGTGGTGTTCCAGCCATCGCACCCACCACTCGCGGTCGGGCCCTTCAGACCCCGACTGGACCATGCTCAGGGCCCAGACCGGCAGACGTTCGGCGGGCAGGCGCTGCAGCAAGCTGAGACCCAACCCCAGGGCCAGCGCCACCCAATCGGGCCACTCCTCCCCGGGCCGCCGCGACAACCACTCCCGCCATTGCGAGGACACCACCACTCCCTTGGCGTTGAGCACCAACCGGCCTTCATGGTCTTCCACCAACTCCACCAAAACTTCCCGCATTGCTCATCCTCCCCCCGCCACCGCCGCCGTGGGCGGCTTGCCGTGATTCCACAACTCCTCCAGATGCCGGGCGACCCCGGCTAGACGGTCCCGCCGATGGCGCAAAAAGTCCACCAAGGCACGGCGGCGACGCGTCGACAGTTCCCACTCCTTCGGGGTGGAGTCGACCAGCTCCGCCAGTTCCCGGTCGGTGACCCCTGTGCAGGCCGAAACGGCCGCCCGGAAGTCGAAACGGAGGGGAAGGCTCATCGCCAGCTGGGAAATCGGACCCACCCCGGGGAAGTGATAGCGGCGCCCACGCAGGCCCTCCACCGTCCAACCGGGACCACCCGGGAGAATGAAGCCATGGTCGGTCGCCACCAGACGCAAGGCCCGGGCATCCTCCCCAGCGACCAGCAGGTGGGAGAACTTCACGTCTTGGTTATGTAGCCAGCTCTCCACCAACGCTATCAACGGAAGGTCCTGCCAATTGGTGACGGTGGGCCAGTCGATGCGAGGAGACACCGGACGAGCGGCGGGAATGTACTCGGTGGCAAACTGCAACCCGGGACGCCAACGAATGCGGACCAGTTGGGGAATGCGGGGCAAATGCTCCCAGGGTAGGTTCACCAAGATCACCTTGGGAAACGGCGCGCCCAGCCCAAGCCCCAGCAAGGTGCCTATCCAGTCGCTGGCCAGGCTACGGGTTGATTGCGGGTTGTGCTGCAACTTGACGTGAGCCACCCGCCCATCCTCCAGTCGCAATAAAATCGGTCGCGAACCGCCATGCCCGCCGCGACCTTCGTATGCCACCGCCTGTAGGACCGGAACCTCGTTCCACACCGGCTTCATAATCTGACCTCCCTGGCCTCGGACCGCGCTCGGTTCATATGGCCTCGGCTCGCCGCATACCATGAGCTAGACCGGGAAAGGAGCAGCAAAATGACGGAGAAAAATCCCGCATCCCTTGCTAAGCCTGCATCAGAGGCCGGCACGAACGGCACCGGTATCAGTCCACCTCTCGGAGCGAAAGAGGCCTCTGCTCCAGCCTCCACCGGGACCCACGCCCCGATCAAAGGCCGCTGGGACCGGACAATCGACTGGCGCGAGGAGCCCTGGGAATCCAAGCGGTCCGAGCCGGCCAGCGCGGGGGACGAATCCCTCGCCGGCGCCCAGCCCACTCCCCCCACGCCGTCCGAGCCGCCCGCCTCCCGCCCGGCCGGGGTCAGTTCCGAGGGAGCAGAGGGGCCGTTGCCGCGGTCTGCTCCGCCAACCGGCCAAACCCTGCCCGGGCGATCGCCGTTGGCCGAGGAGCTTCAGCAGGCCGCCATCTCCTTGACCATGCTGGCGATGGCCATCGACGCCCTGGACGGGCTGCTCCATCGCACCGGGCGAGACCTGCAAAGCGTGTTGGGCGGCGCCCAACCCTGGACCGACGCCTTGAGCCAGCTGGCCCAGGCCGGCGAGCGCAACCGTCCCAACTTGGATTTAGGGGAATGGCTCCGCCAGTACCTATTACGCTGACCGGCCGTCCCCGACGGGGACGGCCGGGCGCAGGCAATCTCCGAGCATGCGAGAGATTGTCAGCTGGTACTCCGTTCCCGGAAGAGGAAGGGAATAAGCTGTTCGAAGAGAGAGACTCGGTTGACCGACACAATCGCTCCCAGTGGGACCGCAAACCGCTCCTGAAAGGGAAAGGGGGCGAGGCCGCTGATTTGGACGTTGCGCAAGACCACGTGGTCCACGGCCACCTCCACCAGGCGTCCCACCACCACCGGGCCGAAAGGAGGAGCCGTGGTCAACCGCACCACGTCGCCAATGAAGCCGGCTAAGTAGGCGGCAAAAGTGACGGGAGAGGGCGTGGGAGGGCTCTCCGAGTCCGAGTCGTAGTGAGAGCTGGAGGAACCACGCTCTCCCAACAACAACAGCAAAGGCAACAGGTCGTGGTGCCGGCCGCTGAGCAAGAGAAATGGCAGCAGGTCGTCTAGCGACGAACTCGAGCTGTAGGCCACTTTTCAATTCCCTCCTTTTGGGTTTGCTTTACCCTATGCGCTCCCCCCAGAAAGGGTTACAAAGGTCGCTGGAAACGGGTAGCAAGACTGGATCGGGCTGCATATGGTAGGGTGAACCTTGTGCCAAGGGATCCCTGCCCTTCACCTGGGCGAGGATCCGGGCAAGGACCTGGGCTGGGAAAGGAGCGAGGAGATGAAAAGCCATTGCCACCGTCGCCGTCATCGGCGCCGTCGTCGCTTCGCCCTGTTGCTGTGGCTGCTGTTGCGAGAGCGCCGGTACAACCTCTCCTGCTATCGAGGGCCCTCGCCACGCTCGTCGCCCACCACCACCTACCAGCTACCGGCCATTCGCTCCTAACGGCAGGCTGAACCCTCCCTCGCCTATCGAATAGGCGCTGGCAAAAGCCAGCGCCTTCACTTCCCCCGCCGCCCGGTGTCGGCAGGAGAGGGCCAAGCGAAACCCCGCGACCTTGCCGTCAACCCGCCGGGCCGTGCGCGGCGCTTGACCTGGGCCCAAGGACCATCTACCGGGTGCTTTAAGCATTCTAAGAACCAAATCACGCTCGCCTACGCCTTGCCGGGAAACCCCAATCCCGGGTCTTTCCCTGCCATCCTCTTGCCGCCTCCGCCGGTCCGGACCCTCCCTTCCGTCAAACCGTGCCATCCGATTGATCCCTCGGGATTGGTTTACTTTTCGTAAGCGACTACTATAATAGTAGTTTGGACGCAAGAGGTCCCCAATCCTACTCCAGGAGGGATGATAAGGATGGCAGAGTTGGCATTCATTGGTCGCCTGATCTTAGGGCTCTTCTTCCTTTACAATGGCGTAAACCACTTCGTGCACTACGGTGCGATGAAGGGCTACGCGGCCTTCAAGCACATCCCGCTGCCCGGCTTTGCGGTGATCCTCTCCGGCCTGATGATGCTCTACGGCGGGATCCTGCTGATCTTGGGGACCGGCACCGGCTCGGCGGTGCTGGTTTTGGTGGTGGCCTTGCTCGCCTTTGCCTTTGCACTTCACAACTACTGGGCGGTGTCCGATGCCCAAGCCCGCCAGGTCGACCAAATCAACTTCTTCAAGAACTGGGCGTTGGTGGGTGCGTTGCTCGCCCTGCTGCAAAGCTCCCCCACCGTGTGGTGGCTGCATTGACCGAACGGGGCGGCAGGTTGGTCCCGATCAAAGCCTGCCGCCTCTGGTCTCGACGGGTTCCGGCGGGACAACCTGTCTCCGCCTTGAGGCCACCTCAAGCCGACGCGGCAGGCTGCTCACTTCGCCACTGCCCCCTTGAGATCCGGTCCCGCCAGCCCGAAGAAATCTACTCCTCCGGGCCGGCCCATTTCACACCCTGGCTTGACCCATTGGTTCCTTGCATCCAGCACCTTCGTCCTCCATCTTCAACACCCCTGTTCCGCCCACAATAGGTCACCCGTCCCTGCTCCGGCATCGCCCCCTCGAGTAGGCTCTAGTTACCGCCCCAGTGGGCGCATATTCGAGGGAGGGATCTAGAGCCATGAAGGCACTGGTATATCGAGGACCTGGTCAAAAGGCGTGGACCGAAGTGCCCAAGCCCACCATCCAAAAACCCACCGATGCCATCGTGCGCATCCAGCGCACCACCATCTGCGGCACCGACCTGCACATCCTCAAGGGCGACGTGCCGGAAGTGGAGCCTGGCCGCATCCTGGGCCATGAAGGGGTGGGCGTGATCGAGGCGGTAGGCAGCGGCGTGGAGCGGTTTCGGGTGGGAGACCGGGTTCTGATTTCCTGCATCACCTCCTGCGGAACCTGCGAGGCGTGTAAGAAGGGGATGTACTCCCACTGCTCAGACGGCGGATGGATTTTGGGCCACCTGATCGATGGCACCCAGGCAGAGTACGTGCGCATCCCCTACGCCGACAACAGTCTCTACCCGCTGCCGCCAGGGGTGGACGAGGCGGCCTGGGTGATGTTGAGCGATATCCTGCCCACCGGCTTTGAGGTCGGGGTGCTCAACGGCAAGGTCCAGCCGGGCCAGACGGTGGCCATCGTGGGAGCCGGACCGGTGGGGTTGGCGGCCCTGCTCACCGCGCAGTTCTACTCCCCCGCTGAGCTGATCGTGGTCGACCTCGACGACAACCGGCTGGAGGTGGCCAAGGCGTTCGGCGCCACCGCGGTGGTCAACAGCGCCGACGGCAAGGCGGCCGAGAAGGTGTTGGCCTTGACCCATCAACGCGGGGTGGACGTGGCCATCGAGGCGGTGGGGATTCCGCAAACCTTTGCCATCTGCCAGGACATCGTCGCCGCCGGCGGCCGCATCGCCAACATCGGCGTCCACGGCAAGAGCGTAGAACTCCACCTCGAGCGCCTGTGGACTCACAACATCACCATCACCACCGGCCTGGTCGACACCAATTCCACGCCGTTGCTGATCAAGACCGTCAAGTCCGGTAGGCTGGACCCGCACAAGCTGATCACCCACACCTTCCGGCTGGATGAGGTGGAGCGCGCTTACGACGTGTTCGGTCACGCCGGCGAGAACAAGGCGCTCAAGGTACTGCTTGAGAGCTAACCGACGAGATCCGCCCGGCGCATCCAGGGTCGGCCCTGGGGGGCACCGGGCGCCCGGTGCCCTCCTGCGCCTGGTGGCCAGGCCATCCCACCAGCTCGGGAGGCCCCTGCGGTCGTCTACCCTCAGGACGTGGCCGCGGGCGGCCCGCCGGTTTTCCGACCAGCGGAGGACCGCCTCGCGCACCAGCTGGATCCGCGGCCGGGCTCCCGCTGCTCGGTGCAGTGTCTGCCAGGGGCAGGCACCCTGCCTGCCCTCGGCTCAACTCTGAACCTGGAGGTCGTTGAGAATCCGAGTGACCGCCCGCTTTTCGATCCGCGAGACGTAGCTCCGGGAGATGCCAAGCCGCTTGGCCACGTCGCGCTGGGTCAGCCGAGGCTGCCCGTTGAGGCCAAAGCGCAGGTCTAAGACCATCCGCTCTTTTTCCGAGAGCTCCTGCACGAAGCGGCTTACGTTTTCCAGGATTACCTGGGTCTCCACGGTATCGGCCACCGCCTCGGCCTCCGTGCCCAGCACGTCTAACAACGAAATTTCATTGCCTTCGCGGTCGACCCCAATCGGGTCGTAGAGGCTGACCTCGCGGTTGGTCTTGCGCTTGTTGCGAAGAAACATCAACAGTTCATTCTCGATGCAGCGGGCGCAGTAGGTCGCCAACCGGACCCCCTTGTGGGCGTCGTAGGTGTCCAACCCTTTTATCAGGCCAACGGTGCCGATGCTGATCAGGTCGTCTTGATCCTCCCCGGTGTTGGAGTACTTCTTGACCACGTGCGCCACCAAGCGGAGGTTGTGCTCAATCAGGCGTTGCCGCGCCGACTGGTCTCCCCGGGCCATCGCCTCCAACGCCTCTGCCTCTTCCTCGGGGGACAAGGGCTGGGGAAAGGCATTGCCCCCTAGGTATCCCGCCAGCCACAGGGCGCCTTGGATCAGGCCCGCCAGCAGCAACACTAAAGACAAGCTCACGGTGAAGTCCCTTCCTCTCCTACATCCTCCGGCATCCTCCGCACCGTACCGCGTTCCGGGAATGCTATCCTATGTTGCTCCGCTCATCGGCGTGACGGGTGGGCAGGCTCAACCGGTTGCCATTTCCCGCCAAAATTCGAAGGCTCCGCCAGTTCCGGGGGCGACTCCCCCCGGGCGTCCACCTATCCGGGGACCGCAGGCCGGGGGTATAATTGACTTGACATCAACTTTTGTCCTAAAGTGTGAGAGAGATCGGTTGGGGAAGGAGAGAGGAGACCATGGCTCGAGAACACGCCGTGCTGGCCCAGGGCCATCCTACCCATCGAACCATCGCCTACAAATGGATCGCCCTGTCCAACACCACCTTGGGGGTGCTGATGGCGGCGCTCAACCAGACCAGCCTGATCATCGCCCTCCCCGCCATCTTCCGGGGCATTGGCATCGACCCCTTGGCTCCTGGCCAGACCGGGCTCTTGCTGTGGGTTCTGTTGGGGTTTAACATCGCCACCACCGTGCTGTTGGTCACCTTCGGCCGGCTCTCGGACAGCAAAGGCAGAGTGCGCCTGTACAACCTCGGCTTTCTGGTCTTTACCGTGGGATCGGTGCTACTCTCGCTGACGCCCGGCAAGGGGTTAACCGGAGAGTGGGAACTCATTGCCTTTCGGTTTATCCAGGGCCTGGGTGGCGCCTTTTTGTTCGCCAATTCCAGCGCCATCCTCACCGACGCCTTCCCGGTCAACGAGCGCGGCTTTGCGCTGGGACTCAACCAGCTGGCGGCGGTCGGCGGAGCGGTGGTGGGACTGGTGGTGGGAGGCGTCTTGGCCACCGTCGACTGGCGGGCGGTATTTTTGATCAACGTGCCGTTTGGCATCCTCGGTACCATTTGGGCCTATTTGGCGCTAAAGGAGGCACCGGGGCCCCGACCCCCGCTGCACCTCGACTGGGCGGGCAACCTCACCTTTGGCGTCGGATTGCTGGCCCTGTTGTTGGGGTTGACCTACAGCATCCTCCCCTACGGCAGCTCCGCCACCGGTTGGCAAAACCCCTTCGTCATCGCCTGCCTGGCGGTCGGCGTGATCGGGCTTGCCGCCTTCACCTGGGTCGAAGGCCGGGTCGAAGACCCCTTGATGGACCTGCGCCTCTTTCGCACCTGGGCCTTTACCGCCGGCAACATCGCCGGGCTTTTGGCGGCGGTGGCCCGCGGTGGGCTCTCGTTCATGCTGGTGATCTGGATGCAGGGCATCTGGCTTCCGCTGCACGGGGTGCCTTACGCGGACACGCCCCTGAAGGCGGGCATCGACCTCTTGCCCCAAATGGCCGGGTTTGTCGTCGCCGGGCCTGTCTCCGGCAAACTTTCCGACCGCTACGGAGCCCGTTGGTTCGGTGCCGCCGGGATGGCCCTGGCAGCGATCGGGTTTTGGCGGTTGGGGGCCTTGCCGGTCCACTTCCACTACTGGACGTTTGCCTTTTGGCTATTTCTCCTCGGCGCCGGTCAGGGCTTGTTCTCCTCGCCCAACACGGCGGCGATCATGAACAGCGTCCCACCCCGCTACCGGGGGGTGGCCTCGGGCATGCGCGCCACCTTCATGAACGCCGGGATGATGCTGAGCATGGGGATCTTCTTCACCCTGCTCATCGGTTCGTTGGCCGTCGAGCTCCCCAGCACCTTGTTCCACGGGCTGGTGGCGGCGGGCCTTCCGGCCCAAGACGCCGCCCGCATCGCCCATCTTCCGCCGATCGCCTCGCTGTTCGCCGCCCTCTTGGGTTTCAACCCGATGCAGGCGTTGCTGGGTTCAAGCTTATACGCGCTGCCGCCCAGTCAACAGGCCATGCTGACTGCCCCCGCCTTCTTCCCCACCCTGATCAGCCAGCCGTTTATGGCCGCCTTGCGCTTGGTGTTCCTCTTTTCGACCGCGATCTCGGTGATTGCCGCCGTGCTCTCGGCCCTGCGGGGGCGTGCCTTCGCCTGGGAAGAAGCCTACGGCCAAGATTGAGCACCAGGCCCTTGCGGGGCCGCTCTCAATGAGCCAGCCCCGCAACCGAAGGCCCCGTCTCTATGCTCGACTGGCGTCTTGAAATCCGTTGCGGTGGGCTCCGCTGCAAAACGGCTTGGTGGTGGACATGCCGCACCGGCACAGCGCCACCGCCCGCCCCTGGGGCAAGGCAAAGGCGTTGCCTTGGGCATCTAAGATGGTAATCGGCCCCTCCACCACGTACGGCCCGTTATCCATTACCTTAATCGTCACCGGCGTCTCTGCCATGGTCATCCATCCCTTCCGGCGTAATTAGGTGGGGAGTCGCCCGCGCCTCCCCAACTAGAGAAATTATAGCATCTCTCAATTGTCGGGCGGCTCTTCCCGGTTCTCGAACCAGACCTGGCTGGGCTCGGCCCACTCTGACCCCTCGCCATAGACAGGGGCCTCTTCGGCGGCCCCATCGGCGCTCTCCTGGTCCCCTCGCTGGGCACAGGCGGTGGCCACCGGACAGATCAAACAGGCAGGGTTTCTCGCCGTGCAAATCATCGCTCCCACGTCCATCAGGGCCTGGTTAAAGGTGGGACCTTCTCCGGGAGGGATGACCGCCTCAGCCAAGGCCCATAGGCGATGGCGGGTCATCGCCCGCGCATCTCGGTGGTTCAGGCCAAAAAAGCGGCCGAGCAGGCGGTTGACGTTGGTGTCCAAGATGGGGGCGTCGACGCCAAAGCCAAAGGACAGCACCGCGCCCGCGGTGTAGCGCCCGATCCCGGGCAGGCGCAACAGTTCCGCCAAGCTTCCCGGGACCTGTCCTCCGTGGTGGGCGACCAGGTGGCGGGCGATGTCGTGCAACCAGCGGCCGCGCACCTTATAGCCTAACGGGTCGGTAATCGCCTTGACCTCGGCCAAGGAAGCCTGGGCCAAATCCGCGACGGTGGGGAAGCGTTGTAAGAAGGCCTCGTAGACGGGAATGACGGTTTTGACCTGGGTCTGGTGGAGCAGAATCTCTGAGACCAAGATTGCGTACGGATCCTGGGTGCGACGCCAGGGTAGGTCGCGCCCGTGCCGCTGATACCAGGCCAAGATGCCCTCTTGGAAGGTTTTCAGCTTCCCCGCTCCCACCCGCGCGCGCAGCTTCAACCCTCTAGCGGTGCTTTTAACGGCCGAACCCATGCCTGCCAAGAAATCCCCCCTTGTTCCTGCGCCCATCGGTTGTACCACCGGGCCCCCAGGTAATACCACCAGCCGGCCAACACGGCGAGCAAAAAGGCCACCCCGGCCAGGAAGAACCCGGCGAACACCGCCACCCCCAGACTGAAATATCCGGGGGGTAGATGACGGGCAAAGAAGGTGAGGTCAATCCCCAGCCAGGCCACCCCGATCAGCAGCACCACCACCATCCACGAGAAAAAGAAAATGGCCGCGGTCAAGCGGACTCGATGGGGTTCGAGGCGCCGAATCCGAAACCACTCCCCCACGCGCTCCTCCTCCCATCCCAACGGACCGTAGAAGGGCACCACCGCCCGGTTATAAAGCCAGAGGCTGCCGCTCCACAGCCCCTCCGCCACCAGGGCGCCACCGACCGCCCACTGCCACCAGAGAAAGGAAGCCGCCGGACCGGCCATCGCCCCCACCGCCAGTCCGGTCGCACAGCCCCAGACCGCCGCCGGCAGGATGCCGCTTTGCACCGAGGGCAAGAGTTTGAAATACGTCAGCTCCCGCCCCTCTTGCATCCAGGTGAGCCTGGCCCCCGGCCGCCGCCCACGGTTGTAGAGGAAAGTCGCCAACTGGGCAGAGGCGGTGGCCACCACCCAAAAGAGCCCTGCGGCCATCCACCCTCTGCCTGCCCCAAGCCCGCTGGCCCACAGGCCAACGCCCTCTCCCAGCGCAGGATAGGCCCACACCCACGCCCAAACCGCCCATAGCGGGGTTAACGCCACCGTGCCAAGCTGTCTAAGCTGCCACAACCCCGACACCTCGCCTGCTTGATTCGTCACGGTGCGGCCAAACTCCTGCCCCGCCGAGACTGCGCAGGCTACCGCCCTGGGCTGGACTTGAAGGGCGTGACCCGGCTCGCCCACGCGCCCAGGCGTTGCCCCAGCCGGTCAAGCGGCAGGTGATTGCCCGCGAAGACGGCCACCACCGCCGGGTGGTCGCTGAACAGCACGGCCACGTTGGCCCCTCCGGGCGAGGCCGCTTGCCAACGCCAGACCCGAAACGCCACCGAGGGCGTAGTGAGTTTGGGCAACAGGGCGGCCACGCTCTGAAAGTTCTTGCCGTCGCCGACCGGGGCGGCTTGTCCCCCTTCGCCAACGATCACATGCAGCGGTGGGGCGGCCCCGTTGTCGATGAAAGGGAGATAGGCCCGGGCCAGCTCCAGCCCGGTGACCCAGATCAAGCCGGGCCGGCTGAGCAAGGCCGGAGAGGGGGCGGGCAGCGGTGGAGGCGCCACCGGCGCGCCGGCCAGCACCTCCCGACCCACCCCCAAGCGTTGGAGCGCATTCCAAATGCCCTGGCCACCCCAACGAGTGGCCAAGGCACCGATGGCGCGCCAGCCGCCCAAGGGGAGGTTGTTCGGCCACAGCCCCGGTTGGCCCAGGGCCATCGCCATCAGCGGCGGCATCAAGGCGGTTCCGGCAGGAAACGGTTGCCACGCCACTCCCTGGCCGCGGGGATTGCCCACCGCGGCCAAGACGCTCCCGTCGGCGCCGACCACCACCGCCTGGCCGCCAGGTGGCAGGACCTGGGCGAGGTCTTGGCTCAGGCGCGCATCCACGGTGGTGGTGATCCGGGGTCGGACCGCAGGTTGATAGCGTTCCCCGTGGAGTTGCCACCGCACCGCCTGTGCCCCGCGCTCCCGCCCGATCACCTCGACCAAGGTCCTCCAGACCGGGCTCACCGGCTGGCTGACCTCCACCTTGACCTGCCCCGCGCCGGCTTCGCCCACGACCCAGCGAGGCGGATTGGACCCGGCCAGGCCGGCGTCCACCGTGCGCCAGCCGGTAATCGGTTGGCCGTCCGCCGCCACCACCGTCAGCGCCCAGACGCCTGGGCCCTGCACCGTCTGGGGGCGAGAGGCCACCACCCGACTCTTCCCGCTCCCATGGCCCCCAATCGCCAGCGTCGCCCCCAACAGGGCAAGCCCCAATGCCGCCAACCCTACCTTGACACGCCCCTGCACACCGGTCCCCCGCTTCTGCTGTGTGGTATCTGATTCCAGTTTCTCCCACAGCGGGGGCGGTTAGTCCTGTCCTACGATTTCCCCTGGCCAGATGGGGCCGATCTGGGTTGAGACCGCAAGGCGTTTAGGTGCTTCAGCTGTTCTTGATAGGTGGTGGCAAACAGGATCCGACCGTCAGGGGTGGAGACGAAGTAGAGGTAAGGCACCTGGGCCGGATGGAGCGCCGCCTTTAGCGCCACCAATCCCGGATTGTCAATCGGGCTCGGGGGCAGTCCCTTATGGAGGTAGGTGTTGTAGGGAGAATCGACCTGCAACCCAGAAGCCCCTTTTTCCCCCGAGCGGGCCAGCAGTTCCTCAGCGTAGCGCACGGTGGCATCCGACTGCAGAGGAATTCCACTCTTCAGTCGATTCATAAACACCCCCGCAACCAAGGGAGCGTCCTCCGGGCGCGCCACCTCGGCCTGGACGATCGAGGCCAGCGTCACCCATTGCGGCAAAGGCAAAGGGGGATGGGGATCCTGGCGATACAACCCTTGGATGGCCTGCTTTTGGAAGGTCTTCCACATGAGCTGAAGCGCTCCCGAGGCCGTCTCCCCCCAGGGAAAGGCGTAGGTGGCCGGGTAGAGATAACCTTCCCACGGGTCCTGGGTGCCTTTGGCGGGGGCAGGCATACCTGGACTCGGCTGGCTCAGCAGGCGCCGATACTCCGCCGGCGTGCCGATGTGCGCCTGCACCAAACGCGCGACCACCTGCGCGGTGGTCCACCCCTCCGGGATGGTGACCCGGATCACCGCCACCTCGCCTTTGACCATCTGGGTCAACATCTTGGCCGGGGAATCGGCGGCAGTGAGCCGGTACACGCCACTTTTGAGGCTGCGGGAAGCCCCGCTCAGCCGGCTGAAGAGCGCAAACCAGAGTGCGCTGCGGATCAGGTGGGCTTGGCGCAGCGCCACCCCCACCTCGGCCGCGCTTTCCCCGGGATGGACGGTGAGGTAGACGGGCCGGTGGTTTTGCGGATCCAGCGGCCAACTCCCCCACCACGCCCAGGCCGCAACGAAAAGGGCGGCCAGGATCGCGGCCGTACCCCGCCATCTTAGCCACCCGCCCGCTCGCCCACGCTTAGCCGCCCAAAATGCCTTCTCGCCGCCTATTCTTCGCTGTCCTCCTCGTCCAGAAGATCCTCATAGGCCTGGGCGACTCGTTCCCACTCTTCCTCCGACTCGATGTCGACGAGGATGTCCTCGCCGTCGGCGTCTTGCTCCACCCGAAGGATGACGGCCTCACCTTCGTCCTCGTCGGGGTTTTCGTCGATCGGCAGGAGGATGGCATACTCCTGGTTGTCGACCTCGATCACATCGACCACCACGAACTCGTGGTCGTGCCCCTCCTCGTCGGTCAAGGTGATGATTTCGTCTTCTTCCTCCGGAATTGGCTGTTGTACGTCTTTGTCGTTGGCCATTGTCTACCTCTCTTTCGGATTCTGGGACTGGAGGTAATCCAGATAGTTCTGTAGCAGCAAAGCGGCGGCGAGCCCATCCACCAGCTTTTTCCGACGTTGACGGCGCACGGATTGAGCGATGAGCAGGCGCTCCGCCCAACGGGTGGTCAGCCGTTCATCCCACGTGCGGACCGCGCCGGAAAACCGCGTCCGCAACGCTTCCACCAGGGCCAGGCTCTTCTCAGCCTGTGGGCCCACCGTGTTGTTTAGGCTCAATGGCAATCCTACCACAATTTCTTTAACCTGCCACGCCTGGCTCAAGGACAAAATTTCCTCCACTGCCCGCTCCCCTTGGTTGGCAATAGCAGGCAAGGGCTGGCTTACCAAGCCGGTTTCGTCGCTGATAGCCACCCCGATCCATTTATCCCCGACGTCCAGAGCCATTATACGGCTCTCCACCTAAGGGGTTGCCCTTTCTTCTAACCGTTCGACATACTGCCGGAGCAACTCTTCCACCAGCTCGTCCCGCTCGACTCGTCGCACCAAGTTTCGCGCCCCCATGTGGCTGGTGATGTAGGCCGGATCCCCAGACAACAGATAGCCTACGAGTTGACTGATCGGGTTGTAGCCCTTGTCCTTCAATGCTCCGTAGACCTCTCGCAACACGGCGTCGGCTTGATTGGCCGCCGGACGGACCCCCGGCAGGCGACGCGTCTCATCGAGCCCCATCCAATCCGCCCCCTTCACGCGACTAGCGGACATGCTCACGGTGATGTTGAGACTCAGCTCGACTCCACTCCGCGACCATTTGCCGTGCCTCTTGCCACAGTGCTGGTATCCCTGACAGCTGCCGACCTCCGGCCAGCGCCAAATCCGGGCGACCGCCGCCACCCCCGCCGATCAGGGGAGCCAGCCGCTTAATTGCGGCATCGGCCCGAACGCCTTGCTCCACCAACTTGGACGACACCCAGACCGCCAACGCGGCGCGCTCCGCCTGGCGCGAGACCAAAACCGCGGCATCCACCGTGCCCTTCAAGCCGTCCACGACCACCCGCAACCCGGGTTGGTCTAAGCCCTCTAGTTCCGCCCATACCACCGCCAGGTCGCCTACTCGCTCCGGGTTTTGCGCCAACTGACTTCCCAAGGCGCGCCGCTGTTGGTCCCGCAGCGCACCGAGCTCGGCCTCCAGGGCCTTGAACTCCCCCGCCAAGGCCTGCACGCGCTGCGGCACCTCCTCCAGGGAGGTCTTCAGCAGATCGGCCAACTGGCGCTGACCTTGCAAGAGCGACCGCGTCAAGCGCACGCTGTTCCACCCGGTGACGGCTTCCACCCGGCGCACGCCGGCGGCAATTCCCGATTCCTCCACGATGAAGAACGACCCGATCTCCCCCGTGCTCCGGCAATGGGTGCCTCCACACAGCTCCAGGCTGGCACCCGGCACCTCCACCACGCGGACCCGCTCCCCGTACTTGTCCCCGAAGAAGGCCAGCGCGCCCCGGGCGAGCGCCGCCTCGCGCTCCATTTCTGAAACCGCCACCGGCCGATCTTCCAAGATCCAGCGATTGACCAAATCCTCGACCGCGGTCAGCTGCTCGGCCGAGAGCGCCTTCGGGTAGGAGAAGTCAAACCGCAGCCGAGCCGGCGCCACCAACGAGCCGGTTTGGCGAACATCCTCGCCCAATACTTGGCGCAGCGCCGCGTGCAGGAGGTGGGTTCCGGTGTGGTTGCGCCGCACCGACTGCCGCCATTCGGCGTCCACTGCCGCCCTAACCCGCTCGCCGGCGGAAAGGAAGCCCTGCTTGACCAACACCGCATGCCAAGTGGTCCCCAAGACCCGGACCACATCCACCACCTCGGCCCATCCGTGGGGCCCGGTCAGGGTGCCGTGGTCGCCAACCTGACCTCCGGACTCGGCGTAAAACGGGGTGACCGGCATCCACACCCAACCCTCTTGCCCCTCGTCCAGGCGGTCGGTCAGTCGCCCCTGGCTGACCAAGGTGTCAAGGTGGGCCTCCTCCTCTACCTCGCGCTGATAGCCGACAAAGGTGGACGCCGGCCGTTCGGGCAGCTCCTCGGTGTGCGCCCGCCGCGCCGCCCGGGCCCGCTCGCGTTGTTCGGCCATCGCCGCCTCAAACCCGACCGCATCCACCGCCACGCCCCGTTCCCGGGCCACGTCCACCGACAGATCGAGAGGAAACCCGTAGGTGTCATAGAGCAAAAAGGCGTCGCGTCCGCTCAACATCCCTCCGCGCGGCACGCGGTCCAATTTTTCGTGGAGCACCCGCATACCCTGGGCCAGCGTTTCCGAAAACCGCGCCTCCTCGGCCCGAATCTGCTCCACCACCGCCTCCAACCCGCGCCTGACCTCAGGGTAGGCGTCGCCCATGACCTCTCCGACGGTAGGAGCCAGCCGGTATAGGAAGGGCTCGGCAAAGCCCAGTTGCCATCCAAACCGGGCGGCCCGCCGCAAGATCCGGCGTAAAACGTACCCGCGCCCCTCGTTGCTGAAGACCACGCCCTCTGCCAGCAGGAAGGTGATGGCGCGCACGTGGTCGGCAATCACCCGAAAGGGCAGTCCGGCCGGTCCCGGGTCGTAGGCGCGCCCGCTCAGTCGCTCCACCCCGCCCACCAGCGGGCGCAGCAGATCCGTCTCAAAGTTGGATTCCACGCCTTGCAGGTAGGAGGCGATCCGCTCCAGTCCCATGCCGGTATCGATGCTCGGGCGCGGCAGCGGCGTCAATCGCCCGTCGGCCGCCCGATCAAACTGCATGAAGACGAGGTTCCAGATCTCCTCAAAGCGGTCGCAATCGCATTGCCCGATCCCACAATGGGGCCCACAGGCAAAAGAGGCTCCGCGGTCCACAAAGATCTCGCTGGAGGGCCCACAGGGGCCGGTGTCTCCCATGGCCCAAAAATTGTCGTGTTCCCCCAACCTGACGATCCGCTCCGCCGGCATCCCGGCGATCTTCCGCCATAGCTCGGCCGCCTCGTCGTCGTCGCGAAACACCGTCACCCAGAGGATTTGCCGGTCCAAGCCCAACTCTTGAGTTAGAAACCTCCAGGCAAACTCGATCGCCTCGGCCTTAAAGTAGTCGCCAAAGGAGAAGTTCCCCAGCATCTCAAAAAACGTGAGATGCCGAGCCGTCCGCCCCACCTGGTCGAGGTCATTGTGCTTTCCGCCCGCCCGCATGCATTTCTGAGCCGTGGTCGCCCGCCGGTAGGACCGAGTCTCCCGCCCCAAGAACACGTCCTTGAACTGGACCATCCCAGCGTTGGTAAACAGCAGGGTCGGGTCTTCGGCAGGCACCAGCGGAGAGCTGGGGACGATTTGATGCCCCTCGCGCTCAAAAAAACGTAAAAACTTGTCCCGAATCAGCCCAGAACGCATGCCATCCTCCTATGCGGCCACCGTCCAACCGGAGGGGGATCTCCCATCCCACCCCTTGGCTTTTCGACCATTTTACGGGTTTGGCAGGAAGACGGTCAAGTCGCCCGCCTGGCCCTCCACCGCGAGGGGCAGGAAGTCCTCCGGCCCGATCGACCCCACCGAGAGACGGCGATAGAGGTGGGCCACCAGGACCTTTAACACCGCGGCACTGGGGACCGCCAGCAGCAAGCCCGGTACGCCGGCCGTCTCCCCGCCGATGAGAATGGCCAAGACGACCACCAACGGATGTAAGCCGACCGAGTCGCCCACCACTTTGGGCCCAATCACCGTCCCCTCCAGCTGGTGAATGGCCGCGAACCCCACCACCACCCAAAGCGCCTTCCAGGGCGACAGCGCCAACGCCAAGGCCACCGCCGGCAGGGCCCCGGCGATCGGTCCCACGTACGGCACCACATCGGTGACAAAGGCCACCGCGCCGATCAGCGCCGACAAGGGGATGCCCAGGAGGGAGACCCACACCCCGGACAGCACTCCCACCACCAAGGCCACCAACAACTGGCCGCGCACATAGCCGCTCAAGGCGGCATCGATGTCCAACCCCAATTTGTAGACCGCCGGGTGCCAATCGACCGGCACCGCCGACCAAAACCGGCTGCGTATCCGCTCCAGGTCATTTAAAAGGTAAAAGGCCAGAATCGGCGCCACCACCAGGCTGACCAGGCTCGGCACCACCCCGAACAAGGCCGCGATGGCCGAGCGCAGCACGTGGTAGAGTTGGCTTTGCAGATGGCTGGCGGTGGCCATGAAAGCGCCGCGCAGCCCAGCGGGGATCGGGGCTTGATGAAATCGGGCCAGCGCCCAGGCCCAGTGCGACTGGATGGTGGCTGCCCACTGGGGAACCAAACGAATCAAGGCATCGCTTTGTTGGACCAAAAGCGGAGTCAGGTAGAGGATGAAGGCCGCTAAGGCCAGCGCCGCGATGGCGTAGGCCAGTAAGATGGCGACCGGGCGAGGAAGGTTGTGGCGGTAGAAGAAGTCGACCGCGGGGGCCAACAGGTAAGCCAGCACCAGCGCAAACACAAAGGGGGTCAACACCGGACGGGCCACCCAGGCCAACCATATCCCGGCGAGCACCATGGCCAGGATCGCGGCCGCCCGGTAATGTCGACCGGCGGTCAGCCTTGGCCGCATCTAGTGGACTACCCGATCCGGCGTCGCACCGATACCGCCCAACGGCTGCCGCGACGCGCCCAGCGCACCGCTTTGGGCGCCCAGGCGTTGGCCTTGCGCCACATGGCGCGATAGACACTGGGTTGCGGACGCCGGAGCAGCCATACTCCTGCCATCACCGCCCCGACCAATGCGCCGGTCATCATTCCCGTTACGTATCGCCTCACGGAGACACCCCCTCGATGTTGGATGCCGAATCCCCGTCAATGCGCGACAACTCGCCGTCGATGCCCACCTGGTACATGCGGATGCCACGATAGGATACGGCGAATTCGATAAAGCAGTCCCAGCAATAAAACTGGCCGCTACCCACTCGGCCCACGTTGCGCCCGGCACATCGCGGGCAGTAATAACTTTCCACCGCCATCCCCTTCCTCCAGCCTGCCATCAGTCTGCCCTGTCCCCTACCATTTCATGCGGCCGTCGCCGTCCCAGGTCAGGGAGGACCATCGGGCCAGCCACGCGCCATCGAGGAGGTCGCGAAGCAGTCCCCGCGAGATCACCAGTCCGGTGATCCGCAACGAGGTTTCGTCAATCACGATATCCTTGACGCGACCTAGCTCCCGGCCAGTGGTGTCCCGCACCAGCCTTCCCAGCCACTGCCCGGTCTTGAGCGCTTCGCGTTGGAACCACCGCCGACTTCTCGGCATGGCCAGTCCCCGGTGCGACACGTAGATGCCCATCGGGTCGATCCGCACTCCCTCCCCGACCGGCAGATACAACACCCGCGGCCACCAGTGGTCGAGGACCAGCCCTTGCACCCGGGCTTCCGGCCACGAAAACAACACCTCTTGCACCCGCCGCCACGCGCGCGCCTCGTCGGCCACCCGCACCGGCAGATGCAAGAGGTGCCAGCGGGTCATCACCGCTGGACCCCCTCCTTATTGCGGCACCAATGCCTCTTCGCGATGGCGGGCGCCCATCGCCTCCGACGGGCTCGGCGAGCGCTCGATGCGCCCGCCGGCGACCAGCCGTTCCCCGTCGTACAACACCGCGACCTGCCCCGGCGTGACCGCCCATTGGGGGGATGCAAAGGCGACCTCGGCGCGGTCGGATTCCGCTGGAATCCACCGGGCCGCGACCGGCTCCATGTTGTACCGGATCTTGACCTGCCCCTCAAAAGGTCCCGGCAAGGCCTGTCCGGAGACGTAGCGCACCTCCCGGACCGTCACCCGCTGCTCCAAAACCTCCTCCCGACTCCCTACCACCACCTGATTGCGGGCCGGGTCCAACCTGACCACGTAATAGGGATGGGGTCCGCTGAGTCCCAGTCCTCGCCGTTGGCCCACGGTGTAAAACGCAATGCCTCGGTGGTGGCCGACCACCCGTCCGGCGGTGTCCACGATCTCCCCCGGGCGTTGCGCCTCCGGCCGGCGCCGTTGCAAGTACGCCTGGTAATCGTTGCGGGGCACAAAGCAGAGCTCCTGGCTGTCCGGTTTGTCGGCGGTGACGAGCCCGCGCTCTCGCGCCATCGCCCGTACCGTTTCTTTGGAGTATTCCCCCAAGGGAAACAAGATATGCGCCAAGTCGGCCTGGCCCAACGAGTACAGCAAGTAGCTCTGATCCTTGTGACGGTCGCGGGCGCGCCACAACTCGTAGCCCCGATCCCCTCGCACCACCCGTGCGTAATGTCCGGTGGCCAGATACTCCGCGCCTTGGGACTGGGCCCATTCCCACAAGGCGCCAAACTTGATGTGCCGGTTGCACCAGGCGCAGGGGTTTGGGGTCACCCCGGCCAGGTAGGCGTCTTCAAACGGTAGGATCACCCGCTCGTAGAACGGCTGCTCCACGTTGACCAGGTAATGGGGAATCCCCAAGCGCTTGGCCACGCGACGGGCGTCCACCAACGCCTCCAGCGAGCAGCAGCTGTTGGCGGTCTCTTCCGGCAGATGGCGCAGGGTCACCCCGATCACGTCGTAGCCCTGGTCTAACAGTAAAGCGGCGGCCATCGAGGAGTCGACGCCGCCGCTCATCCCTACCACGACCCGCGACCCCATCAAAATGCCTCCTTCTTCCAGCCGATCCATGGCGCTCCGGCCTGCGCCGCCAAGCTCGCTCGCCCGTCGGAAGGGGCTTGGGCCACCCAGCGCCGGGCGGTCGCTTCCGGCAACAGGTCGGCAAAGCTAATGCCGTCCATGGTGGCAATGAGGGCGGCCTGCACCCGGCTCCACACGTCCGGCCCCACGCAGCGAGAGACTTCGGGACAGATGCTGGGGTCCTCACTGGTGCAGTCGGCAATCGCGATCGGCCCTTCGACGGCCCGCACCACATCCCCCACGGTTATCTCCGATGGCGGTTTGGCCAGCATGTAGCCACCCTGCGGCCCCCGCATGCCCTCAACGATCCCGGCGCGCTTGAGCAGTGGCATCAGTTGCTCCAAGTAGGGGTCGGGCAAATTCTGGGCCCGCGCCAACACCGACACCGCCACCGGCCCACTGCCGTAGCGGAGGGCCAACTCGTAGACCGCCTTGACCCCGTATCGCCCCTTGCTGGAGACCCTCAGCATACGTCCACCTCCCTCCTAACTCCTGCTCTAACAGTATCACCGTCAGGATTCCGGGTCAATTTGCTCCCCGTACCGCTCGGCCATCCAGCGCTGCCAGCGCGCACGCCACCGCCCCTCTTCCCCCTGGTCGCTGGGTCGGTAGAGAATTTCGCCCCGCAGGGGCTCAGGCATATACGACACGGGCAGAAAGTGGCCGGGGAAATCGTGGGGGTACCGATAGGGTTCGGTCAGATCCGGACGATAATGGCGGTCCTTGAGGAAGTTGGGGACATCGAGCTGCGGGTAACGCTCCAAGGCGGCGTCTAACCGCGCCAAGGCCTCGACCACGCTGTTGGATTTGGGAGCCAGAGCAAGGTACAGCACCGCCTCGGCCATCGGGATGCGAGCCTCGGGAAGGCCAACCTTCTCCAAGGCAAAGTAGGCGGCCTCGGCCACCAACAGCGCATGGGGGTCGGCCAACCCGACATCCTCGGCGGCATGCACCAAGACCCGCCGCATCACGTAACGAGGGTCCTCGCCACCCGCCAAAAGCCGTCCCATCCAATACAGGGCGGCATCCGGGTCCGACCCGCGAATGCTTTTGATTAAGGCCGAAATCAGGTCAAAGTGGCGGTCGCCGTCGCGGCCGTGGTAGTGCGGGCGGCTTGCTTCGCGCTGCCTGACCCAATCCAGTTCCAGTCGCACCCGCCCCTCGGCCATCGCCTCTTCTCGCAGCGACTCCAAGAGCGCCAAGGCCCGCCGGGCGTCGCCTCCGGCTTGTTGGGCAAGCAGGCCAAGCACCCCGGGGCCCAGCTCGAGGCCTTCTTGGCTCTTCTCCCAGGCCCGAGCCAGAATCGTCGCTATCTCCGCCTCGCTCAGCGGGCGAAACTCGAAGACTTGGCAGCGCGATAGCAGCGCTGGGTTGAGCGTCGCCCACGGGTTTTCGGCGGTGGCTCCGAGTAAAATAAAGCGCCCTTCCTCGACATAGGGCAGCAGCACGTCTTGTTGCGCGCGATTCAGACGGTGGATCTCGTCGATAAAGACCACCGTCTGCCGCTGGTATAAATTCCAACGGGCCGCCGCTTGCGCGGCCACCTCCTTGATGTCTGCGGCGGAAGCCTCCACCGCCGACAACATCTGCACGTGTCGGCCTCCTTGACGGGCCAACAACATGGCTACCGTGGTCTTTCCGGTCCCCGGTGGCCCGAAGAAGACCGCCGAGTGGAGGCTGCCCTGGGCCATCCAGCGTCCGAGCGGGCCATTGGGGCCGATCAGGTGCGCCTGTCCGACGATCTCGTCCCAGCGCTGGGGCCGGACCCGCGCCGCCAAGGGAGGAGGAGCGGGTGTCTCGGCCGCAGGGGCGTCAAACCAAGTCCGCTGTGGGTTGTCTCCCCGCTTTTTGGCCAATCCCCCATCTCCCCCATCGACACTCAAAGGCCCAGGCGTCGCAAGAGCTGGGCTTTAGGCATGGCGCCCACCACCCGGGCCGTCTCCTGTCCGTTGTCAAACCGGAGCAAGGTTGGAATGCTCATGATCCCGTACTCCGCGGCGAGGGTGGGATGTTCATCCACGTTGACCTTGGCCACCACCAGCTGACCTTCCCGCTCCGCCATCAACTCATCCAGAATCGGGCTGATCATCCGGCACGGCACACACCAAGCAGCCCAAAAATCGACGATAACGGGGACCGTGCTACTGTGAATTAACTGGTTAAATTGCTCGGGTCCCGCGATCGCTACCCCGGCGGCAGCCATGACACATCCCTCCAGTTCGCCTCCATCTTAGCAGGCGAGGTGCCGCGATACAACGAGGGAGCCCGGAGGAGAACTCTCCGCGCTCCCGTTCACTCCCCACCATGCCGTGTCATAACCGACGTTTTGAACCTGCTCTACAGCAGGTGGGTGCCTCCCGTTAACTTTCGCAGTCCCCGATCGCTGCCGCGCAGCGGGGGCAGGACGGCCGTCAACTGAGGTTTGGGCTCCCTATGTTTTGGTGTTGGCTCAAAACATATCGGAGCGGTCCACGCACACAGCAGGGCTGTAAGGTGATTATAGTCGGCTCCGGCGCTGATTGCAACCGCGCGCTGCGGGACGCCTACTCTCCCCGCCGCAGGGCGTAACCGGCGCGGCGGACCGCCTCTTCCAAGGTTGCCAAAGACACCCCGTCGTCCGCCACCACCACCGCCTGCCGTTTGAGATAATGCACGCGGGCCGATTGGACCCCCGCCACCTCGCGGAGCGCCTGTTCCACCTTGCGGGCGCAGTCCAGGCAATGCATGCCCTCCACCCGATAGGTCGCCGTCCCCATCGCCTCCACCCCCCGCCAGAGGTTCATATCATCATGACTCAGTATAACATTATTAGGAAGTGACGGGGCCCGGTTCGGGAAACAAGAGGAGGCGGGGGAGCAATTCCCCCGCCTCCCTGACGTCCATCCGGTACCTCGGCTCCCGATTAAGTGAGGTTCTCCTCCTCTTGGGCCATCTGAGCGACCATTCGCGCCAGCATCTTCTTTTCCTCTGGGCCCGAAGCCTGCCAGATGCGTTTGGCCACTCGGTCTTGGGCGCTTTTAGGCTCCACGTCCGCCTCGAGCATGGCATCGCCCATCGCGATGATGTCGTCCTGGACGTTGTCTTCTCCGTTGCGAAGGCGTTGCTGCACGCGCGCTTTCAGGTCCTGAAAGGAAGACGGTACGTTCTTTGCCACGAGTACCCCTCCTTAACCGTGCGCGGAATAGAGGCGCCGGGGTGGCCGCCTCGGGATCAAGCATGTGCGCCCCGGGTAAAAGCTATGTGCCGGCAAGCTGGTCTTGGCCCACCTAGGTATATTTGTCCCACCCCCACTGAACACTAGACGCGACAGGTATCCGTCCGGGTGAGGCCGCAAAGCCAGCCAGGACTTAAGGAGGTGGCAAGGTGAAATTCGTCGGTGCTGTGGTGCGATTCATCGTCTCGGCTCTGGTCTTAATGTTGCTCGGGTACTTTGTCCCTGGCTTCTCGCATCTGGGATTCTGGTCAGCCCTGCTGGCGGCGATCGTCATTGCCTTAGTAGGATGGGCCTTGGAGCAAGCCTTTGGCCGACAGGTATCGCCTTACGGCCGAGGGGTGGTCGGGTTCTTGGTGTCGGCCCTGGTGATCTACCTTGCCCAGATGGTCGTTCCCGGAATGCACGTGACCATCGTGGGCGCGTTGATTGCTGCGTTCGTCATCGGGATCATCGACCTCTTCGTGCCGACCGCCGTTCGATAAGCGATCGAGCCCCGACACCATCAGCGGGGCTCGATTACTGCCAAACTGAGCTCTTCCAACTGCTTGGGATCGACCCGGTTGGGCGCCTCGGTCATCGGATCGGTGCCGCGGGCGGTCTTGGGAAACGCGATCACGTCGCGCAGGCTCTTCGCGCCCGCCATCAGCATCACCAACCGGTCCAGGCCAAAGGCGATCCCGCCGTGCGGAGGCGCACCGTAGGAGAAAGCCTCCAAGAGAAACCCAAATTTGGCCTCTGCCTCGCGCCGGCTCAAGCCCAACACCTGAAAGACCCGCGCCTGCAGCTCCGGCTGGAAGATACGAAGGCTCCCCGACGCCAACTCCACCCCGTTTAACACCACGTCATACGCCCACGAGCGGACTCGGGAAGGATCTTTTTCCAGCCACTCGACGTCCTCCGGGTGGGGCATGGTAAAGGGGTGGTGGGCCGAGACCCACCGGCCTTCTTCTTCGGACCATTCAAAGAGCGGAAAGTCGGTTACCCACAAAAATCGCCATCCCTGCTCCACGCGACCAAATCGTTGGGCTGCGTCAAGCCGCAGCTGTCCGGCCACCTGGCAGGCCAACGGAAAGGCCCCCGCCACCACCAACAACCCGTCGCCGGGACGCAGCTCGGCGCCAGTCGCCAGGCCTTCCAACAGCTCGCTGCCCAGTCCACGGGCGTTGCTGCGCAGCTCTTCCCCCTTCCAGAGCCAGATCAGGCCGCTGGCCCCGAGCTCGCGCGAGCGCTCCACGAACTCGTCCCACTGGCGCCGGGAGGGGTTGACCTGGCGCAAGACCACCCCCGCCACGTGTTGTGCCTCGCCCAATATCGGCCAGCGGGACTTGCGGGCTTGTTCGGTCAGGTCCAAAAGCGGCGGGCCGGCTCTCAGATCCGGTTTGTCGGACCCGTACTGACGCATCGCCGCATCCCAAGTCAGGCGAGGAAAAGGAGCCAAGGTTTCCCCCAAACTCTCCTGAAACACCGAGTGGACCAAGGCCTCCATCTCGCGCAACACGTCGTCTTGGTCGACAAAGGACATCTCGATGTCCACCTGGGTAAACTCCGGCTGGCGGTCGGCGCGTAGATCCTCGTCCCGAAACACCTTGGCGATCTGGTAATAGCGGTCAAACCCGGAGACCATCAACAGTTGTTTGAAGAGCTGCGGACTTTGCGGCAAGGCGTAGAAATTCCCGGGCTGCAGACGGCTTGGGACCAGGAAATCTCTCGCCCCTTCCGGGGTGGAACGGGCCAACGCCGGCGTTTCCACTTCCAAAAACCCGTGCTCGTGGAGATAGCGCCGGAAGGCGAACACCACCCGATTGCGCAGCATAAAGTGACCCAGCATCTTGGGCCGGCGCAGGTCTAGGTACCGGTATTTCAGTCGCACCAATTCATCGACCCGGTCCGCCTCTTCGTGGGGAAGGAAGGGAGGGGTCTTGGCTTCGGACAACACCACTAGACGTTCGGGGTCAATTTCCACTTTACCGGTGGCCAACTCAGGGTTCTCCATTCCCGGTGGGCGGGCCTTGACCACCCCCTGCACCGCAATCACGTACTCGGCCCGCAGGCGGTCGGCCTCTTGAAACACCGCCCCCGCCGACGGGTCGACGCGCAGTTGCACCACCCCGCTGCGGTCCCTGAGGTCGATGAAGATCAGTCCGCCATGGTCGCGCCGCCGGTCCACCCATCCGGCCACCGCCACCGTGGTGCCGACCAAGGCTTCAGAAATCTCTGCTGCGTAATGCGTGCGATGCAACCTAAGCGTCCTCCTGTCGTTTAATCTTGCCGCTGATCTGCTGCCGCCCAACGCCGCCCGCTCAGCGGTACCTGCGCGGCCTCAATCCCCATCCATTGCATCAGCTGGTCATAAGGGATGGTCTCCTGGCTGCCTTGCTCGAGGTCGCGCACCACCACTTGACCAGACTCCCACTCGCGCCCACCCACCAGCACCACCCAGCGCGTGCGGCGGCTGGCATCTTTCAGCTGGGCCTTGAGGCTTCTCCCGAGCAAATCTGCTTCTGCAGCCACCCCTTGCCGGCGCAACGACTCGGCGAGCAGCTGAGCCTCCTCCGCAAATCCCGGCAGGTGGGCCACATACACCGGGGTGAGCGGCGTGGCGACAAACCGTCCTTCCAGGGCCGAGAGCAACCGCTCAATTCCCATGCCAAACCCCACGGCCGGTACCTTGGGTCCATCCAGGCTCTCCATCAGTCCATCGTAGCGGCCGCCCCCGAACAGGGCGACTGATTCTCCCAAGCTGGGATGGCCCACTTCAAACACAGTCCGGGTGTAATAATCGAGCCCGCGGACCAGCCGGGGATCGCGCCGCACGGTGCGACCGGCCCGTTCCAGCAAGGAACGGACGGCCTCGTAGTGGGTCCGACAGGCCTCGCACCAAAAATCGGCGATGTCCGGGGCCTCGGCGCGAATCGCCACGTCGACCTTGCAGTCGAGGAGACGCAGGGGGTTTCGCTCCAACCGAACCTGACAGTCTTCGCACAGTTCGGCCCGCCGCCCTTGGTAATACTCAATCAGGGCCGTCCGGTAGCGGGGCCGGCAGACCTCGCATCCAATCGAGTTCAGGCGCACCACCGGGTCGGTCAACCCGGCCGCTTCCACCACCGCCGTGGCCAGCAGGATGATTTCGGCGTCGGCAAAAGGCAATTCGGAGCCGTAAAGCTCGGCCCCAAACTGGGTGTGCTGGCGAAACCGCCCGGCCTCGGGGCGCTCCCGGCGAAACATCGGCCCCCAGTAACAGAGGCGGACCGGTTGTGGCTGCTGGGCCAAGCCGTTTTCGATGAAGGCCCGGGCCGCCCCGGCCGTGCCCTCGGGGCGCAGCGTGAGGTCGACGCCGCCGGCGTCGCGAAATGCGTACCGCTCGTGTTGCACGATGTCGGTGTTCTCCCCCACCCGCAAGAAGACCGCCGACTGCTCGAAGATCGGGGTCTCCAACGGTTCAAACCCGTAACGACGGGCCACCGCCAGGGCGAGCTGTCGCATGCCCTCCACTTTCCAGGAGTGGGGAGGGAGCACATCTTGAGTTCCTCGAGGGCGTTGCAGTTCAGGACGCATGGCTCCCCTCCTTTTCCAGCCAGATGGTCACCGGGCCATCATTCACCAAACCGACCTCCATCTCTGCTCCAAATTCGCCAGTGGCCACCGGAATGGCCTCCTGGTGGAGATAGTCGACAAACTCTAAGAACCGCTGGGCGGCGGCCACCTTGTCCAAGGATCGGGAAAAATCGGGGCGAAACCCCTTTTTGACATCGCCGTACAAGGTAAATTGCGGCACCACCAGCACCGCGCCCCCTACCTCCCGCAGGTCGCGGCTCATCCGGCCCGCCTCGTCTGCAAAGATGCGCAGGCCACAAATCTTGCGGGCCATCCAGCGCAGCTCAGCCGGACCATCCCCGTGGGCAAAGCCTACCAAGGCCAACAGCCCCAGCTCGATCCGCGCCACTTCGCGCTCGGACACCCGCACCCAGGCCGACTTGACACGTTGCACCAGTGCCCGCACGGCGTCAGTGCCTCTCGTAGGTAGTCCGTTCTACTCGCTGCACGTACGGCAATCCCTCCAGGCGCCGAATAATCTGGGACAGTTGCTCTAAGTTGCGCACCTCCAACTTCACGTG
>JAIMAE010000204.1 GCA_023512105.1 Bacillota bacterium | reverse complement strand
CCCCAGGGCACCCTGCCGGGGGGCCAGCTTGGCGCCACCCCCGACGGCCACCTGGTCTATGCGCCGCCCGCAGGACCCCTGTTGTACGCCTCGTTGCAGCCCGCCGAATGGTGGGCGCTGCCGGGCCCCACCGCCGAGTCGGGGCCGGTTCACCTGGTGGCGGCGATCGGGAACCAGCAGATCATGGCTGCCTTCCCGCAGGAGTGGCGCATCTTTGTCTACCCGGGAGAGCCCGGCCCTTAAGCGCGCGAGCCAGTTACGCCGGATCGGCGAAGAGCAGCGATTCCAACACCGGCAGCATGGGAAAGCCGTGGCTCAACAGGGCATCGTGAAAGCGCCGGTAGCTAAATGCCGCTCCCCACTGCTTTCGCGCTCGCTCCCGCATGGCCAAGATCCGCAATTTGCCCAAGGTGTAGATCAGGTAGAGGGGGTCCATGGTACCCCGCAAGGCCTCCCGCCGGGCGTTAATCGGGGCCATGAAGCACTGTTCGCCAAAGAAGGCTTCCGCCTCCTCCACCGACATCCCGCGACAGTGCATCCGAATCGCCACCAGGTAACGCCCCACCCGTTCCAGCGCTTCCATCAACTGCACCAGGCGGAACCGGTCCGGGTCCGCGGTGTGGTACCCCGCCTCCCACAACAGCTCCTCGGTGTAATGCGCCCATCCCTCGACAAACGCGCCCGCGCCAAAGGTCTTGCGGATGGAACTGACGGCGTCGGGCAGGCGTAAGTACTGCACGTAATGGCCGGGATAGACTTCGTGGGCCGAGATGACGCGAATCCCCCAGGGATTGTACCCCTCGAGGTGGGCCTCCTGGTCAGCCGGGGAGCTGGCCGGGTCGGGCAAAGTGATTTGATAGTACGCCTCGGTGGCCTGATCCTCGAAAGGACCCGGGGGGTCGATCGAGGCGAACGTAATCGCGCGCAGAAATCCCGGCGTCTCCACCACTGCCGGATCGGGCGCCGCCGGGATGGTCAACAAGGCGTTGGTCTCACAGAACTGGCGCAGTTCGCCTAAGACGCCGCGCGCCTCGGCAAGCAAACGGTCGGCCGGCGGATGGTGGCGCCCAATCTCGGCCATCAACTCCCGAGGGCTCAAACCGGGGCCAAGGCGCCCGGCCACCTCTCGCCACGCCTCCTGCAGCCGGGCCAGCTCGCGCTCGCCTTCGGCTTCCAGGACCGGGATGGACGTGTCAATCCCTTCTTGCCAGAACAGGCGTTGGCGAAACCGCTCTTCTCCCAGGCGATAATCGCCATCCCCTCGCCCTCGCCAGCGCTCGGCCAAGAACGCAGCAAAATGTTCAAAGGCGTGCGCCGCCTCTCCTCCGGCCTCGGCCACTTTGGCCGCCAGCTCCGGCCGCTCGGAGAACACCGAGGCCAACCCGTCCCGCAAAAAAGGCAACGTGGCCGGAAACTGCCGCAACGCCACCTCCACCCAGACCGCCGGAGGATTGTCCAACAGCTGCTCTCCTTGGGCCAGGAGGTGGGGGACGCCTTCAAGCCGCCGAACCAAAGCCTCGGCGCGCACCTCGGGCGCCGCATACCGCCGGCGGGCCAACAGTAACAGGCTTTGACTGACCACGCTGTTGTACCAGTTGGGATCGCGCGCGAAGGGCCGCTCGACCTCCAGTTCGTGGAGAACGCCTCCCACGGCGTGTCGCAGAGTGACCCAGTCGGCTCGGTCGTCGTTCGACAGCCGCCGAGGGTCAATCCCCTCCAGTCGGCTGCCCAACGCCCTCAAGCGCCGTGCGAAGGCATCGAGCGCGCCGGGTTGAAGGTCCGGCAGCTGGTCGTCCCATTGGTGCAATCCCAAGTCCGTTGCCCAAAAGGGAAGATGCTCCAACACCGCTTCGACGATCGCTTCGGCGGTATCGCGCAAGGATGGGTCCGTGGGAAGCCCCTTGCGAAAGCGTGGATGAGAGATCACCGCGGTTTTCTCTCCTCTCTGTGGACTATTGTTTCAGCGGCCGTGGAAGGCGGCCAAAGCCATGGCCACCGACAAGGCATTGAAGGTCGCATGGGCGATGGTGGACGGCACCAGCGACCGCGTGCGCACGTACAGCCAACCCAACCCGATGCCTGCCAGCCACAGGGCCCAAAACAAGGTGGGGTCGAAGTGCGCTGCGGCAAAGGTGGCTCCAGAGAGCACCACCGCCCAAGTGGCGCCCCACCGACGCCGCAGGGCCTCCAGGAAGAGTCCCCGAAAGAGAAACTCCTCAGCCGCCGGCGCCATCCCCACCACCGCCACCACCAGGACGCCCAGCGGCCAATCCGGATGAGCGAAGAATTGGGGGGCGTACACCAAAGGGTTGTTAGACCGGACTGACCAGTGCAACCCTTGGCTTTCCGCCGCCACCACCAGCGCCGCCAGCAGGGACAAGGCCAGGCCGACGCCAAGGCCCCAGGCCCACCCACTGCGCCTCCGATAGGGCTGCAAGACTTGGTCCAACGGTACCTTGGCCCGCCACCAACCTAAGCCGGCGACCGCCACCTCCACCACCGGGGTCAGGAGGTACAGCCCCAGAAGCTGACTGGAGCCGAGGTGCGCCGGGGAGACTCCCTTGACCAGTCGCCAGCTCACCCACAACGACACCGTGACCAAGGTGGCCACCGCCACCAACCCATCTTCCGGGCGCAGGCCGGGGGGATGGGGACGAGCCAATCGCCCCGCCACCACTCCGGTGGCGAGCCACGCCGCAACCGGCAAAAGCCCGCCCGGCCTAGAAGCCGCCAGCAGGATGGCCAAGCCAGCGCCCAAGGCCCCCGGGAGCCAACCGCCCGGTCTGCGGTAGGACAGCCAGGCGGCAAGAGCCCCTAACAAGACTGGCCCTAGCTCCGCGCCCCAAGTCCCCACCGCGAACCCCCCTATCCCAAGCCAGGCTCCTCCCTTCCCGCCGACCCCCTGTGCGCCGCAGCCCCTCTCATTATCACCCATTCCCGCCCGCCCCTCTACCAAAGCCGCCTCCTCCCTGGACTTAAGAAATGGAGGCGCAAGATGTCCCCCGCCGCACCCGGCATGGTATCCTGTAGGCAAATGCCCAAGCTTGGGTGGGGTCGGCATCCCATGGGAGGTCGAGGTGTCAGCCAAAGGCGACGCACGCCGTCAACAGATCGCCGAATATGTAGCCCAGTACGTCCGCCGGCACGGCTATCCCCCGACGGTGCGGGAGATCGCCCACGCCGTGGGCCTACGGTCGGTGGCTACGGTGGCGCGCCACCTGGCGGTGATGGAGGCCCAAGGTCAACTCTCCCACCAGCCGATGACCCGTCGCTCCTGGAGACTGGCCCAATCCCCGGCCTTGGCCGCGGTGGAGGTGCCGGTGCTCGGTCGGATCACCGCCGGTGCGCCGATCCTGGCGCAAAATCACATTGAAGACTACTGGGCACTGCCGGCCGGGCTGTTCCGCCCTCCCGCTGACTTTTTGCTACGCGTCAAAGGGGACTCGATGATCGAGGCCGGGATCTGGGACGGGGATTGGGTGGCCGTCCACTCCCAGGACTACGCCCAGGACGGCGAAATCGTGATCGCCTTGGTCGGGGAGGAGGCCACCGTCAAGCGCCTGGAGCGCAGATCCGGCGAGCCGCCGCGCCTGCTGCCGGCCAATCCCGCCTACGCCCCGATCGAGGGGGTGGACTTCATCATCCTCGGACGGGTGGTGGGGTTAATGCGGACCTGGTAGCCCCAGGAGAGCCGAGGACCTCAAGGCAGGCCTCGGTCACCGCCACCACGTGCCAACGAGAGAGGCCGCCCTGAACGTAGACCCAATAGGGCGGCGCCATCGGGCCGTCGCTGGAAAGCTCCAAAGAAGCGCCGGAGATAAAGGTCCCGGCGGCCATGATCACCGGCTCGGCATACCCCGGCATCGCCCAAGGTTCAGGGACGGCGCGGCTGTCGATTGGCGAGTAGGCCTGGACGGTGCGACAAAATCGCTTCACCCGCTCGGGATCCTCCAGCCGGATCGCGGTGACCATCTCGGTCAGCCCCTCCTCGGGGGCCGGGTCCACCCACCACCCCTGCTCCTGAAAGCGGTGACGCAGGTAGGTTGCCCCCATCAAAGCCTCGCCGACCAAGCCGGGAGCCAAGAAGAGGCCCTGGGCGGCTCGGGCCAACCATCCGGCGGTGGGCCCTATCTCCCCCCCGAGACCGGGAGCAAAAAAGTGGTCCGCCACCGCCTCGACCATCTGGCGGCGCCCTGCCAGGTAGGCGCCGCTCGGAGCCAACCCGCCGCCAGGGTTTTTGATCAGGCTCCCCACCACCAGGTCGGCCCCCCAGTGGGTCGGCTCCTCGCCGGCGGTAAACTCCCCGTAACAGTTGTCCACCACCACCCGGGCGCCTCGCCGATGAGCCTCGGCGATGATCGGCGCGATCTCATCCCGGCCCCAAGAGCGCCGGGCCTGGTAGCCGCGAGTGCGTTGAATGTAAACCACCGCGGGCCGCCCT
>JAIMAE010000203.1 GCA_023512105.1 Bacillota bacterium | reverse complement strand
GTGCCGGCGGGCAGGGTGGCAGGAACGGTGACGGTGATGGCCCCGGAGGCGGGGTTGTAGGCGGTGAGGGGCAGGGCCTGGGTGGCCACCACGGTACCGTTGGTGGCGAAGGTGGCGGTCAGGCTCTGCGGGCTCAAGCCGGGGGCGGCAGTTACCGTGACGGTCAATGGAGTCCCGGAGCTGGAGCCGGTGGACGAAGGCGGCGTCGCCTGCGGAACCTGCCAGGTCACGTATGCGCTGCCGCTTAGGGTCCCGGTGCCGTCACTGGCAGTGGCCAGGATCTCGACCGGGGATGTGGTGACGTCGGTACTGTTCACATAGGTGGTCGCCTCACCTTGGCCGTTGGTGGTGGCGCTGACCGTGTACGCCAAGGCGGTTGGGGTGGTCACCGCGCCGCCTTGGGTGTCGGACAAGTACGGACCGCTAGAAGGCCTGGACTGGGCAGTCGGAATCAGGAGCGTCACGGTGACGGGAATCCCGGCGGCCGGACTTCCCCCCTGTGGGGGAACTACCACCGTCAGTGGTACCAGGCCCGCGGTTTGGTTAGCCGCCGAGGAGACCGGGGCGACGTAGGGGCTGGAGGCCGTCCCCCCCGGTACTACCGCCAGGGTGTTATTGGAGATAAACGTCAAGACTAACGGCGATGCCTGGGGAGCTCCGTTGGAGGTCAAGCCCAGCCAATAGACGGCGGTGGAGCCAGGGGGCGGAACCATCTGGACCGTTAGCGAGCCGGTGGAGGATGGGGGAAGGGGTGCGGTGAGTCCGTTCTGTCCGCCATTGACCGGTCCGCTTACGGTAGGCAGCGGTTGCCCGCCCACGGAGAAGGTGGGGGCCGGCTGCCCGTTGACGGCCACCCAAAGTGCGGTGCTGGTTCCAGTGGATGGCGAGGGCAGGTTGGAGATGGTAAGGGTCACCGGGTTATTCCCCGAAACCACCGCCGGGTCGGTCGGACTGCCCGACCCAAAGCTTTGCCCGCTTATGGCAAGGCTGGGAGGACTGGTGGGTCCCTGCTGGGCGTTCGTTCGATTGGCGATCATGGCAGCCAAGGCGTTGGCGGTGGCATCGGGAATGGAATTCGGCCCTCCGAACACCCAGAGTTTGGCCGTGGGCGAGACCAGGGCGGAGTTTATCACCGTCGAAGTGGTCGCCGGGATCTGGGAGCCGTCGACATAAAGGATCGGGGCACCGGTGGCCGCCGCCCAAGGACCTCCGGGAATCGCATCCACCAGGTGGGCGCTCACCACATTGCCGTCAGGCAATGCCACGCCGTTGGTGGTGTCGGCATTGGCGATGGCGACTTGGGTATACCCTCCGCTTGGGGCGAACAGCTGGGCGGCCGCCGAGGCCACGGCATCTGGGGTCGCGGTGGCGGTGCCGATCCGGACCACCTGGTCCGAGCCGTAGGTGGTGGCCAGGCCTTGTCCTTGCGCCGTCCCGACCAGGTAGAGGGTCTGGGAGGTGGATCGAGTCACCCATGCCTGCTCAGAGGCGGGGAGGGTCGACTGCCCGGGGATTGCCAAGAGGACGGGGGAGCCGTGGCTGGCCGCGTAAGGGTCTACCGCCAGGGCCTGGGCGAGGCCTCGGTCGCCGCCGTCTACGATGAACAGCGAGCCGAAGCCACTGGTTCCGGTGACTTGTTGCAGGGTCTGGGCAATCTCGGCGGCGGTGGCGTAGCGGTCCGAGCCGCTCAGCGGCGTCACCGCGATGCCGGGCGGGAGGGACCGAGCCAAGGTCGGGTTGGCGTCGGCTCCTACCAGGTAGACCCGTTGAATCCCTTCTCCGGTTAGGTAGGCGGCCACCGCGTCGCCCAAGCTGGTCGGAGAGGCGCTGAGCAGGATGGGGGCCTTGAGCGCGCTGGCCAGGGGGGCCACGGTCACGGAGTCCACCCAGTTGGCCGCTTCCCCCGAGGCGATGACCACGGTCTTGGTCGGAGGGCCATCCGGATACAGGGCGTCCGCGACCGCAATCGCGGTGGTCATCCGGTCGGCTCCGGCAATTCGGGTAAACGCTTCCCCTTGCGCCCAGGTAACCGAAGATGGACCTATCGACACTCCCAGCGTCAAGCCTAAAACCCCTACTGCCACACCTCGTGCCCAAGCGCTGCTTCCCGTCCGCATGTCGTCCATCCCTCCACTTCCGCCGACGATGCCCTGGTCCTGTAGAGCGCCCAGGGCGCCAAAAGGCCAAAATCCCACTGAATCTCCCGCCGTTTGACAGGGTTTTGTCAACCGTTCGACACCATTCCAGGAACTTCCTGCACCGCTGGCACATCTTAAGTGAGTGTTTAGAAAAGGGGAGGAAGCGCCTGGCATGGCGGTAGCGCTACCGCCCATCGGAGGTGGCGATTGGCCGGACGAAGTGAGTAAGGTAGCTGGGACCAGAACCCCGGGAAGAAGGGGCCCTGAGGTGAACTACATTGTCGCTGAGCTCTCTCTGGCCCCGGGGCCTGTGCCGCTCCGATCGTCCGCGAGCCTGGTGGCTGAGCCACGGGTGGGCTTGGTGCGTCATCAAGCCCGTGGTGGCCGCTTTTTGAGTCGAAGCGGTAGGGGGGCGCTGCCCAGGGGTTTGGCTGCACCGATTCGTCCCCATCATCCCGGGGGCTCTGCTTACAGCCGCCTGCCTAACCCGACACCTCCTGCCACCGCGGGCGCCGGCCGATGGCAGAGGCTCTCTAGATTTTGTCGCCTGATTCTTTGGGACAACCCGGACAAATGACAGGGTTTGCGCAAGGCCGTCCCTACAATAGCCTAAGACATACTCGTCGCCGTTTGGCCATATCCATGGGGTGTACGAGGAGGGTGCTCGCGCAATGGTCTACGCGTTGCCTACGCTGGGCGTCAACGCCACCCTGGACCTGGCGTTGCTCTGGCTGGCCTGCCGTTTGGTTGGACGACGCCCAGAGGCGGTTCGTTTGGGGATTGCGGCCGCCGTAGGGACCCTACCTACGTTATGGGTATTGCTCGCCGGCAGCCGGTATGCGTTCCCCTGGCCGGGGGCGGTGCTGTGGCCGGTGATCATGTTGCGCTTAGTCTTGGGGCGAGTCCCGCGCCCGGTGTGGTTAAGGGCACTGATGGCCTTCTACGGCTTTGGGCTGGCGGCCGGAGGCATGGGGCTGGCGATTGCCGACTTGGTCGGTCCCAATGCGGCGGCGGATGCCAGTCATTGGATGCCTGCCGCCGGGGTGGCCGCGGTGGGGCTCTGGGGACCGCGGATTTGGCGGCGCAACCAGGCCAGATGGGAGCGCTACGGCCTTCTGCAGCTGGTGGTGGGCGGGCGAGCGATTGAACTGGGAGTCTTATGGGACTCGGGAAATCGTCTGCGCGAGCCGGTCGGACACCGCCCGGTCGCCGTGATCGAACGGTCCGCCGCCCGCAAGTGGCTACCCGAGGAATTGGTCCGCTGGGCCGAGGGGGTGTTGGCCGGCCAACTGGCACCGCCGCCGGAGGCCTGGCGGGAACGGGTGGGGGTGGTGCGCTACTCCTCGGTGGGGGGTGGGGGCCAGATGCCGGTGGTGGCGGTGGACGAGGCGCGGATGTGGTATGGCGGGCGGTGGGTAAACTTGGCGCCGTTGGCGGCGGGAGTCAGTCCTCGGCCCTTGTCTCCCCGAGGGGAGTATCAGGCCTTGGTGGCGCCCGACGTCCAACGCGAGGGGTATGACGAGGGGGTGTTGGGGGCGTGATCCTACGGGAAGGTGTAACCATTTCTCGATTTTGGCGTCGGTGGTGGGAAGATCTCGCCTCCCTAGGGCGTCTTCGGGATTGGCGCCAACTGCTGGAGTTGGGCGACGAAGTCGACGAGGTGATTCACTACATCGGCTCCAGTGAGGCGCTGCCGCCCCCACTCACGGTGGAGGAGGAAACCCATCTACTCAATCGGTTGAGCCTGGGGCACGACGACGTTCGCACCACCCTGATCGAACGAAACCTGCGCCTGGTGGTGTACATCGCCAGAAAATTCGAGAACACGGGAATCGGGATCGAGGACTTGGTCTCCATCGGCACGATTGGGCTGATCAAAGCCGTCAACACCTTCAACGTGGAAAAGCGAATCAAATTGGCCACCTATGCCTCCAAGTGCATCGAGAACGAGATTTTAATGTATCTACGCCGCAACGCTCGGGTGCGCTACGAGGTCTCCTTCGACGAGCCGCTCAATGTGGACTGGGACGGCAACGAGTTGCTGCTGTCCGACGTCCTCGGCACGGAAAATGACATCATCTACAAGCGGCTGGAGGACGAGGTGGATAAGGTGTTGCTGCGCCGCGCCTTGTCCAAGTTGAGCGGGCGCGAGCGGCGGATCATGGAACTGCGCTTTGGACTCCAAGACGGGCGTGAGCGGACTCAAAAGGAGGTGGCCGACGAGCTCGGCATCAGCCAGTCGTACATCTCCCGCCTGGAAAAGCGCATCATCAAGCGGTTGCGCAAGGAGATGCACCGCATGGAGTGA
>JAIMAE010000023.1 GCA_023512105.1 Bacillota bacterium | reverse complement strand
GCAAGACAGATCACGGGCAGCCGGTAGCGCTGGGCGCGGCGGGCCACCCCCATCACCACCTTGCCCGCCAAGGTCTGACCGTCGACTCGGCCTTCGCCGGTAAACACCAAATCGGCGTCGCGCGCTTTGACGTCAAAATCTGCGGCGGCGAGCACGGCCTCGATGCCATAGACCGGCGCAGCCCCGCTGACCGCCGCCAATGCCGCCCCCAGTCCGCCGGCCGCCCCGGCTCCGGCAAGCTCCGCCACCGGACGGCCGCACGCCTGTTCGAGCAGCCGCCCAAGGTGGGCCAACTCGCGGTCGAGCGCCTCGAGGTCCTGCGGCCGCGCGCCTTTTTGCGGACCGAAGGTATAGGTGGCTCCCCGGGGCCCAGCCAACGGATTGTCGACGTCGACCAAGATTTTGAATCGGATTCCCTCCAGCGCCTTTTGCACAGGCTTCAAGTCGATCCCCGCCACCTCCTCCAACCGACCGAGAACCGGGTCCAAGGGCCGGCCGGCCGGATCTTGGAATCGGGCTCCCAGCGCCTTTAACAGCCCGAGCCCGCCGTCGTTGGTGGCGGTGCCGCCTAAACTTACCCAGATCTCAGCAGGCCGTTGCAGCAGGGCAGCCTTCAAAAGCCAGGCCAGGCCGGCGCTGGAGGTCCTCCAGGGATCTCGCTCGCGCTCCAGCAAGAGCGGGTGGCCTATCGCCTTGGCCGCCTCGACGACCACCGGACCGGTGTCCAGCCGGACCACGCCTGCAGACAGCGGGCGGCCCAAGGGGTCGACCGTCTCCACCGCTTCCCAGCTCCCCCCGAGGCCATCCCGCAAGACCTCAGCCGTCCCCTCGCCCCCATCGGCCAGCGGGACCACCACCCGCTGGCCGTCCGGGTCCGCGGCGGCCACCCCGCGGGCGATCGCCTCCGCCACCTGGGGGGCCGAGAGCGAACCTTTGAAAGAGTCGGGAGCGATCAGGACTCTCATGGCGAAAAGCCTCCTTGCTTTGGCAAAGCCCCTTGAGCTGATCATACCTAAGCCTTGGCCAGGGAGCAGGGGCGGGCGGTGCGGTCAACGAAACCAGTCGCGGCGTCGCATCAGCCACAGCAACACCCCGGTGACCGCGCCCATCAAGGCCAAGGAGTAGGCGTAGCCAAAGGGCCAGTGGGTCTCCGGGATGTAGAAGTTCATTCCGTAGACCGAGGCGATGGTGGTGGCCGGCAGGGCGAGGACCGAGAGGATAGTCAAGAACTTCATCACCTTGTTGATCTCGTTGGACTGCATGGAGGTATAGGCCTCGACCGTCCCGGACAGCCCTTCGCGGTTGTTCTGGACGTCGTCGGCGATGTCTTGCATCTGCGCCTTTAAGTCTTGAAAGTAGGGCCGATGCCCGTCCGCGACGAAGCGAAAGGTATCGCTGCCCAACAGGGTAAAGATCTCCAGCTCCGGCTCGCTCAAACGGCGGGCCCACATCACCCAGCGGCGCAAGGCCACGATGTCAGGCGCCAGGTTGAGGTAGGGGCGCTTTAAGAGCGTCTCCTGAACCCGCTCGAACTCCCGGTTGATCGCCTCGTCCAGGTCCTGCAAATGTTGCAGATGCGCACTCAAGAGGTGGTATAAGGCAAAGTCGACCCCGTGGGCCAACCAGCGGTGGCGTTCGACCGCCTCCCAGGCCCGGTCCAGCCAAGGGACGGAGGCCCGGTGGCGAACGGTGACCAGAAAGCGGTGGCCGAGCGCCACACCCACCGGATAGACTCGGGCGGCCGGCAACGGCGCCACCGGGTCGATATGGGTCAAGATGAAGACCACCGCGTCCGGCTCGACCAAGAGCGTCTGCCGAGGGCGATGCTGCCCATCCAAAATCCTGGCCACCGCCACCGGATGAGCATGGTACAGGCGGCGAATCCACTGTTCGATGTGGGGGCGGTCTTGCTCCCCGAGGTCCAACCAGAGCGCATCGTAGCGCTCGGGTAGCGCCTTCCCGACGGCAGTGGCCTGGCCCAAGGCATGCTGAACGCGCATCGTGCTCCCCTTCCAACCCAAGGCCGCTGCTTTGGCCCGGCAGGCAGCCAAGGCCTGGCATCTTCCCTCCGTAGAGACTGCCCTGCAAAGGCGAGCCCCATCCCTGCTGGCCGGTCTCGACCTTCTTCCACCCCTTCGGGGTATGTGGTGTGGAGGATCCAGACACAATAGCAAACGCCACGCCAAGGGTGTAGATCGGTTGGAGGAGATGACCTATGCAGTCCAGCGGTCCGATTGATTGGACCCCGATGATCGTAGGTTTCGCGGCCGGATTCCTCTCCCGCCTGCTGGCCCTGCGCACCGGGCGCACGCACTACCCCGGTTTTCCCTCCGGATACGTCTCTCAGCTGGCCCTGGCGGTGATCGCGGCCATGATCGGTTCTTCCATCACCGTCGCCTTGGCCGGCAAGGAATTTACGGCTGCCACCTTCCTTACCCTGGCCGCCACCCAGTTCCGCGACGTCCGCAACACCGAGCGCAAGACCCTGGAGGCGGAAGAAAGTTTGATTCTGGTCGGCCGGGGCGCCAGCTACATTGAAGGGATCGCCGTCACCTACGAGGCCCGCAACTTCCTGTCGATGTTGGTGGCGCTGGCCACCACCGCCGTCACCCAGTTCGTCAACCTCGGCGTCGGCATCGCCGCCGGGATCGTGTTCGTCCTGGTCGGGGAGCGTTTTATGTCCGGCCCGCGGATCGGCGATGTCTGCGATGTCAAGCCGGCGCCGATCCGATTTGAAAAAGGGTCGCTGTTGTACGCCGGCGACGTGATGATGATGGAAGTGGGGTTGAAGGGCTCCCGGGAGCGCTACCTCCAGCACGGGCTGGCAGTGGAACTCATCCCCAAGAACCTGCGCGGACAGGCCGCGCTCTGGAACGTCGCCCAGCGCCAAGCGATCGCCCATGAGGCGGCGGCCGCGGTCGGCGTGCAAAAAGACGTCGGTTATCCGGAGCAGACGCCGCTCTGCCGCATGGAGATGCCCAACGCCACCGGCAAGGCCGGGCTGACCATCATCCCGGTGGATAAAGACATCGACCGCCTGATTCGCGCGATCAAGAACACCCCCGTGCTCGAGTCCGGCAAGTGGTCGAAACTGCCGATGACCAACCCGATTCCCGCCCACCCAGAACCCGATGCTTCCCCAGCGAAGGAGATGTGAGCTATGGCCGTGGCCCCGACGCCGGTGATGTTCGCCATCGTCACCACCAAACCCAACGCCGTACACGGCGGCATGGCCCCGGTGTTTGTGGTCGAGAGCGAGGAGGAGCGCGACCGGGTGGCCATGTGGATCTCGCGCATCACCAACGCCACCGTCCACGACTTGCACAACGGCACCCTGATCTTGACCGTCAACCAGGTCAGTCCCCCCGGAGGGGGCTGACGACCGGGCCTTCCACCTCCTGGCGCGGGCACCGATTGACGCCCGCGGTGGCAGATATTTCGTCCCTCCGCCGTCCTGGATGGGGTCTACAATCGAACCGTTTAGGACCACCGGACGGGGAGGGAAGTTATGTTTTCGCTCATCGCGCGCCTCAAACCCACCGCCTGGGCCACAGCCGCCTTGGCGGGCGCCTTGCTGTGGGGAGCCGCGGCCATCGCCAGCTCGCCGCGCGTCGTCTACGACGCCTACGTCTGGGGCGCGATCGCCTGGCAGTCTCAGGGATGGCAGGGGCTCCGCCATCTCACCACCGGCCACTTCGTGGTCTACTACCCGCCTGGCCGTTCCGCGGACGCCCAGTTGGTGGCCGCCGAGTTGGAGCAGGCCCTGCGGGTAGAAAGCCGTAACCTCGGGCAGACCTTGCCCTTCCGCCTGCCCGTGGTCCTCTACGACCAGGCGGGGCAGATGAACGCCTCGGTGGGAATGCCCGCTCGGGATCGCGACGTGGGATTTTACTGGAAAGGCGTCATCCGCCTGCTGACGCCGGAGGCCTGGCTGGGCAGCACCCCCTCGGCCCTTGCCGAATACGCCCAGGTCGGTCCGGTCGCCCATGAGCTCGGTCACGCCCTTTTGGCCTTCCGAGCCTACGGCAACTATCCCGACTGGTTCAACGAAGGGGTGGCGCAGATGGAGGACACCGCGGTAACCGGATGGTCCGCTCCCCGTCCCCCGGGTCCGCTCTACCCGGTCGCCGCCTTGACCCAGAACTTCTATCAACTGCCCAACCAGGCCATGGCCTATTGGGAGGCCCAAGGCATGACCACCTATCTGGCCCACCAGGGCAATGCGGCGCGCTTCAACCAGTTTTTGGCCCGACTTCAGGCCGGCACCGCGTTCTCCCAGGCCTTGACCCAAACCTATGGGTACTCCTCCCCTCAGGCTTTGTTTGATGCCTGGCGGGCCAGCGTAGGGGGATAACCGGAAGCCTTTAAGGACAGGCTTGATCGCAGAGGGAAGCTACGCCTGGAACCTGCGGGCGCAAGAAGGAGAGGTGAGGTCGATGACGGTGGCCGGGGTGGTGGTGCGGACGGTGTTGGCCATCGTGGTGGTCGCGTTATCGATCTTGGCGGTTGCGGCGTTTTTGGGCCATCGCCCCTTGAGTCAACCCTTGTTCTGGGGGGCGATGGTGTGGGGTGCGATCAGCGGGATGGTCGGCAGCGCCGTCGAAAGTTGGTTTGCCGCCTGGCTGAACCCGCCTCTGCGCTTGGTGACCTGGGCGGCCATCACCGCCTTGGCGATGGCACCGGTCTCCTTGTTCTATCCCCATCTGCCGGTCGGCTGGGGAGGCGCCACCCTCATCGGCATCCTCACCGGCTTCTTTGAGGCGATCGTCCCCTCCTCGCTCACCACCCAATGACGGAAGGCTCGGTCTGCCTTTAGCCAAGCTCGAACAGAGGAAGCTGGAACCGGCCCATCAACAGGGGCACCCAAAGCCAAGCCACCGCGACCCAGAGCACCGCTTGGACGTGGGGGGGTAGGTGGACCACCAGTCCGATTCCGTTCAACAGGCTCACCCACGGAATCCAGCGACCCGACCAGAAACGAAAACAATGATGCTCCTTGGCCGCGACAATCGCCGAGGCCATCAGCGTGGCCGCCCATCCGGCAAGCGGCCAGAGCAACCACAGGACGACGCCGGCGGTGACCAGCCCGCGCACCACCCATCGCCAACTTTTCAGCCAGACCAAAAACGTCCAGCCGGCCACGCCCATCGCCACCGCGGAGAACCCTTGCCACCACATTAGGGCGTGTCCGCCAATCGCCGTCGCCACCGCGGTGCCGGTCAATCCCACCACGAAGGCGACCAAGCTCCAGCGGTAAACCTGGTCCAGACGGGCAGGATAGGGCGGCATGCTCACCCCCGGGGGCGGCGTCAGGTGTTCAATCCGATCGTCCTCCAACGTCTGCGCCACCTCCTCTTGCCAGCGCTCTCTGACATCTATCTTACTATCATACTTATAGTGCAGTTGACTCTTATTGTCCCACGCCCCTCGCCGCCATACCATCCCCCAAGAGAACCAGCCGGAAAACGCACGTCCCAAACGCACACCCCGCCCAGCCTGATCAACCCGGCTTGGACGCTTTCTGGCCCAAATTCCTGTGAGGCTTCCAGGCCCTCACGACCCGATGCCGGGGCGCGTGGGATTTCGGTCCCCGGTGGGGCCGGAGGCACCGCGACAGGCCTTACGCCTAGGCCCCCCATCGGCGCAGTGGCCGGCTGAGGCGAGAAGTGAGCCCTAGGACGGAGCAGGCGGTGGGGGCGGTTGGTGGAGGAGCTGAGCCAGGTCGGACCAAAAGGCCTTCCCTGCTCCCTGAGTCCCAGCCCAGCCCCTGGTCATCAGAACTGCCCATCGCCGTCCCGTCGGAGCGGCGACCAAGCGAGCGACCACTTGGGATCCCAGCGAGAAGACGAGCGGATATTCCACGCCGGCATCTAGGGGGCGTGCGACCGCATGGCCGGACCAGGGAGGTGTCGGCAGGGTTTCGACGGCCTGATTGGAGGGTGGCCACCGCGGGGGCATTGGCAATCATGGCCCGAGTAGCAGCGCCGGGCAACGCGGAGCGGCTGAGGGTCACGGTGGTGGGGGGCTTGCGCCAGGCTCAGGGCTAATCGGCGTGCGCGCATCCGAGAACGGCGAGGACCATCGTCGCCCCAATCTCTATCCCCGGTCCAGCGATCACCTCGGCTCGCCTCTCGGTTTGGGTCCCTGACGCATCACCGGGCAAGCGGCCGAGCCACCGCCGCTGAGCTACCAGCCGAGCAGCCTCGACAGCCCCCAGGGCGGACAGAAGCTGGACGGCTCAGCCGCTGTTGGCATCTCGGCTTCCCCCGGGGTCAGGGTCAGCCCTGGCTGGGTTGCACCCATTCGTTCCATGCTACCCGTCGGCGCACCGCCTCCACGCCGGGGATGGCCTTGAGCGCCTGAACCGCCGACACCTCTGACGAAGCCTTGACCGCAAGCATGCGCCCGCGCCCTCCCCCGGTTGCCAACACCAGCGACTCGGTGCCAGGATGCTTGTGGGCCCAGTCGACCACCGCCTCCTGGACGACGCTGGCCTCCTCACCCGGGGTCACTTTGACGTACAAAGGTCCAAAGGCCTGTGGCCACGGCCAGCCCAAGGCGGAGGGCGCATGCACCCGCTCTGGGGCCTGGGTGGGTTCTTCTTCCGCCGCCAAGTCGAAAAATTGCAACTGGGCCGCTGCGGTTCGTTTGGCTCCCAAGCCAAACAGCGCCCCGGCGGCCTCCAGGTGGTGCACCAGCTGAAATTCCCCACCCTTCCCCAGACGCCGCAGCAACTCCTCGGGACTTCGATAGGGTCCGCCCCGCCTCCGCTCTTCCACCACCCGGCGTGCCATCCCCCAACCGACCCCGCGAATTTGGCCCAGCCCCACCCGAATCGCCCCCTGCTCCGGCGAAAAACCCGCTTCGCTCAAGTTCACATGGGGCAACCGCAACGGGTGGCCGGAAGCCACCGCCTCTTCCAGGGCCTTGCGCTGGGTGGCTGACCGACTCAGGGTCGAGAGTTCCGCCGCCCAAAACGCGTCCGGGTGATGGGCCTTGAGGTAGGCCAGGTAGTAGGCCAAAAGACCATAGGCGGCGGCGTGGGCCCGGTTGAAACCGTAGTCGGCAAAGGCCAGGATGCGCCGGACCACCGCTTCGGCTTCTGTCACCGGCATCCCGCGGGCGATGAGGCGCTCTTGGAGGGTTTGGGTGGCCGCCTCCAGGCGGGCGCGATCCTTTTTGCTGACGGCCTGTCGAAACAAGTCGGCCTCGGCCCAACTGTAGCCGCCGAGCTCGCGCACCACCGCCATCAGCTGCTCTTGGTAGACCAGCACCCCGTAGGTGTCCCGACACAGCGCAGCCACCGGGTCCGCCTCCGCAGTGCCGCCGCGCTCGCGGGCGGCCAGGTATTCCCCCACGTGTTCCATCGGTCCAGGGCGCCATAGCGCCACCACGTCCATCACCTCGCCGAGGTGGCGGGGACGCATGGCCCGCAGCAGGGTGCGCACCCCGGCTCCATCCAGCTGGAAGACGCTCTCGGTATCCCCGGCGGCCAGGAGCTTCAAGGTGGCCGGATCGGCAGGGTCCAGGCTTTCCAGTCGGGGACGCTCGCCGGTGTACCGTTCCACCGCCTCGACCACGGCCAGGGTGCGAAGGCCTAAGAGGTCCAGCTTCACCCAGCCCAGCCGCTCCACCGACTCCATCTCCATCTGGGTCACCCAGCCCCCTTCCCCTCGATACAGGGGAAGCGCCCCGACCAAGGGCTCTGGGCTGATCACCACCCCGGCGGCGTGCACCGAGGCGTGGTGCGGCAACCCTTCCAGGATTAGGGAGGCCTTTTGCCACCGCTCGGCGAGTGGATGGCCGGCCACCACCTCCGCCAGTGCCTCGGCCTGCTCGCCCAAGGGCCGACTGGGGTCGAGCTGGGCGCGGGCCATCCGGCTGTCCAGCTCCGCCGGCGCCACCCCCAGCATCCGCCCCACCTCTCGCACCGCCGCCCGCGGACCCAGGGTGCCGTAGGTCCCAATCTGAGCCACCCGCTCGTCTTTCCAGCGGCGCCGGACGTAGGCCAGGACCTCGCCGCGGCGCTCCCAGTCGAGGTCGATGTCGATATCGGGCAGGTTGGCTCGTTGGGGATTTAAAAACCGTTCAAAGACCAGCCCCCACCGCAGGGGGTCGACCTCGGTGATGCCAAGGCAGTAGGCAATCAAGGACCCGCCCACCGATCCCCGCCCGGGTCCGACCCGCACCCCCATCCGCCGGGCCGCCCGCACCAAGTCGGCCACCATCAGGAAGTAGCCGGCCAGCCCCAGTTCCACCACCACCGAAAGCTCGTAGTCGAGGCGGCTTGGGGCCTCGGCCGGCGGGCTGGGGCCGTAGCGCGCTCGCAAGCCGCGCAGCGCCAGTTGGCGCAGCCAGCGGGCCTCCCGCTCCGGGGTGGCCAGCACCTTGGGCAGGCGGAGGCGACTTTCCGGCAGCACGCGCTCCGGCGGGTTGTCCCACCAGGATTGCCGGGGGCCGGAAAACGCCTGGGCGAGGTCCTGCAGGCTCGGGGTGGGACGCGCTCCCGCCGCGTGAGGCTGGCCTCCCATCTGACACAGCAGGTGATAGGCGTCCTGGTCCTGCGGGTTGAGGTAGCGCACCGGCCAGTCAGGCAGCCAAGGGCCGTCTAGTTTGGGGCGCTCCCCGGGGGCCACCGCCTCGACCGCCGTTACCGTGGCGGAGAGCCACCCCCCGCGACGCGCCTCATGCAACAGCCAAGCCGGAGCCGCCAGCAACAGGTCGCCCTCTACCACCGCCTCCCAGCGCCGCTCGTCCATCTGGCGGCAGAGGTGGGAGAACCCCTGGGGGCTCAACGCGTACAGGCGCACCTCGGCCGGGCCGACTGGCGTGTCCAGCAGGCGGGTGACTCCAAGCCACGTCCGCAACCCCAAGCCGCGGGCCAGGCGGTCGAAGCGTTCGACTCCGGCCATGGTCTCGTAGTCGGCCAGCCCGACGGCCCGGATTCCCGCTTCGGCCAGCCGCTGAAGGCCGCGTTCCATCGGCCAGGCCGACCGCAGGAGCGAATACCCCGACCAGATGTTGAGGACCGCTGTCAAGGCCATCCCTCCCCGCGGCCGCGCCCTCGGCTAACGGCCGACCTTTTCCCGCTTGCGCCGAATGGGGTCCAAGATGGCCTTGCGCAACCGAATCGACTTCGGGGTGATCTCCACCAGCTCGTCCTCTTTGACGTACTCGAGCGCCTCGTCGAGGGTGAGGAGGCGAGGCGGGGTCAGGCGGATCCCCTCCTCGGCGGTGGAGCTGCGGATGTTGGTGACGTGCTTGCGCTTGCAGACGTTAAGCTCCAAGTCGGTCGGCCGGCTGTTCTCGCCCACCACCATCCCGGCGTAGACCGGGGTTCCGGGGCCGATGAAGAGGGTGCCGCGCAACTGGGCGTTGTCCAGCGCGTAGGCGGTGGCCACCCCGGTTTCGATCGCCACCAGCGCCCCCCTCGGCACCTCTTGGTACTCGCCTTGATAAGGGTAATAGCCGTCGAAGAGGTGGTTCATGATCCCGTAGCCGTGGGTGGCATGGATAAACTCGCTGCGAAATCCGATGAGCGCCCGCGCGGTGATCCGAAATTCCATCCGCACCTGTCCCGCCCCGGCTTGGCCCATGGCCACCAGCTCGGCCCGCCGGGGGCCCAACAGCTCCATCACCGTGCCCACCGCCTCTTCCGGAATGTCCAGATACAGCCGTTCAAACGGCTCCAACCAACCTTCCGGGGACTGGCGGAGGATCACCTCGGGACGGGAGACTTCCATCTCATACCCTTCGCGGCGCATGGTCTCCAGCAAGATGGAAAGGTGGAGCTGACCGCGCCCGGAGACCCGGAAGACCTCTGGGCTGTCGGTCTCCTCCACTTTCAGCCCCACGTTGCGCTCGGCCTCCCGCCAAAGCCGCTCCCGCAACTGGCGCGAGGTGACGAACTGTCCTTCCTGCCCGGCAAAGGGCGAGGTGTTGACCCCGACCAAGATGGTCAGGGTGGGCTCGTCCACCACCAAGGGAGGCAGAGGGGAGGGGCGCTCCGGGTCGGTCAAGGTCTCCCCGATCGCGACATCCTCCACCCCAGCCACGGTCACGATGTCGCCCACCGTGGCCGCTTGGCGCTCGACCCGCCGCAAGCCCAATCGTCCAAAGATGCGAGTCACCCGGGCCCGCCGAATCTCACCCGCGCCACCGGCCACCGCCACCATCGCCCCGGCCTCGAGCCGGCCTTGGCGAATCCGCCCGATCGCCAACCGGCCCAGGTAGTCGTCGTGTTCCAGGGTGGTGACCAAAAGCTGCAGCGGCGCCTTTTCGTCGCCGACCGGATAGGGGATGTGGTCGACGATGGCCTGAAAGAGCGGGGCCAAGGTGCCCCCGACGGGGTCCCAGGGCAGCCGGTCGGTGGCCACCCCCATCTTGGCGCTGGCGTAGAGCAGCGGAAAGTCGAGCTGCCGGTCGTTGGCCTCCAGGTCCACGAACAACTCCAGGACCGCCTCCTGGACCTCCTCCGGGCGCGCCCCCTCCCGATCCATCTTGTTGAGGACCACGATCGGCATCAGACCCGCCTGCAGCGCCTTGAGCAAGACGTAACGGGTCTGCGGCATCGGTCCTTCCTGGGCGTCCACCACCAACAAGGCTCCGTCGACCATGCTCAAGATCCGCTCCACCTCGCCGCCGAAGTCGGCGTGGCCAGGGGTGTCCACGATGTTGATGGTGATGCCCTGCCACTGCACCGCCGTGGTCTTGGCCAGGATGGTGATCCCGCGCTCCCGCTCCAAGTCGTTCATGTCCAAGACCCGCTCCGCCAGCTGGGAGGGGTCGCGAAACAGCCCGCTCTGCTTGAACATGGCGTCGACCAGGGTGGTCTTGCCGTGGTCGACGTGGGCAATGATGGCGATGTTGCGAACGTCCCGCCGCTCCAATTCTCACCCCTCCTGAACTCGCCGCCGCAAGTAGTCTTCCACCCACTGGCGAAATCGTTCGCCGCGATGGCGGTAGTCAGGAAACATATCGTAGCTCGCCGCCGCCGGGGAAAGCAAGACGGTGTCGCCGGGGCGGGCCAGTGCCACGGCCTGCTCGAGGGCGGCCTCAAACCCGTCTGCCTCGACCACCGGAACCGCCGTCATTTGCCGTACCGCCCGCGCAATCTTCTCGCGGGTCTGGCCCAGCGCCACCACCGCCCGCACCGAAGACCCGGCGATGGCTTCGGCCAGCGGTTCGTAGGCCAGGTGTTTGTCGTAGCCGCCCGCGATCAACACCACCGGCCCGCGGAGCGCGGCCAGGGCGGCGGCGGTGCGGTCCGGGGTGGTGGCGATCGAATCGTTGATGAAGGTAATCCCCGCTCGGGACCCGACCTGCTCGAGATGGTGGGGCAGTCCGGCGAAGGTCCGCGCCACCTCGGCCACCGCCTCCAGCGACCCGCCGGAGAGGGCGACGGCCGCCGTGACCGCCAAGAGGTTGTAGAGGTTGTGGCGGCCAGGCAAGCGGACTTGGTCGGCCGCCACCACCGGCCGCGGGGCCGCCTCAGGCGCCTTCCACCAAATCCTCCCCTCCGCCAGATAGGCCCCGGTCTCGAGCGCTCCCCCCAGGCTTATCCAATACCGGCGCCCCGCCCCCACCCCGGTGAAGGGAGCCATCGCCGGATCATCGACCGGCAACACACACCAGTCGCTCGGGCGCTGATAGGCCAAAATCCGCGCCTTGGCCCGTCCGTAGGCTTCAAAGGATCCGTGGATGTCCAGGTGATTGGGACGCAAGTTGAGCCAGACCGCGCCCCGGGGGCTGTGTTGGACCAGCTCCAGTTGAAAGGAGGAGAGCTCCATCACCGCGATCCCGGATTGCTCTGCCGCCATCGCCTCGATCTCCCAAAGCAGCGAACGCCCAATGTTGCCGCCGACCCAGGTCTTGATCCCGGACCGCTGCAAGGCCAAGCCGATCAGCGTGGTGGTGGTACTCTTACCGGCTGAGCCGGTAATCCCGACCACCGGCAGGGGACAGGTGGCTAAAAACAGATCGGTCTCGCAGGTCAGCCGCACCCCGCGGGCTTCCAGCCGCTCCAGCGGCGGCGTGCGCTTGACCATCCCCGGAGTTAAGTAGACCGCGCTTAAGTCCTCTCGCCGGCTCAACCGCTCCAAGTAGTCCGGGCCGGCGTAGACCGCCGCGATCCTGGCCCCTTCGGGAAGTGCGGCCAGAACCGGCCCCAAGGCCTCGATAGGCTTTTGGTCGGCCACCACCACGCGAACGCCCCGCCGAATCAGGTAGGGAATCAGGGGCTGGTTGTTGACCCCAACCCCCACCACCGCCACCGTCTCGGCGGACATCTTCAACCGGCCTCCACCAAGGCGGCCATGCGCTCCAACCCGGTGGCAATCCGTTCCAGAGAGGTGGCGTAGGAAAGCCGGAAGAAGTGCGGCACCCCGAATCCGGAGCCGGGAACCACCGCCACCCGGGCCTCTTCCAGCCAGGCCAAGGCCAGGTCGTCGGCGTTCTCGATCCGCCGGCCGGCGATGGTCTGACCGACCAGGCCGCTCATGTCCACCCAAAGGTAGAAGGCGCCTTTGGGCACCGCCGCCTTGAGCCCGCGAATCTGGTTGATCCGTTCGACGGCAAAGCGCCGACGCCGGTCAAACTCCTGCCGCATCGCCTCCACCGCCTCCTGGGGGCCGGTCAACGCGGCTTGGGCCGCAGCCTGGGCGATGGAAGTGGGGTTGGAGGTGGATTGGGACTGCAAGCTCGACATGGCCTCGATGATCTGCCGCGGGCCGGCGGCGTACCCGATCCGCCAGCCCGTCATTGCGTAGGCCTTGGACACCCCGTTGATGACCAGCGTCCGCTCCCGCATCCCGGGAAAGCTGGCGATCGAGACCTGCTGGGCGTCGTCGTAAACCAGTCGTCCGTAGATCTCGTCGGAAATCACCCAAAGGTCGCGTTCGATGGCAAACTGCGCGATCGCCTGCAACTCCTCCGGGGGAATCACCGCCCCCGACGGATTGCTGGGGGAGTTGAGGATGATCCCCCGCGAGCGGGAGGTGACCCGCGCCTCCAGGTCGGCCCGGGTCAAGACCCCGTCAGCGCGCCGAATCGGCACCGCCTCGACCTCGCCGTCGGCCAGGCGAATCTGCTCCGGGTAGGAGACCCAGTACGGCACCGGCAACAACACCCCGTCCCCCGGGCTGACGATGGCCATGATCGCGTTGTAGAGGGAATGCTTGGCTCCCACGGAGATCAGGACCTCGGCCGGCTCGTAGCGGTGTCCCACCTCGATCCGCAGCCGCTCGATCACCGCCGCCTTCAGCTCCGCCGTCCCCCCGGTGGCGGTGTAACGGGTCTTGCCCTGACGGATGGCCTCAATTCCGGCCTCGGCAATGTGAGCCGGGGTGTCGAAATCTGGCTCCCCAGCCCCAAAATTGACCACGTCCAATCCTTGCGCCGCTAAACTTTTGGCCTTGGCATCTATGGCCATCGTCGGCGAGGGACTCATCCGCGCCACTCGCTCCGCCAGCTGCAAACCCATGGTAACGCTCCTTCCTCTCTCCATGTCCCCGGCCCGTCCGCGGCCGCTTGCAGGTCGACCGGCGCGCGCGAAGGGGCAGGGCATCGTCTGGGGAGACCACCGCCCGCGGCCGCCCACTCACCCATTATATGGCTTGCCGCCTCACCCTTGAAGAGCTGGTCCGGGAGCTTGCAGAGCGCGCTGCCCACGGGCGGCCAGGCAGCCGGCTTGGAGCGGACACTGCCGGCAGAGCGGATTAGGCCGGCAGACCTCCTTGCCCAAGCGGACCAGCAGGGCGTGAAACTCCTGGTACTCCTCTACGCTCCCGGCCATCGCCTCCTCCACCGCCTGCTGGAGCTTCCGATAATGGTAGCGCGGATCGGCCCACCAGCCCACTCGCCACAGCACCCGATGGGTGTAGCGGTCGATCACAAACACCGGGCGCTCCGCTCCGTAGAGCAGGATGTCGTCGGCGGTTTCGGCCCCGATCCCGGGCACCGAGAGCAGGGCCTCGCGCAGCGGAGGGGTCGGCAGCGCAAACAGCGCCTGGAGCCCCACGCGTCCCGGATGGCCGTAGGACAACACCAAGCGAGCAAGGCCCAACAAGCGCTCTGCCTTGCTCGCGTAATACCGGGTCGGGCGCAACGCCGCCTCCAAAACCGCCCGATCGGCGGCCACCAAGGCCTCGGCCTCCAGCAGGCCGGCGGCCTTCAGGCGCGCGAGGGCGGTCTCCACGTTGCGCCAGGCCACCGCTTGGGTTAGCACCGCCCCCACCGCCATCTCCCAGGCGGTCTCGGCAGGCCACCAGCCCTGAGGCCCGAAGGCCTCAAACAGTTGCTGGTAGATGGTGCGGATATCCAGGAGAAGCCTCCATCCTTACTTCAGACTGGAGAGGTAGTCGACCATGTAGCTGACCGCCGCCGGAGGCAGGTGCAAATTGGGCATGCCTCCCACCGGGTTGACCAGCTGTTGCTCGATTTGGGCCGGACTCAAGATGCTGCCGGTGTGGGTCAGGTCCGGCGGGTACACAAATTGGCCGGGCGCCGTCTCCACCACCCCTTTGTTGTTCCCTCCCAGTCCCTGGATCGAGTGGCAGTTGGCGCACGAGGTGCGAAAGATGTTGATCGGCTCCTGGGAGACCAGGTAGTCGTGGTTGTAGATGCCGTTGGCGGTGAAGTAGCCCAGAAACGTCAACCCAAACAACATCATCCCAAAGGCCACCGGGCGCTTTAACAGCCTGCGCTCCCGGGCCCGGTCCCAAAACGGCGCCGTGTACAAGGCCAGGATCAAGATCACCGGGATCAGGAACATCAAGATCCAGTCGAACTTGGTCAGCCCGAGTTCGCTCCAGTAGAAGCCCGATACGTCGAAGAAGTTCTGCACCCAGTAGAAGTACCAGTCCGGCGCCGGGACGTAGGCCCAGTCGGCGGGGTCCGCGATGTGTCCCAGGGTGGGGTGGACGAAGATGGAGAAGACAAACAGCGCCGCCACCGCCGTCAGGCCCACCACCATCTCCTTCAGGAGGTGCTCAGGCCAAAACGGCACCACCCCTTTATCGTGGTACTCCTTCGCCTTATGTTCGCTGTGATCGTGCTCGTACATGAAAGCCCTCCCGGATCAAGCGATTAATAGGGACCGGTGATGCCGTTGCGGCGGATCATCAAGAAGTGAAGCCCTAAAAAGGTCAGGAGCAACGCAGGCAAAAACAGTACGTGGATGGCAAAAAACCGACTCAAGGTGGCCGCCCCGATGGTTTGACCGCCGGCGATGATCTCGTACAAGGCCGTTCCGATGAAGGGGACGTACTGGACGAAGCTCACCCCGACCTGGGTGGCGAAGTAGGCCTTCTCGTCCCAAGGCAAAAGATAACCGGTGAACCCGAAGGTCAGGATGATCAACAACAGGGTCACCCCGACCAGCCAGTTGAGCTCCCGCGGCTTCTTGTACACCCCCATCCAGTAGATCCGCAACATGTGCAGCGTGACCATGATGATGATCAAGGTCGAACCCCAGTTGTGCATGCTCAGCAGCTGCTCGCCAAACAACACGTGGTCCATGATGTACTTGGTCGAGTTGTAGGCGTTGGTGATGTCTGGCACGTAGTCCATGGCCAGGAACATCCCGGTCACAAACTGGGCGATGATCAACAAAAAGGTGACGCCCCCAAAGCAGTACACAAACGCGGAGACCCGCTCGCTGGGATTGGTGTGGGCCGGCACCGGATGGTCGGCAATGTCCCGCCACAGCGGCGAGACCATCATCCGCTCGTCGATCCAGCGCACGATGCGCGTGAACATGTCCTCTCGCCTCCAACCGCGAATTGATGCAAACCGACTCCCGTCGCCCTAAGCTTAGGCCTGTTTGACCATCAGGCAGGGCTGCTTAGGCGCTTCGCCCTGGCGCTGGTAGGCCCCCGTGAAGGTATCCTCCCGGGCGATCCGGATCTCCCCGTTGACCAACTTCCAGCGGAAGACGCCGAGCGGCAGCGGTGCCGGACCGGAGACGTTCAAGCCGTCGATGCTGTAGATGCTCCCGTGACAGGGACAGTGAAACTGGCTGGACGAGGGCACCCAGTCCACGTGACAGCCGAGGTGCGTGCAAATGGGGGATAAAATATAAAAAGGGCACGAACCGCCGATGTACCGCAAGTAGGCGTAGTCCGATGCCGGTTGTTGGACCCAGTGGTCGAGCGCGGTATATGTATAGCTGGCCTTGACGACCGACCCCACCCCGCCTTGACCTGCGCTCAGCGAGGCCGCTTGCAACTTGGAAGCCAGGCCAAGGCGAACCCAAAGCGGCTTCGTCTTGGCAAAGGCCGGAGTGATGGCCTCTCCTACCGCCGGCACCGCCACCAAGAGCGCAATCACCCCCATGGTGACGTTCAGCACCCAATTGAAAAAGTCCCGACGCGTCCACCCCGCCTTTTGCGGTTGTTTGCCGGCCATGGACCCGACTCCTCTCATCTCTGGACTCATAATGGAGCAAGAATGGACTTCGTTCGAGTGACTCTATACCACACACCGGGCAGAGTTAAACCCAGTCGTCACTCAGTTCCCTAAATACTATAGTGAAGTACAGAAATCGAGTCAACCGCGCCCAGCTCTGGAGCGGCCGCCCAACCCAAGCAGGGAGTAGCCTACCCCATCGACCCAACCGCTTGGGAATTCGGCGCGTCCCCCACCGAGAAGGCAGCCGGAGCCGTTCTGCCCTACAAGCGCAGGCTGACCATCAGCAAGAAGACCCCGTAGAAGCCGCCGGAGAGAATCAAGTTGGCAAAGGGCAAGCGCCCGCGGCGGGCCGGCAGCCAAAGCGCCATCGCGGCGGCAAAGGCCAGGGCGGCTGTCGCCCATTCCCAAGGTGAAAACGCCCACGGGCTGAACCAAAGACCCAGGGCCGGGACCACGCTGGCCTGAAAGGCCATGGCCCCGGTGATGTTGCCAAGCGCCAGCTGGTCGCGGCGCCGCCGGATCCAGATCACGCTGTTTAAGACCTCCGGCAACTCGGTGGCCAGCGGGGTGATCATCACCGAGAGCAAAAAGCCGGACCATCCCCAGCGCTGGGAGACGTCCTGCAGGCCGATCACAAAAAAGTGCGCGCCCAAGAGAAGCCCCCCAAGCGCCATCGCCACCTGCAGGCCAATCACCCACCGCGGCGGCTCCACCCCGCCCCAAAGGTGCAAAGGGTTGTCGGGCCGCCGGGCCTCTCCGGTGCTCCCGGAGAGAAAGAGGTGGCGGACGTGGAGGAAGTAGCCGACCAACAGTCCGATCCCCAGGCCGTGTTTCAAGGGGCGGGGCAGAAAGGTGGCCAACACCGCGGCGCCAAAGCTGAGCAAAAAAAAGCCGAGGTCGCGCACGGTGGGCTCGAGGTCGGCGTCCAAGCGCAGCCGCGAGCGGCGGCTGGACCACAACCCGACCCCCAGCACCCAAAAGCCCAGGGTGGCCAGCATAAAGGGAGCGCCCAGGATCGCCCCCAGCCCGATCCCCATCTCCTCCGGCTTCCCGAAGATGAGCGCCACCACCGGGACCAGCGTCTCCGGCAAGGCGGTGCCCAACGCCGCCAAAAACGAGCCCACGGCGCCCTCGGTGAGCCGCAACCGGCTGCCTAGCCACTCCACCCCGTTGGTAAAGTAGTCGGCGGACAGGACGATCAGCAGCATGCCGCTTAAAATCAACACCAACAGCGACACCGCGCGCTCCCCCTTTGCCTTGGTCGTCCTTGCTCTAAGGCCGGGTTCACCCCGGTTATGGGTATCCAACCCAGGGGCAAAACTTCCCTACGCGGGGACCTTGGCCTACACCGTTTCCGGCGCAAACGCCAAGCCGGGAAAGCCCTGCTGCCGCAAGGCCTCGTAGACCACAATCGCCACCGCGTTGCTGAGGTTCAGGGAACGTACCCCTTCGGCCATCGGAATTTGGCACCAGAAGGGGCGGTTGGGCTCCAAGAGCCAGGATGGCAACCCAGTCGACTCCCGACCGAAGACCAGGCAGTCGTCCGGGTGGTACCGCACGGCGTGATACGACCGGCCGCCGTGCGAGGTAAAGAAGAGCAGGCGAGGCGGCGGCTTGGGCAGCGTGGCCAAAAACGCCTCCCAGGAAGCGTGGACGCGCACGTCGACCAGATGCCAATAGTCGACGCCCGCTCGCTTGAGATAGCGGTCGCTGAGGGAGAAGCCTAACGGCTCAATCAGTTCCAACGCGGTGCGGGTGGCGGCGCAGGTCCGAGCGATGTTGCCGGTGTTGGGCGGAATTTCCGGCTCCACCAGCACCACCCGCATCGGCCCTCCATGCCCCCTTCCCCGCACCGGCGCCGGGCGCGCCGACCGTCGACGGCCGCGCGCCTTACACTAGAACGACTGGCGAAAGGTCTCGGTCTGGCGAAATTCGAGATACAGCTCCGCCAGGCGCCCCAAAAGATCTTGCATGCCCATATCGCGCAACAATTCAGCTAAAGCCAGAAAGTGCCCCTGCGCCTCGTCGGCGTTCTTGATCACGTCGTCCATGGTTCAATCCCTCCCTTTGGGAAGGATTCCCTAACCGAGGCGAGATGATACCTCCTTGGTCTTTGCCATGAACGCCTGCAGCAGGCGTTGGGTCACCGGACCGGGCTTCCCCAGGTAATGGCCGTCCACGGTGGTGATGGGGAGAATCCCGATGTTGGTCCCGGTCAGAAAGGCTTCGTCGGCCTGGTACATCTCCTCGGGCAAAAACGGCTTCAGCTCCACCGGCAGGTCTAGCTCGCGGGCAATCTGGAGCGTGACCTCCCGGGTGATCCCAGGCAGGATGTAGTTGGTCTCCGGCGCGGTGCGAATCACCCCGCGGCGCACCATAAAGACGTTGGCCGAGGAGGCCTCGGTGACCACCCCGTCGCGGACAAAGATGGCCTCGTAGGCTCCCATCCGCCGCGCTTTTTCCTTGGCCAGCACGTTGGGCAACAGTCCCACCGTCTTGATCCACACCTTCGACCAGCGGTCGTCCGGCACGGTGACCACCCGCACTCCTTCAGCCAGGAGTTCGGCCGGCACCGGGTCGACCGGTCGAATCCACATCACGACTGTGGGCTTCGTCCCTTCCGGGGGAAAGACGTGCGAACGCGGGTAGACGCCGCGGGAAATTTGAATGTACAGCGACCCTTCCTCGTAGTCGCGGTCCTGTTTTAACACTTCGGCGGCTTGCCGCAGCGCGTCTAAGTCCACCGGCGGAAATTCCAGCGCCTGGAGTCCAAATTTGAGGCGTTCGATGTGCAGGTCCCAGGCGAACAAATGGTCTCCGTAAAGATGGATGACCTCGTAGACCGCATCTCCGAAGAGAAAGCCCCGATCGTCTATGGGAACCCGGGCTTGACTGATATCGACAAATTCGCCGTTGAGATAGACTCGCATTTCCGTCTCCTCTTTACTCCTTGTTGCCGGCTCCCCCGCCTCCGGGGCCGGGGAGACCAAAACGCGCGGATTCCCTCCCGTCTCGCCAGGCCGCGCCGTCATGGGGCGCCTGGCGTCGGCATCGGGGCCGAAACCGACTCAATCCGCAACAGGTTCGTGGAGCCAGGTGTACCAAATGGGACGCCCGCCGTCAAGATGTAACGGTCTCCCTCTGCCACCATACCACGGCGGACGGCGGCCGTCACCGCTGCATTCATCATATCATCACTGGATTGGGCGGGCTCCATGGGAATCGGGGTGATTCCCCACCAGAGCGTCAAGCGCCGCAGGACGTGACGATGGGGAGACAACCCGGCCACCGGCGGGGCCGGCCGGTAGCGACTGACCGACCGGGCGGTGGCCCCGGATTCCGTGGGGGTGAGAATCGCATCCACCCCCAGGGTGTCGGCGATCGCACAGGCGGCCCAGGCCACCGCCTCGGCCACCGACTGCGGCTTTAACGGGATCCGGTGGCGGTACTGGGCCGCCTGGTCGGCGCGCGCGGCCAACTCGGCCAAGGTGCGGATGGCTTCAACCGGATAGCGGCCCACCGCCGTTTCTTCGGAGAGCATCACCGCGTCGCTGCCATCCCAGATCGCGTTGGCCACGTCGGTGGCCTCCGCCCGCGTCGGCACCGGATGCTCGACCATCGACTCCAACATCTGGGTCGCGGTGACCACCGGCACCCCCCGCTCTGAGGCGGCGAAGATGATCTGCTTTTGCAACTCCGGCACTTCCACCGGAGAGCACTCCACGCCCAGATCCCCCCGGGCCACCATCACCGCGTCGGCCTCGTCCAAGATCGCGTCCAACCGCTCGACCGCCCGGCGGGTCTCCATTTTCGCCACCAGCTGGGGAGACAACCCGCGCGTCGCCAGCCACTGGCGCACCTGGCGCAGGTCCTCCGGGCCGCGCACAAACGAAACGGCCAGGAAATCCGCCCGCGCCCCCGCCGCCTCCAAGGCCGCGCGGTCAAAGGGGGAGAGCGGCGGAAGCGGCCAGGTCCCGGCGCGGGGGCTCACCTTTTTGCCGGGAGCCAGTTGCCCGCCCTGGATCACCTGCAGCCGGACGGTGGGGGGATCGACCGAGACCACCTCGGCCACCGCCTCCCCATCGCCAAACTCCAGCGCCATGCCGACGCTCAGCCACTGGGTCCATTCCGGCCAGTCCACCGCCGGGCCCCCAGGCTCCCCTACGGCAAAGCTCGCCCCGGCCTTAAGCGCGATCCCGGGCGAAGGCACCCCGGTCAGGCGCACCTCCGGACCTTTGGTATCGAGCATCACCCCCACCGGGCGTTGCAACTCCGCTTCCAGCCCATCCACCCGCTGCAGCCAGGCGCCCAGTTCGTCCAGGGTGGTATGGGAGAGGTTGATGCGGACCACGTCGGCCCCCGCCTCAAGCGCCTCGCGCAGCCTTCCTGCCTCTTGTAAAGCCGGGCCCAAGGTCACCACGATCTTGGTCCGACGGGTGGTGGCCACCTTCATGCCTTCACGCTCCAGGTCCCGCCCCAAGCCATCAACCCAACTGGCCGAGGTGTTGGGTCAACACCTCGTTGGCTTCCTCCGCCTCGCCTTCCGGGACCTGCACCTCGACGCTTCCCCGCCCGCTTTCGTCTAATTCCACCGTGCGAAGATTGACCATAAATCCTTCATTCGTCAAAATCGCCTTGATGCGCTCGGCTTGACGCATGGTAGGTGCGATGTACACCACCGTCCACATTCTTGGGACATGCCTCCCTTATCGCTGACCTGGCCGTCCCACCGCGTCGGATTGGTCACCAATCCAGCGGCATGGGGTCGGCCGGCCGGGATTTGGCCTGTGATCGGCCGACGCGGAACACCGAAAGGGCCGCCGCCACCCCCGCCAAGGCCACCAGCAGGTAGAGCGTCAACCGCAGCGAGGGAATCCAGGGGGCCGGGGGCCCGCCTTCTGCCAAGGTTCCGCCAAAGATGGCCAAGAACACCGTGACCAGGGCCAAAGACACCGCCGTGCCCGAGGCCATGCCCAGCGACCGGGCCATGTTGAGGATTCCGCCCCCCACGCCCAAGCGATCCTGCGGCAAACTGCCCATGACCGACGAGTTGTTGGGCGGGGTGAACATCCCCAGGCCCACTCCCACGAAGAAGAGCTCCACCACCAGGAAGGCCACCACCGGGGTCACGCTTAGGCTGAAGGCCAAGCCGAGAGTGGCCAGTCCGGTGAGCACCATCCCCCCGGTGGTGATCAGCCGCGGACCGATGCGGTCGGCGATGCGGCCGGCCACTGGTGCCGTCACCGTCATCCCCAACGGCACCGCCGTCATCATCAGCCCCACCACCGCCGAGGGGTAGGCCATCACCCGTTCGAAGAAGTAGGGCATCAGCACTAAGACCCCGAACATCACCAGGTAGGAGAGCAGGCCGGTCACGTTACCGATGGTAAAGACCGGGATGCGAAACAGCCGAAGGTCGATCAAGGGCGCTCGCACCCGCTTCTCCCACTGCCAGAAGGCGACCAGCAAGGCGACCGCCAACGCCGCCAGGCCCAAGACCGGCCGCGAGGTCCAGCCCCAGGTCTGCCCTTCTTCTAAGGCCAGCATCACCGCCACCAGGAGCGGCGCGAACAGGGCGCTGCCGATCCAGTCAAACACCGGCTTGTTGCCAGACAGCCGATCCTTGGGCAAAATCAAAGCCCCGGCCAACGTGCCCAAGAGGCCCACCGGGACATTGACGTAGAAAATGGCCCGCCAGCCGAAGAGTGCGATTAAGGCGCCGCCTACCGCCGGCCCCACCGAAAGCCCGATGGCCTGGGCCGAGCCCTGAAAGCCGATGGCCTGCCCTCGCACGTTGCTGGGCACGGCGGCCGTGATGATGGCCACCGAGTTGGCTTGCAACATGGCCGCCCCGGCGGCCTGAAAGACCCGGGCGATGACCAACATCGGCATGTTGACGGCGGCCCCACAGGCGGCGGAGCCGACGATGAAGACCAGAAACCCGAAGGTGTAAAGCGGCTTCCGACCTAACATGTCGGCCAGTCGCCCAAAGAGCGTGAGCAAGGTGGCCAGGGTGAGGAGATAGGAAATCAGCACCCAACCAACGCTGGATCCGGCGTGGAAATAGGTCCCCAAGTCCGGCAGAGCCACGTTGACGATGCTGGCGTCCAAGGCCGCCATAAAGGCTCCGACGCACACCGTGCCCACCACGTACCAGTGGTACCCTGCCCGCTCTGTAAACCGGCGCGACGGCAGCGAAAGCCACCACGCCCGCAGTCCATGCGTCTCACCACCAATAGCCACGCCTCAATCCCCCCATCCCTTTGCCTGAGTCAAAACCCTTGGCCGCCTTTTGCCTCCCAAAACGCGAGTAAGCCCGGAATCGAGGCTCCCGCAAGGCGGGCCGCTGCCCAGGCGATCTCTTCCCCCTATACTATCACAAAAATCGCGCGACCCCATGCCGAACGGACATCGACCGAAGCCTCCCTTGACTGCGCCCTTCCCTGCAAATTTCTCTACACGGGACCGGACTCCTGCCTGTGCGGCGAGCCTTGGCGAGCCTTATGGGCTACGGCACCCCACCTTTTTTGGTTTCTCGTTGTGCCGCCGATTTCCCTGCTCGGGCGCCCCTTCTCTTCCCCCAGCCGGCCCGGCCCAATCGGTCCACCCCGCTGCTTGCCTCTTCTTTGTTATCATGTGTATCTGACACAATCCCATTCCGGCGAGGAGGAAAGCCGCATGCCCATCGATGCCTTGGTGTTGCACCAACTGGAGCGCGACTGGCAGACGGAGTTGGTGGGATGTCGGTTCGACCAAGTCCGCGGGGGCCGAGGTCGGGTCGCCTTGCTCGGCTTTCACCCGGCCACCCGGCGCCGGGTGGCGCTGTTGATCGTCTGGCAGCCGGGCTGGGCTCGCATGCACCGCACCGCCTACCCGCCCGCCAAGAACGCGCCTCCACCTCCCCCGCTGTTTGCGCGACTGGGGCCCTTTGTGGTCACCGGGGTGCGGGTTCCGCCCTGGGAACGGGTGGTGGAGCTGACCGGCCGACGCCTGGAGCACGGCGGCGAGTGGGGGGAGCCGGTTCCCTTTCGCTTGATCGTGGAATTGACCGGTCAGGTCACCAACGTGGTCTGGGTGGACCAATCCGGCCAGGTGGTCGACGCGGTCCGCCGGGTCCTTCCCGGCCAGGGGCGGCGCCCGATCGCCCCCGGCCTGCCCTACGAGCCGCTTCCGGCTCCGCCGAATCCTTGCGCCACCCGCGACCCCGCCCACCTGCCTCCGTGGGCCCGAGCCTTCGTCGAGGAGCAGGGAGCAGAAGGATGGGAGCGCCTGTGCCACGACTGGGCAGAGACCGGATTTGGCGCCTGGCGGCTCTTTCCCTTGTCCGGGGGCAACCAGGAGGTCTGGGTCTATCCGCGCCCCGGCTTTCGCGCCGAGGCCCACCAGAGCCTGGAGGAAGCCATTGACCAGGTCTTTTATGCGCGGGAAGAAGAGTTTTGGCGCCAGGCCCTCTCCCAGCGGCTGGCCTCCGAGTGGCGGCGGCGACTCGCCCAGGTGGAGGAGAAGCTGGTTCAGCTGGCGGAGTGGGTCGGCGAAGACCCCGAACCCTGGCGGCGACAGGGCGACCTGTGGCTGACCTACCAGGCCCAGTTTGGCCCCCAGGTCCGGGAGTGCGCCGTCTGGGACTGGGAAGCCGGCCAGGAGGTGGTGCTCTCCTTGCCTGAAGGCCAATCCCCCCAAGAGGCGGCCCAACAGGCCTACGCCGCCTACCGAAAGGTCAAGAATCGACAAAAGGCCGCCAGTCGCCTGATCCCGGACCTGGAACGCCAAGCCGCCCAGCTCCGGGCGCAACTGGCCGAGCTGGACCTCCCCCATCCCCTGGAATGGTATCAGGCCCAGAGCGGCGCCGAGCCACCGCAGCGGCGTGCCAAGGGGCGTGCGGAGCCTTTTCGCCGCTACCAAACCCAGCGAGGGTTCACCATCCTGGTTGGCCGCAACCAAGAAGAAAACCAGCAGCTAACTTTCGCGGTGGCCAAGCCGGACGACCTCTGGTTTCACGTCAAACAAAGCCCCGGCGCCCACGTGGTGCTGCGCTGCGAGCGGCGCCAGCCGGGGCCGGAAGACTTGTTGGACGCGGCTCACCTGGCCGCCTACTTCAGCCCCGCCGTCCACTCCTCCTTAGTCCCGGTGGACTACACGCGGCGCAAGTACGTCAAGAAACGGCCGCACGCCGGACCGGGGGAGGTGTTGTACCGACAAGAGAAGACGCTCTACGTCACCCCCGACCGCGACCGGCTGCGTCGGCTGGGCGCCATCCGCGACCGCCTCGGCGAGGGCGAGGAGGATTAGAGCTTCGGTCGCTCCAGGGGCACGCCGGCCCGGCAGAGCGGACAGTCGGACGGCTCCCAGCTGTCCACCCGCACCCGCAGGCAGGCCTCGTAGGGATAGGGCCACGGCGAGTGGCCTCCGGTGCGGTCGACCAGCGCCGCCACCGCCCGCACCATCCCCCCCGCGGCCTGGACGGCGTCGATGACCTTCTGCACCGAGGACCCGGTGGTGACGGCATCTTCGATCACCACCACCGGCTCCCCCGGCTCCAGGCGGAATCCCCGCCGAAAGGCCATGCCTTGATCGACCTTCTCGCAGAACAGCGCCCGGGCGTCCAGCGCCCGCGCCAGGGCGTAGGCCGGGATGATCCCCCCGACCGCAGGCCCCACCACCGCCCGGGGGGAAAATCGGCGGACCCGCAGCGCCAAATGGTCGGTCCACCGCTCAAGCCGCCGGGGATGCTCGGTCAAGCGGGCCATCAGGAAAAACCGGTCGCTGTGCCGACCGGTGGTCAAAAGAAAATGTCCCTCGAGGTACGCCCCGGTCTCCTTCAACTCTTCCAACCACTCGCTCACGTCGCTCGCTCCTTTTAGGAGGGGAATGCCGTCTCCGATGCCTCGGGCCTCTCCCCTCACCGGGCCCCGATCGCCTGGAGGACCTCGGCCAGGCGCCGGGCCGGCTCGGGGTCTTGGGTCACCGCTCGGCCCACCACCAAATCGGTCGCCCCCGCCTGCACCGCTGCCCACGGGGTGGCCACCCGTTTTTGATCGGCCTCGGTGCCGGCCAAAAGCCGCAGCCCGGGCACCACCCGGCGCGACTCCGGCCAGATCTGGCGCAGGTCCGCCACCTCGTGGGCGGAGCACACCACCCCGTCCACCCCGCAGGAGTGCGCCAGCTCGGCCCAGCGGCGGACCAGCTCTGCGGTCTCCCCGGACCACCCGAGGCGAGCCAGATCCCGCCCCTCGAGGCTGGTCAGCACCGTCACCGCCACCACCGCCATCGCCCCTTTGGCCTGGGCCGCCGCCTCCAGCATGGCCGGGCCCCCGCTGGCGTGCACGGTGACCATCTCCGCCCCCAGCTCGCGCGCCGCCGCCACCGCTCCCGCCACGGTGTGGGGAATGTCGTGCAGCTTTAAATCCAAAAAGATCGCGCAGCCTTCCCGCGCCCATCGTGCCACCGCCTCGGGCCCGGCGCGGGTGAAGAGCTCCAGACCCACCTTGTAATGGCGATGGGGCCAGAGCGCCCGGATCCAAGCTTCGGCGGTGGCCAGCGAGGGAGTGTCCAAGGCCACCCACAGGCGAGAGGCGCTCATCGCCCACCCCCGCTCCGCCCTGGCCAGGCCGCCCCCACCGCCTCGTTGACCGAGCGAAACCCATGGCGGCGGAGGAGGGCAGGCAGGGCTTCGATGATCTCCTCCATCCGCCGGGGGTGGCGAAAGGTGACGGTGCCCACCATCACCGCCGAGGCCCCTGCGACCAGAAACTCCAACACGTCTTCGGCGGTCTCGATCCCCCCGATCCCGATCACCGGAATCCCCACCGCCTGCGAGACCTCGTAGACGATCCGCAGCGCAATCGGCTTGATGGCCGGGCCCGACAACCCTCCGGTGACCGCCCCCAAGGCCGGTCGAAGTCGCTCCAGGTCGATCGCCATGCCCACCACCGTGTTGATGGCGCTCAAGATGTCCGCCCCCGCCTCGGCCACCGCTTGGGCGATCGCCACCGGGTCGCTGACGTTGGGAGAAAGCTTGACGATTAGCGGGCGGTCAGTCACCGCGCGCACCGCCCGGGTGACCAGCGCGGCATGTTCCGGGTCCTGGCCGAAGGCGATCCCGCCCTCTTTGACATTGGGGCAGGAGATGTTGACCTCCAGGGCATCGATCCCGGCTTCGCGCTCCAACCGCTCCGCCACCCGCGCATACTCCTCGACCGTTTTGCCGATGATGTTGACCACCACCCGGGTGCCGGCCTGGCGCAGGAAGGGCAGGTCGTCTCGACAAAAGACCTCCACCCCGGGATTTTGCAGCCCGATGGAATTGAGCAGTCCGGCCGGCGTCTCCCATACCCGCGGCGGAGGATTGCCCGGCCAGGGGTCCAAGGAGACGCCCTTCACCGCCACCGCCCCGAGTCGGCTGAGGCGGACAAACGGCGCGTATTCGGGCCCGAATCCAAACGTCCCCGAGGCGGCGATGATGGGATTGGGCAAGCAGAGCCCTCCCAACCGCACCGCCAGCGGCTCCTCCCCAACACTCCCCGCCGGTGTAAGATCGGCTTGGCCGGCCATCTCGATCCCTCCTTCTCTTTCAGTCCAGCCGGAGCTCCTCGGCGGCAAACACCGGGCCGTCGGAGCAGACCCGCCGCCAAGGGGGCATGGCCGCCCCCGCCGCCGGCACCACGCAGGCCAGGCAGGCTCCCACCCCGCAGCCCATCCGCTGCTCCATCCCCAGGTACAGCCGGCCGCCTGGGCTCTTCAGGCGAGCGATCGCCGCCAGCATCGGGGTCGGGCCACAGGCGTAGACCTGCCCCTCCGGATGGGTTTGCCACCAGCGGCGGAGCGGCCCCAGGACGGTGCCCCGCTCGCCCAAGGATCCGTCGTCGGTGGTGATCGTCGGCTCCACCCCCAAGGCCCGAAAATCGTCCGCCATCAACACCGCCGCCGCGGTGCGGGCTCCCAAGATCACGGTGGCCATCGACTGCATGCCCCTCCCCCATTTGCCCAAGGCCGCGTACAGGGGTGGGATGCCGACTCCGCCGCCCACCAGACACCAGGGCCGCCCTGGATCCGGTGGAGGGTAGCCTCGCCCGAGCGGCGCCAGGAGGTCGAGTACCTCGCCTTCTCGCCGCTCGGCCAGCCAGGCGGTGCCCCGGCCCACCACCCGAAACAACACCGCCGCCTCCCCCGCTTCTCCTATCCGGGAAAAGGAGATGGGGCGGCGCAGGGTGCCGACGGTGGCGATGTGGGCAAACTGTCCCGGTACCGCCTCCTTGAGGGCCGGATGGCTAAAGTAGAGCTCGACGTGCTCGGGCGCCACCAGCTCGCGCCGGGCAATCACCACTTCCAGCGCCTTGGGTCCCATCGCCTACCTCCTCCTTCGTCTGACGCTCGCCGTCTGCCAGACCGCCCGTTCAGCGCATCGCCCCCTGTTTGAGCCAGTGGTTGAGCGAGTGAACCGAGAAGGTGGCCTGCTGCCGCTGGCGCAGCGCGGTCAGCGCCGCCCGCAAGGTGTCCAGCGAAGTGAAGCAGGGGATCCCGCGCTCGACCGCCGCCCGCCGGATGAGAAAGCCTTCCCGCTCTTGATCCCCGCCCTGGGTGATGGTGTTGACCACCAGGTTAAACGTCCCTTGGCGGATGAGGTCGATCAGGTTGGGGGGCGTCTCCCCGATCCGCCGCACCGGGGTGGCGGGCACGCCGGCCAAGGACAGGCGAGCCAAGGTGCCGTAGGTGGCGTACAGCCGATAGCCGAGCTCCGCCAGCTCCTTCAACAGCGGCACCGCCTCTTCTTTGTCGTGGTCGGCGATGGTGGCCAAAATCGCCCCCCCGGCGGGGAGGCGAAAACCGCCGGCCAACAGCGCCTTGTACAGGGCGGTAGGATAGTCGCGGTCGATGCCCATCGCCTCCCCGGTCGACTTCATCTCCGGTCCCAAGGTGGCGTCGACCTGGTTGAGTTTGGCAAACGAGAAGACCGGCATCTTGACGGCAAAGTGGGCCGGCGGAGGCAAGAGCCCCAGCCCGTAGCGGTCGGACAGCCGCCCCTCCAGGGCGGCCTCGATGGCCAACTCGACCAGCGGCACCCCAGTCGCCTTGACCACGAAGGGCACGGTGCGGCTGGAGCGGGGATTGGCCTCGATGACGTAAAGCCTTCCCTCGGCGGCCACGAACTGAACGTTGAGGAAGCCCCGAATCTGCAAGGCCCGACACAAGACCTCGGTGTAGCGCACCGCCTCCGCGACCAGCTCCGGATCGGCCCGCCGGGCCGGCAACACGGCCAAGGAGTCCCCGGAGTGCACCCCCGCCCGTTCCACGTGCTCCATCACCGCAGGGATGACCACCCGCTCGCCGTCGGAGACGGCGTCGATCTCCATCTCCAAGCCATTGACGTATCGGTCGATCAAAAGCGGCTGCTGCGGCCCGATCTCGGTCAGATGCTCGAGGTAGCGCTCCAACTGGCGGGCATCCTCGATGATCTGCATCGCCCGCCCGCCGAGCACGAAGGAGGGGCGCACCAACACCGGGTAGCCCACCCGTTCGGCCACCGCTAAGGCCTCGGTCGGCGTCACCGCCGTCCCCCCGGGGGGCCGCAACAACCCGTGGCGCTCGAGCAGGGCGTCGAACAGGCGCCGGTCCTCGGCCGCCCGCAGCCCCTCAAAGTCGGTCCCCAACAGCGGCACCCCGTGGCGAACCAGTCCTTCGGCCAGATTGATCGCCGTCTGCCCGCCGAACTGGACAAACACCCCGATCGGCTGCTCCTGGTCGACCACGTTGAGCACGTCCTCCAAGGTCAAGGGGTCGAAGTACAGGCGGTCCGAGGCGTTGAAGTCGGTGGAGACCGTCTCCGGGTTGCTGTTGATGATGATCGCCTTGTATCCCCGGTGGCGAAGGGCATCCAGCGCCCAGACGGTGGCGGCGTCAAACTCGATGCCTTGTCCGATGCGGATCGGCCCGGAGCCGATCACCAACACCTTGCGGCCTTCCATCGCCGAGGCCTCGTTCTCGGCCTCGTAGGTGGCGTAGTAATAGGGGGTGGCGGCGGGAAACTCCCCGGCGCAGGTGTCGACCATCTTGTAGGCGGGGGTCAGGCCCAGCTCCTTGCGGCGCCGGCGGATGACCTCCTCGGGCAGATGGGCCAGCTGGGCGATCCGGGCGTCGGCAAAGCCCGCCCGCTTGAGCGCGGGAAGCTCGGCCTCCCAGCTCTCCGGGCGCGCCTCCAGATTCCGGTCCATCTCCGCCAAGCGCTCGATTTCGTGCAAAAACCAGGGGTCGATATGGGTGGCCTGGTGCAAGCGGTCGATCGACACCCCGCGCCGAATCGCCTCGGCCAGGTAGAACAGGCGGTCGTCGGTGGGGGCCACCGCCCGCTCCCACAGCGCCTGTTCAGAAAGGTCGGCCCCCAGGACCCCAAACAGCGAGTGGCGTTTGATCTCCAGCGAACGCACGGCTTTGTTCAAGGCCGCCTGGAAGGTGCGATCGATCGCCATCACCTCGCCGGTGGCCTTCATCTGGGTGCCCAGGCTGCGGTCGGCGGTGGGAAACTTGTCAAACGGCCAGCGCGGAATCTTCACCACCACGTAGTCCAAGGCGGGTTCGAAGGCCGCGGTGGTCTTTTGGGTGACCGGGTTGGGGATCTCCGGCAGGGTCAATCCCACCGCGATTTTGGCGGCGATCCGGGCGATGGGATAGCCGGTGGCCTTGGAGGCCAGGGCACTGGACCGCGAGACCCGGGGATTGACCTCAATCACGCGGTAGCGCCCGTCGGGGTGCAGGGCAAACTGCACGTTGCAGCCTCCTTCCACCCCCAAGGCGGTGACGATCTCCAGCGCCGCCCGGCGCAGGAGGTGATATTCGGTGTCGGTCAAGGTTTGACTCGGGGCCACCACGATCGAGTCCCCGGTGTGCACCCCTACCGGGTCGAAGTTCTCCATGTTGCAGATGGTGATGCAGTTGCCGGCGCTGTCTCGCATCACCTCGTACTCGACCTCTTTCCAGCCGGCGATCGACTCTTCCACCAGCACCTGGCCGATCGGACTTAGGGACAAGGCATGGGAGAGCCGCTCGGTCAGCTCCCGGCGGTTGTGGGCAAACCCGCCCCCGCTGCCGCCCAAGGTGTAGGCCGGGCGCAGGACCACCGGGTAGCCGATCTCCTCGGCGTAAGCGATGCCGTCGTCGAGGTTGGTCACCGACCGCGAGCGAGGGATCGGCTGGCCGAGCTCCAGCATCAGACGGCGGAACAGCTCCCGATCTTCCGCCTTCTCGATCGCCGACAAGGGAGTGCCCAAGAGCTCCACCCCCAAGTCGGTCAGAATGCCGGCGTGGGCCAACTCGCTGGCCAGGTTGAGCCCCACCTGGCCGCCCAAGGTGGGTAGGATCCCGTCGGGGCGCTCCTTGCCCAGGACGTAGGCCAGGAAGGAGACGGTCAAAGGCTCCAGGTAGA
>JAIMAE010000202.1 GCA_023512105.1 Bacillota bacterium | reverse complement strand
GGACGCGTGGAAGATTTCTGCCGGCGGTTTGCACTGGAGATGCCGCCCATTCCCGAGGAATATGCCGCCGAACTGGCGCAAGCCTAAGATTCCCCACCTCACCTCGTGCGCTCCGGGGTCAGAGGACCCCGGAGCATTGCTTTAGGGCCAAAGACTCCTCTGCCGGCCGGTCCCGTGGTACCCTGAAACCGAGGGAAAGGTTGCCGCGGTGTGGCAGGAAGGGTGGGGCGACCGGTGCGCTTTGTAAACCGAGAGGACGCAGGGGACGCGCTTGCGACCTGGCTGATAGCGAGTCAGCGTTCGTTTCAAGCGGTGGTGGCGATTCCGCGGGGCGGCGTGGTGGTCGCGGGGGCGGTCGCCCGGCGATGCCAACTGCCGCTTTACCTGGCCCCGGTGCGCAAGCTGGGCCATCCCGAGGAACCCGAGTTTGCTTTGGGGGCGCTTGCCCCCGAGGGGATTTTGGTCTGGCATCGGGACCGGCAGCGTTGGGCCTCACCTCGGCTCACTGCCGCCCTGGCGCAAGAGGTCGAACGCGCCCGCGAGTCTTTGGAGGCGTGGCTGGCCGAGCCCTCGCATCAGCCGTGGCTACCCCCCGCAGCGGCCTGGGAGGGGGTAGCGGCGGTGGTGGTGGACGACGGGCTGGCCACTGGGCTGACCCTGTTGGCGGCCCTGCGCTGGCTGCGTTGCCGAACTGGGGCGCGACGCCTCCTGGGGTTGGTGCCGGTGGCGTCTGAAGAGGCGTTGACCTGGCTTCGCGAGCAAGGCGAGGAGGTGGTGAGCCTGCGCCACCTTGGCGCCTTCGGGGCAGTCGGGGAAGCCTACCAGGATTTCCATCCGGTCAGCGACGCGGAGGTCGACGACGTGTTGCGCCGCCATCAGGCCTTGGATCGGTAGCCCGAGCGGCGTGTGGTACCATTAGCCCGTAAGGAAGGAGGGAGGGCCGGTGGGACGGGTCGTGGTGGTGGGCAAGGCCGGGTTGGAGCTGGCCTTGCAACTCCCGCGAATCCCTGAACCTGCAGAGCGCCTGGTCGGTCAGGGCCGATGGGGTGCCGGAGGCAGGGGACTGAAAACCGCTTTATCCCTGCAAGAGGCCGGACTGCAACCGTATTTGATCACCCGCGTCGGCGACGACATCGCCGGGCGGTTGGTGGAAAGCCTCGTCCATCGCGCTCGCCTCGAGGCCCACATCGGGCGCGACGCCCGTCTTCCCACCGCCACCAGCATCCCTTTGACCCTGCCCGAATCGAGCGCCCGGATCGAGGTGCCGGGTGCCGAGCTCGGCTGGGACCCCGACAGCCTGCTGTCGCGCCTTGAGGCTTTAAGCCCGGTGGAATGGCTGTGGCTTCAAGGAGAAATCCCGCGAGAGGTCAACCTGGTGGCGGCGCTGTGGGTCAAGGACCACGGCGGACAGGTGGCGGTCGATCCCGAGCCGGCCAGAGAGGTCGGGGAAGAGCTGATGGCGGTCGCCGACTACCTGTTTCCCACCGCAGGGGGGCTTGGGACGCTGTGCCGCAGTCAGCCGCCGCGCTCGCGCGACGAAGCCCAACTCCTGGTCGGATGGCTACTCAGTCGACACCCCGGGCTTTCGGTGGTGATGTTGCCTCGGGTGGCTGAGGGCGCTTTGGTGGCCAGCAAGGAGGGTTATTGGTGGGTGACGCCGGCGGCAGAGACCCAGGGAGATGCCTGTGCCATCGCGGCCCGGTTTTTTGCCGCGCTAACCCGTGGCCAAGGGCTCGAAGCGGCGCTGCGCGAGGCGGTGGGAGCAGCCGAGGAAAGATGAGCCAGGGAGGCGCACAGGGGTGAGAACCTGGTGGGACTTATTTTGGGGGTTCTTCAAGGTGGGCATCTTAGGCTACGGCGGTGGTCCCGGATCGGTGGGGCTGATTCAGGCGGTGTCGGTCAATGGATATCACTGGCTGACCAACGACGGATTTGCGCAAATGCTGGCCATCGGCAATGCCTTGCCCGGCCCGATCGCCACCAAACTGGCCGCGGCCATCGGGTGGCGGGTCGGGGGACCGGTGGGGGCGGCGGCGGCGCTGGTAGGCGTGGTATTGCCCTCGTTGGTGTTGATGTTGGGCCTGTATCAGCTCCTGATGACCTGGCGGAACAACCCCTACGTGGCGGGGTTGATTCGAGGCGTGAAACCGATTGTTCTGGTCTTGCTGGTGATGTTGGTGGTGGAGTTCGCACCTTCCGCCTTCCCCAAGACCCAGTGGCTGCTTCCGGCCCTGTTCTTCGTTGGCGGGTTGACCGCCATCTGGGCCTTTAAGGTCTCACCGGTCGTGGTCATTTTAGCCTCGATGCTGCTGGGCGCGGTGCTGCTTCGCACCAGCTGAGCGCCGGCGCGGGCAAATCGCTTGGGAGGAGGATTTGAGAAAATGGTGCAAGCGGTCGGCGAAGACCTGGTGGTCATCGACCTGGAGGAGTTTGGAGACCCGGCGCGCACGGGAGCGTACCTGCTGCTGGATGACGAGCCCACGTTGGTGGAGACCGGCTCCCAGGCTTGCCACCCTAAACTACTGGCCGGCCTTCGCGAGGTCGGGGTGGAGCCGGAGGCGTTGCGGCACGTCATCGTCACCCACGTCCATCTCGACCACGCCGGGGGTGCCGGGGCGTTGATGGCGCTGGCTCCCCGGGCCACCCTGCACTGCCATCCCCGGGCCGTCGCCCATTTGGTCGATCCCTCGCGTCTTTGGCAGGGCGCGGGCACGGTGTACGGGGCGCAGCTCGAGCCACGGTTTGGCCGGCCGCGGCCGGTGCCGAGCGACCGCATCGTCGCCCACCAGGACGGCTCGACCCTTCACCTGGGCCGGCGGACCCTGACCTTCTACGACACTCCCGGACATGCTCGCCATCACGTGGGGATTGTCGATTCCCTGACCGGGGGGCTTTTCAGTGGGGATACCGTCAGCATTCGCTACCAGCCGCAATTGACCGGCATGCCGATACCGTATCTCTTTCCCACCACGACCCCGATCGATTTCGACCCCGCCGCGGTGCTGGCGACTTTGGACCGGCTGGAGCGGCTGGGCCTCTCCGCGGTCTACCACACCCACTTTTCCGTCACCCGCCCGGCGAGCGATGCTTTCGCCGCCACCCGGAGAGGCATCGCCACCATCGTGGCCCTGATGGAGGACCTCGGCCCGGACACAGCGGTGGCCGAGGTCGAACGGCGTCTTCAGGCGGCGGTCAAGCGCGACCTGGAGGCTTTGGGAGTGGCTCGACCCAATCTAGACTCGATGGCCCTGGACCTCAACTTGAACGCCCAGGGGATCGTGGTCTACCTCCAGCGCAAGGCCTTGGGCAAGATTTAATCCCAGCGATGGCGGTCACAAAATGCCTTCCATTGTTCCCGCAAGGGCGAGTCCAGCGGAGGATCCCAGTAGGCCACCACGTCGACCCCCTCGTGATGCTGGTACATGGTGGGACCGGGGACGGTGCGAAGTACCCGCATGGTGGCCTTGAAGGTCTCTTTGGGCCCTAACTTCCACTCAACTTCCAAGACCGTGCCCGGCTCCAACCGAAACCGGGAGAAAAACCGCATCGCCGAGTAAGAAATGTTTCGCGAGACGGTAAACACCGGTCGAGCCCGCGGGGTGTTGGGCTCCGCGCCCACCACCACAAACTGCCCTACCACCTTGGTGTTGCTGCGCCACTCGCGCCGGCGGTTGTGGCGTCGCGGAGGGCCTAGGTAGGTGACTCGCAGGGCCGGGAGAGGCTCCAGCACCTCCTCGACGGTGATGGGATAGCGAAAGAGATGCTCTCTTGTCCCCACAACAGGCTCAACGGCTGGCCCACCAGACTCCAAGCCGCCACCACCTGCCCATCTGGGGTGCGCAGCGCGTCTAGATAGTCGTAGCCGGCCTGGTCGCGCAGGACGATGCGCGACTGGTAACGTTCCACCGGCAAGTCCGGACCCGGCTGCCACTCGATCTCCACCGTGGCTTTGACCGGGGGAAGTTCTTGTGCCAAAACCCCTGGGTTGGTCGGATCCTGGGCCATCCCTTCCTCCTCTCTGAGTGGGTCCGCTTCCCACTGCCGAAATCAGATCGGTAGGGCGATTCGCCGTCGACGCCACCAATTCCTGCCATGAGGCCGCAAGGCAAAAAGGTTGTCGAAAAAAGAGGGATTTGCTCACCCCCTACGAAGTAATGCCTAAAGACAAAGCAACACCAGGGTATCGCGCCGTTCCGAGCGGGAGCGGGGGACGAGGCCTGATGGTGGTCTCCGCGTCCTCGGGAGGGCGCACCCTGAGAGGGAAAGGGTCGAATGCGTGGTGCGGCAACTTGGCATGTCTCAATTTCGGATCGGTACCAAGCTGTTGTTGGCGTTCTCCTTGGTGATCGCGTTTTTCATCGGCAATTTCCTGTATGGGATAAGCCAGTACGACGCGGTGACCCACGACTATCGGACCGCGCTGACCCGCTCGGCTCCGCTGGAAATTGCCTTGGAGCGGGTCGATGCCGACCTCTGGCG
>JAIMAE010000201.1 GCA_023512105.1 Bacillota bacterium | reverse complement strand
CCCGGCCCGGCCACCACGTAGCCGTATTGGTCCAGGCGGACCTGGCCGCCCAGCCACTCCACGTTGGGAATGTGGCCGATGGCCAAGAAAATGCCGTCAATCGGGAAGTCCCGCCGCTCTCCGGTCTTGACGTCTTCGAGGACGGCGGCCTTCACCCGCTTGCCATCGCCGAGAATGTCGACCACCCGGGTGTTGACGATGAACTCCAAGTTGGGTTTGGAGCGGGCGCGCTCAAGCATGATCTTGCTGGCTCGGAAGTGTTCGCTGCGGTGGACCACGTAGACTTTGGAGGCGTAACGGGTCAAAAAGGTCGACTCCTCCATCGCGGAGTCGCCGCCTCCCACCACGATCACCTGCTGGTCCTTGAAGAAGGCCCCGTCGCAGGTGGCGCAGGTGGAGAGGCCACGCCCGATGTATCGCTCCTCGGCGGGAAGTCCCAACATCCGCGCCCGAGCTCCGGAGGCGATGATGACGGTGTGGGTTAAAATGGTCTGTCCATCGGAGGTGTGCAGGCGAAAGGGGGTCTCGCGCAGGTTGGATGACTCCACATCGGCCATGATAAAGCGCGCCCCAAAGCGGGCGGCCTGCTCGCGCATGTTGCCCACCAGGTCGATGCCGCCCACCCCTTGGGGGAACCCGGGATAGTTCTCGACCTCGGTGGTCAGCGTCAGCTGTCCCCCGGGCTCGTAGCCTTCCACCACCAACGGGTTGAGGTTGGCCCGGCTGGCGTAGATGGCCGCCGTCAACCCGGCGATGCCAGACCCCACGATTACCACTTTCTCTACCTCAGCCATCGCGATCCGCCTCCTTTGGCTCAAGCATGCTAGATGTCACGAGTTAACTGCGCCGGCGCAAGAAGGCCGGGATGTCGAGGTCGTCGTTGGGGAAGGGCCGCACCTCCATCTCCTCGCGCATTTCCGCCTCCATCCGGTGCCGGGCCGGCTCGCCGGTAAATCCGGTGGCGATCACCGTCACCCGCACCTCGTCCCGGATGCTCTCGTCGATCACGGCGCCGAAGATGATGTTGGCCTCCGGGTCGGCGGCCTGGATCACGATCTCTGCCGCCTCGTTGACCTCAAACAGCGACAGGTCGGGTCCGCCGGTGATGTTGAGCAGCACTCCGCGCGCCCCGTCGATGCTAGTCTCCAACAGCGGACTGGAGATAGCCGCCTTGGCCGCCACCTGGGCCCGGTTCTCGCCTTGGCCCACGCCCACCCCCATCAGCGCCGAACCCATTTCCGACATGATGGTCTTAACGTCGGCAAAATCGAGGTTGATTAATCCCGGCACCGCGATCAAGTCCGAGATCCCCTGCACCCCTTGGCGGAGCACGTCGTCGGCGATCCGAAAGGCCTCCATGATCGAGGTCTTCTTCTCGACCACCTGCAGCAGGCGGTCGTTGGGGATGGTGATCAACGTATCCACCTTGGCCTTGAGGTTGGCCGTCCCCTTCTCCGCCACCGCCTGCCGCCGCCTGCCCTCAAAGGTGAAGGGCTTGGTGACCACCCCCACCGCCAGGGCCCCTACCTCCTTGGCCACCTCGGCCACCACCGGGGCGGCTCCGGTCCCGGTGCCACCGCCCATCCCGGCGGTGATAAAGACCATGTCGGCGCCCCGCAAGGCCTCGGCCACCATGTCGCGGCTCTCCTCGGCCGCCTTCTGCCCAATCTCGGGATTGGCGCCGGCACCCAACCCTTTGGTCAACTTCTGCCCCACCTGCAGCCGGGTCGGGGCCATCGACAGCGACAACGCCTGGGCGTCGGTGTTGACGGCGATGAACTCCACCCCTTTGAGGCCGGCGTGAATCATCCGGTTGACGGCGTTGGTGCCGCCGCCCCCCACCCCCACCACCTTGATGACGGCAAAGTTCTCCGCCGCTTGGTCAAACTCGAGCATAGATATGTCCTCCCCACTCCGGCGGGCGAATCCCCTCTAACTGAATAAATTCACCCACAGTTTGCGAATCCGCTCCCCAAACCCTTCGTGCTCCGCCACAAACACGCCCTCCCGGGCCTTGGCCTTGGCCACGCCGACCACCACGGCATAGCCCGGGCTCTTGGACAAATCAGAAAGTCCGGCCAGCCCATAGGGGGAACCTAACCGCACCGGCCATCCCCAACGGTGCTCAATAAACGACACCAAACCTCGCAACATCGCCCCGCCGCCGGTCAACACCACCCCGGCCGCCGGTCCGGTCGGCCATTCCACCCGCCGCAGCTGCGCCTCTACGTACTGGGCCCACTCCTCCACCCGCGCCTCCACGATCTCGGCCAGTTGGGCAAAGCTGATGATCTTGACCGACTGCCCGTTGACGGTGCGCACCTCGATGGTGCCTTCCCGGGGCCCTCCGACCTGGGCGTACTCCAACTTCAGCCGCTCGGCCTGGGTGGCCACCACCCCCAGCCCCACCGCGATGTCGGAGGTGATCGCCTCGCCCCCGATCGGCACCACGCCCACGTGCTGCAGCTCTCCGCCGCGGTAGACCACCACCCCCGTCGTCCCGCCGCCGACGTCGAGCAAGACCACCCCCAGCTGCCGCTCGTCGTCCCCGAGCACTCCATCGGCCGCCGCCTTGGGGTTGGCCACCAGCAAAGTCGGGGTGATCCCCGCCATCGAGAGCACCCGCTTCAAATTGCGTACCGCGCTGTTGAGGCCGGTCACCGCCAGCACGTCGGCCTCGATCTGGTGCGCCACCATTCCGACCGGGTCGACCACTCCCCGAAATCCGTCCACGGCCAAGGCGCGCCGGATCAACTGGATCACCTGACGCTCGGGATCGGCCGCGGCCGGGGTGGCCTTCTGCACCACCGCCTTCAAGTCTTCCTCGCGCACCACTCCGCTCTTGAGCCCGAGTTGCGCCCGGCCCACGCTGACCTGCAGGTGATCGCCATTGACCCCGACCGCCGCTTGGTTGAGGTCGGCCCCGGCCATGCTGTTGGCCCGGTTGACAGCGTCTCGGATGGCAGTGGCCACTCGCTCCGGTTCGTAGACGATGCCCCGGCGCATGCCCACCACCGGGGTGGCGGCAATCCCCAAGACGGCCAGCTCGCCGTCTGGCCGGACCTGGGCCACGATCGCCGAGACCTTGGTGGTGCCCACATCGACCGCTAAAACCAAATTCCGCCTGGCCACCTGACACCTCCAACCCGGAGAAGATGCACTGTATCAGTTTCCCTTTCTCTCTCCCCCTGGAAATCTCCTGCCATGGCTACCCAGACAAATGGTGCAATTTCTCCCGGGTTTTGATAAACCGCCCCAAGAGCAGGTGGCGAATGGCGCCGAGATTTTGGAAGATGCGAAAGCCGAAGGCGAAGAGCGCGGCATCGTACAAGGGCACGCCCAGCTTGTCCCCAAAATACGTCAACAAAGCCGCCAAAACGGCGTTGGAGATGAGACCGGTGACGAAGGTGAGGGGGTCGAACCGGTGTTCTAGGCTGGCGCGGATGCCCCCAAAGGCGGTGTCCAGCACGGCCAACAGCGCGATCGAAAGGTAATGGGCCAAGGATGCCGGCACCACCAGGGGAAAGTTCAATCCCAAGAGAATGCCGATGATGAGTGCCAGCACGATGATCCACATGGACAAGGTCTCCTTCGTGAAGCGTTTGCCGCTAGGCCGCGCCCTGAGCCGCCTTCGCGTAGGTGAAGCTGACCGGCCCGGAGTACGCCGGGATGGTCAGCGAAGGCTCGGCCTGGTACTTGAGCTGCACCAGGGCGCTCCACCCCTGGACGTCGACGTCCTGGTTCAGCGCCTGCAGCATTGCCGCCGAGGGGCCGACGGCGGTGATCACAAACGGCGACCCGTACGGCACCCCGTTGATGCGGATGGTGGGGCCGGAACAAAAGATCGAGGTGGTGGCCACGTAGCGCTGGCCGTTGATCGCGATGGCCTGGGCCCCCGCCGCGGAGAGCAGGGCCACGATGTGCAGCACGTATTGGTCATGGACCAGCTCAAACTCGGCCGGCTCCCCGGGGAAGCTGGGCTGGACGGCATCCTGCAAGGAGACCTGTACTCCCGGCCCTTGCACCGGCACCAGGCCCGCCTGGGCCTGGACCTGGCTCAGCTGGGCCTTCAGCGGAGCCGTCGAATCCTTTTTGGCCGCGGCCAGGGCCGCCTGCTCCTGGGCGATCTCTTGGCTCAGGCGCTGATTGGTCTCCACCGCCCGGGTGATGAGGTAGGCCAGGTTCTTTCCCTCCTGGGAGGCGGCGTTGGCCGCAATGCGGTTCTCCACCACCCATTGCTGGGCGATTAGGAATCCCAACACGGCCGCCATCACCGCCAGCCAGCCGGTCAACTGCCAAGGCCACTCTCGCAAAAGCCGACTCCTCCGCTCCCTTCTTTGAGGAAAGTATAGCATCAACCCGCGAAGATGTCGGCCCCTACCGCGGAAAGTCGCTCGGCCAAGGCCTCGTAGCCGCGCTCGATCACCTCCCGCCCCTGCACGTGGGTCTCCCCCTCCGCCCCCAAGGCGGCGATGATCAT
>JAIMAE010000200.1 GCA_023512105.1 Bacillota bacterium | reverse complement strand
TGGGACGAGGCCGGGCGGGGACACCCCGAGCGGTCTCACCGGCGCTTGTATCAGACCTTCCTGCAGTCGATCGACCCCTCACTCTCCCTAGATACCGCGCCGATGGGCCCGGCGGTGGCCAAGGCGGTCACCACCTTCCTGGATTTCTTTCGCGGAGCCAGCACACTGGAGGCGATGGCGGCGGTGGGATTAGGCTCGGAGCTGTTCGCCGGGCAGGTGATGGGATGGCTGGCCGATGGTTTGACCCATCCCCGCTACCAACGTTCGGGTTCGCTGGACCTGACGTTCTGGCGCGTGCACGCCATGCGCGACGAACCTCGCCACTATTGGCTCTGTCGCGATGTGCTGGTGCGCTATCGCTCCCCCGAAGCCTTGTCCACCATGGCCGAGGTCGGGCTCCGCATCGCCAGCTCGGAGGCTCGGATGTACGACGAAATCTACCACGAGTCTCACGGATATTCCTAACATGTTCGGCGAAGGCCGCCTTCCCCGAAGCAAAAATTCCTTTGTAAGGTTACCTCAATCCGTTGCAAAAAACCTCTCAAGAGCATAGAATGATGTCAAGGATTTTTGTAGGGGGAACGGCCATTGACCACCGCCATCAACACCATTTGGGTTATTTTTGCTGGAACCTTGGTCTTTTTTATGGAAGGTGGCTTCGCGCTTTTGGAAGCGGGGCTGGTTCAGGCCAAGAACACGCTTTCGATCGTGATGAAGGTAATGGCTGACGTCACGCTGGGATCCTTGGTGTACGGCGTGGCAGGATTCGCACTCATGTATGGCATTTCTCACAACGGCTGGATCGGCGCCACCGGCTTTCTCCTCCAGGGGCCGATCGTCCACGTCGCCTCGGTGCCCGTGCCGGTGCTGTGGTTCTTTGAGATGGCCTTTGCCGTCGCCGCCATTTCCATCGTCTCCGGGGCGGTCAGCGAACGGATGCGCTTCTCCTCGTACCTGGTGTTCGTGGTCGTGGGCGTGCTGGCCTACTCGGTTTCTGGACACTGGGTCTGGAACCCCGGCGGATGGCTGGCCAAGTTGGGGATGGAGGACTTCGCGGGCTCCGCAGTGGTGCACACCTTCGGCGGGTTCGCGGCGCTGGCCGCCGCCTGGTTGGTCGGCCCGCGCCAGGGGCGGTTTGACGGGGTGGAAAACCCGTTCCGTCCCTCCAACCTCCCGCTCGCCTTCGTCGGCACCTTCATCCTGTGGTTTGGCTGGTTTGGATTTAACGGCGGTTCCACCCTCGACGCCTTCTCGCCCCTGGTCGGTCCGGTGATCGTCAACACCATGGTGGCGGCGGCCGGCGGCGGCCTCTCCGCGATCGCGGTGACCCGCCTCCAGCAAGGGGTCTACGACCCGACGATGGCGATCAACGGGGTGCTGGCCGGGTTGGTGGCGATCACCGCCGGATGCGCCTACGTCAGCGCCCCGTCGGCCGTGGCCATCGGCCTAATCGCCGGCGTCCTGGTGGTCCTCGGCACCGCCTGGATCGAGGGATGGAAGGTGGACGACCCGGTGGGCGCCTTCCCGGTCCACGGCGTCAACGGGGTGTTTGGCACGGTGGCGGTGGGTCTCTTCGCCGAAAAAGGCGGCCTGTTTTACGGCGGAGGTCTTCATCTCCTCGGCGTGCAGGTTCTGGGAACGGTCAGCATCGCCCTCTTTGGCTTTGGCATCACCGCGCTTACGGTAGGGGCGATGCGGGCGCTGGGGGTGGCTCGCGTCACAGCCGAGGAAGAAGAAGAAGGGCTCGACGTGCGGCTGCACGGCCAGCGCGCCTACCACCGCGGAGTGGTCGTCCACCGCAGCTTGGACGTCCCGCTGGCCGAACGCAGCGCCGGCCAATGAAGCCCACCCGGGATGTCGATAGCCTCCCTTGGCGGGAGGCTTTTTCCGTCCTCCGCACTCCGGCCGGCCCTATGTTATGATACGGGATGGAGTTTTCAGCCCATTTGGGCGAGGAGGCGAACGACCATCGCGCCCGAACGTGATCCCCTCGACCCGGCGCTGGCCAAGGCGGTAGCCGGTCACTTGGCCACCATCCAAGAGGGTTTGGCCAAAGTCCCGCTGCCTCCCTTCGCCGAGCCTTTTTTCTTGCCGCGCCTGATGCAGCTGAACCCACCCCACACGGAGAGCGCGCCATGAATCCGGTCGACCTCGGCATTGCCGAGCTCACCACCGCCTTGGCCCGAGGCGAGCTTGCGTGGTCGGACCTGCTCGCTGCCTACCAGAGCCGCATCGCCGCGAAAAATCCTCTCCTCAACGCCTACGTGGTATGGTTCGACGGCTCAGCCGAACTGGGATCCGGTGCCCTGCAGGGCGTGCCGGTGGCGATCAAGGACATCATCGACTGCGCAGGATTCCCCACCCGGGCCGGAAGTTCCTTTTACCTCGCCAGTGCTCCTGGGGACGCCGCCGCGGTCCGGCGGTTGCGCGAGGCGGGGGCCTGGTTTCCCGGCAAGACCAACACCCACGAGTTTGCCGCCGGAGGGACCACCCTCAACCCCCACTTCGGGCCGACCCGCAATCCGTGGGATCCCGCGCGGATGGTCGGAGGTTCGAGCGGCGGCTCGGCAGCGGCGGTGGCCGCCCGGATGGCGGTCGCTGCCTTGGGGACGGACACCGCCGGCTCGGTGCGCATCCCCGCCGCCATGTGCGGGATTGTCGGCCTCAAACCTACCTATGGCCGGGTCAGCCGCCGGGGCGTGGTCCCCTTAAGTTGGTCGCTCGACCACGTGGGGCCGTTGGCGCGCAGCGTGGACGATGCCGAGGCGATCTACCGTTGCATCGCCGGAGTCGACCCCGAGGACCCCACCACCGGGTTTGGCCAGGAAAGCCGTGAGGTGCCGCCCTGGTTTCGCATCGGCCTGGTGGATCCCCCGAAGGGCTTTGGCGTCCCGCTGCAGGCCGAGGTCGAACAGGCGACCAGGCAGGCGGCCGAATGGCTTAGCCACCATGGGCATGTGGTCGAGCCGGTCGAGCTTCCCCTCTGGGAAGCCAGTTTGGCCGCCAACTTTACCATCATCCGCGCCGAGTCGGCCACCGTGCACCGGCAGTGGTTCAGGGCCCACCCACAGGCCTACGGCGAGGATGTCCGCGCTTACCTGGAGGCCGGGCTGCGCATCTCGGCGGTGGACTACCTGGAGGCCCAACGGGTGCGGACGGTGGTGGTCGACGCCTATCAAGATCTCTGGACGCGGTTTGAGCTCTTGCTCTTACCGACCATCCCCACCCTACCTCCTACCATCGCCGAGCATCCCCGCTTCGGGGCTCCCCTGACCCAGGGGACGGCTCCCTTCGACCTGAGCGGACTTCCGGCGTTAAGCGTTCCGGTGTTGGCCCCCTCAGGCCTGCCGGTGGGCATCCAGTTGGTCGCCCCATGGTGGCAGGAGAACTGGCTGTTTACGGCGGGAAGGCAGCTGGAGGTCGCCCGCGGGCCAATGCGCTGGCCGGACTGATAAGAGGAATAGGGTCGTTGAGGAGGGTTTACACCATCGATCTTTCTGGCCCAGGGCGGCCAGGCCACAGAAGAAAGGGGAATCGCATTGGACGTAAGTGAAGCCATCACCTCGCGGCGCAGCATCGGCCGCCTGGAAGGGGACGTCGACCCCAAAGTCCTCGAGGAGCTGATCAGCCACGCCATCTTGGCGCCCAATCACCACCTGACCCAGCCTTGGCGGTTTACCATCTTGACCGGCCCGGCGCGGGAGCGGCTGGGAGAATTCTGGGCCCGGTTGACCGCCGACGAGCGGGGCCTGGCTGGCGAAGAGCGGGAGAAGTGGATCGAGCGGGAGAAGAGCCGGCCCCTGCGCGCTCCGGTGCTGATCGTGGTCAGCTGCCCGGTCGATCAAGACCCGGTGCGGGCGGCGGAAGACCACTCGGCGACTGCGGCAGCGGTCCAAAACTTTCTCCTCGAGGCCTGGGCGCGCGGCATCGGCACCATGTGGCGCACCGGAGGAATGGCCTATCATCCCGAGGTCAAACGGTTCTTGGGTCTTGACCCCTCCGACCTGATCGTGGCCATGCTCTACGTGGGCCAGCCGGCAATGGCTCCTCCGAAGGCCCGCCCTCGAGAATTGGAGAAGGCGATTCGCTGGGTCACGGAGTAGTCTTAAGCCAATGAGGAAGGGCGGACGCAGGCCCGCCCTTTTTTCTTCTGCCCCAACCGAAGCCAGCCTCCAGATCCCTGAACCCGTGGCTGTTGCCAAGCTGTCGGCCACACCCCCAGAGCGCTCGCTGAGCAATCTCAGGTGACCGAGGTAAAGTGGTCGTCCAGGATGGCCCTTCGGATGTAGCTGGCGTGGCGCACCTGGTCCCCGGTCCAGGTCACGGTCGGCCAGTCCGCCGCCGTCTCGACGTCGCCGGCGAAGATTTCGTTGCGGTTGTGGGAAGGGTCAAAGCAGTAGATGGTCTGCCCGCGGGTGTTTCCGTGAATGTCGGGCCCAAAGACGATTGGCACCTCGTCCATCGACAGGATCTCGCCGGCTCTCCGGAT
>JAIMAE010000199.1 GCA_023512105.1 Bacillota bacterium | reverse complement strand
CTAAACATCGATTAAAGGCACGGTCTCGTGTGGGAGTGCTGGCCGCGGCTGGATTGCTGGCGTGGTCGCTGGCCCCGATAGGGTCCGTGTTTGCGGCCACTACGCCTCAACAGGTCACTTTGGCCGGTCAAGATCGGATGGCGACCGCCATCGCGATTGCCAACGCCCAATATCCCAATGGGCCGTCTTCGGGCATCGTGATTCTCGCGTCGGGCGCCAACGCCAACTTGATTGACTCTGTCACCGCGGCGCCGTTGGCGAAGGCCTTAGGCGCGCCCATTCTCCTGAGCCAAGACCAGAACACCTTGGGCTCGGAGACCATGAACTACCTGACCTCGCACAACATCACCAAGGTCTACCTGATCGGTGCGGCCGCCAACCCGACGTTGGCCAGCCAGCTTCCGGCCGGCGTGACCACGGTGAATGTGACGGGGGCCGACCGCTACGCCACGGCGGCGCAAATTGCGCAGCAGTTGGCCCAGGCGGAAGGCAAGAGCTCCTTTAGCACCGTCTACGTCGCCTCGGGGGACGACCCTGACCTGAGCGACGCCTTGGCGATTGCGCCATGGGCTGCTGCGGCAGGAGACCCGGTGTTGCTGGCGGCTCCCGGACAGACCTCGTTGCCGTCCTCTGAGGCGAGCTTCGTGACCGGAAGCTCCAGCCAGACTGAGGTGGTCGTGGGTACTGCGGTGGGCTACAACCTCAGCGCGGGCGGCGACACCCAGAAGACCATCGGTAGCGGCAGCAACGACAACTACGCCAACGCGGTGGCGATCGCCCAGGCGATGGCTCCCTCGAGCGGCTACACCACGGTGGACATCGCCAATGACAGCAGCACCGACGTGGTCAACGCCAACGGGATGATTTCCTACCACTTGGTGGATGCCATCACCGGTGGACCGTACGCGGCTAGCCAAGGTGCGCCGATCCTGTTCACCAACGGGGCCAACATCCCGAGCAGCGTGCAGTCGTTCCTGACCAGCAGCCTGGTGAAGAGCGTGGGCACCGTCCAGGTGTTTGGCGGCACCGCCTCGATTCCCTCGAGCACGGTGAGCCAGATCCTCAACACTATCTCCGGCGCAACTACCCCGACTCAATCAGCGGTCGGTAGCTTGACCAAGATTAAAGTGAGCGGTCAGGCCTTCGGCGATGGAAGTGTGACCAACCCGGCAGTTGCCCAGAATGGGGCTCCGCTTACGGTGTCGTCCACGTTGCTCGATCCGAACGGGAACCCTGTTCCAGGGGTTAATGTCCAGCTGTACTTCACTGCCGGTGCGCCGGTTGTCTCCTCGGTAACCCAGAACGGGGAGCAACTGACTGAAGCTTCGGGGGCCAATGGGTGGTTCTACTTTAATGTGCCAACCGACGCCAATGGGGTGGCTAGTGCTCAGTTGAGCGAAAGCGGTGGCACATCTCTAAGCACCCAGGTCCAGTTCTGGGGTCCGTACATCAGCAACGGTGTGCAAATCACGTCCAATAAGGCATACCTCGAGTTCGTGGGCACCAGTGGCTTGGCAGTATCTCCGGCCTCGACTGCCAAACAAGGGTTCCCGACCGGGAGCGCGGTTCCGGTTGTGGTTACATTGCCACTACTCAACGGTCAGGAGCCGGTGAATGCCCCGGTTTGCTTCCAGATTACGGCACCGACTAACTCGCCGGCATTCTTTGCCAATAGCTCAGGAGGCCAGGTGGCGACCAATACGAGCGGTTCATGCGCGGGCGGTCTGGTTGTTTACACCAACACCCAAGGTCAAGCAACCGCCTACGTATCTAGTGAGTCGAACGTCAATAATGTAACAGTGAGCGTCACGGCTACGGATGCGGCGGGGACATTTACTGGAAGCACTGTCTTCAGCTTCGGGCAGCAAGGAATTCCGCTAAGCGTCCATAACTTTGGGGTGGCTGGCGCCTCCGGGACCCTAGCCGGGGGTTTCACCGCTCAGGTTGGTTCGGACGTGACATTCTACGCGCAGGCAGTAGACTCGAATGGCAACCCTGTTCCAAATGCTCAGCTGATAGTGGTTGCTGGGGGCAATGGGAACAACACAGACAGCTATATCCAGAACGGCTCCACCACACCGTTCCCCTATGTAATTTCGGCGGGGTCGACGTTGAGTGGTTCGCCAGCGGCGGGAAGCAGCGTTGGTGAGCTGATTACAGCGAATGCCGGCGGCTTCTTCCAGTTCACAGTTACCAACTCCACGGCCACCGGTAGCACGAATCCCAACACCAACGTAACGGCGAAACCAAACAACTATCTGGTGTACCCGGTGGAGAATGGTACGGTGGATACTACGGATGCCTCCAGTGGGATAATTTCAGCCCCGGGGAGTCCTGAACCCGGGATTACCGTCACCTGGACGGTGTCCGGAAACTTGACTAGCATTGGCGTGCAAGGTGTGCCCAGTGTTAAATCTACCGACACCAGCGTGACCGGAATTCAAGCCCAGTCTGTTCCTGCCTCCAGTACTACCAGTTCATCGTTCACACCTGCGTCAAGCCAAGTGGCCATTCTCTACGTCGAAGGATTTTCAGGGGCACTCCCGTATCCGACAAGTCAAACCAACTCCAGTGGTGGGGCAGAAACTATTAATGTGTCCAGCACTGGAAACGCGAGCTTGTATTCAGTGGATGGAGCGCCTTTGTCCTCCTCTGGCTATCAGGTGAATAAGTCGGGTCAAGTGGGGGTGAGCTTCTCTAACAGCACGTACACGATCACTGCTGGGGGGAAGACTTTAGGGACCATCTACGCGCCAACCACCCAGTTCACTATCCCGTCGTCAGGCCCAGCACCGACTTCGGCGACTATTACGTTCCCGTCTGGTTCCCCGAGTCCAGGCAATTCGACCACAGTATATGTCCTCGATCAAACCGGCGCGGTTGTTACGACGTTTACCAACTCGGTCAGCACTTCCAACGGCCAATACGTGGTAACGTTTAACCCGTCGAGCCTCAGCCTCAATCCCGGAACCTACACGGCCTTGGCTGAGGTTGTGGCCGGCAGCAGTGGCTTCCAGGTTCCCGTGCCGGCCCAACCGGAAATGGTTCAGTTGGGCTTTACTGACACAAGTGCAGAGTCAGCTACGGTGACTTTGTCGAGTGGGAACGTGTCGTCCAGTGCTAGTATCACGTTCACTTCGGCGTTGCAACAGGGTAACGGTCAATTGGGCGCGACAAACCCCGTTTCGACCACGCTCAACATTGGTCAGAGCAGCACGATCACGTTTACGGTGCAGGATGCAAACGGCAACCCCGTTCCCAACCTAACAGTAAACTTCACGTACGCCAATATGCCTGACCTGTGGATTACTGCGGTGAATGGTGTTACGCTACAAAGCCAAGAGTACAGTCCCACTAGCAACTCGCAGGCTACTGAGCCCACGCCTTTGCCGTTGTTCACTCCGGGGTCGTCCGGCAGCGGTGTTACTTCATCTAACCCGCTGGGTTACAACCAAGTGGTGATACCTGGTGTGGTTACGGCTACGTTCAACAATGGGACGCCATCTATCAGCTTCCAGACCAACTCGCAAGGTCAGGTCACTCTGACGTTGTCTGATGGCGCCAGTTACTACGAAGGCTACAACAACGGGTTCCAGGTGACGTCGGATCTGAGTAGTGCTGCGTCGCCGGTACAAACTCAGACTGCCTACTTTGGGTTCCTGGGCGGCTCTCAATCGGTGCCTAGCGGGCTTCTAGCCAGTAATGGGCCTAACGGGGCGATCGTCCTGAGCCAGACTCAGGTGACGTCCTCGGTGGAAGGCTCGGTCACATGGCTGTGGTAGGTATGTAGCAGTCCGCGTTGGGCTGTTTCTCATGGCGGTGGCCAGCCTTTCTGGGGCTGGCCACCGCCACTGTTGTTTTGCTCCGTATACACACGTTCGATCCCTCATGGCCCACTGTCGGGGTGATAAAACGAGGATTGTGAGCCTTCTTCTTAATCCCGTGCTGGGCGTTGTCGCAAAACACGTACCTATAAAATGTCGAAACTAAGGCTATAACCTAATCCTCCTCCAGCAACAGTAGGTATGGTAGAAGTGATAATAGGAGGCCAAATGAAAAGGAGGGGATTCTATGGCTCTCCTGCGTTTTGTATAGCGGTCGGAAAGGACGCTCTGGTAAAAGCAGGAGGACATGAGTCTTTCCCTGGCGAGGTGATGCCTCATGTCCTGCGCATCTATTATAGCGACCCCGCCCGCGTTGCGGATCACCGGCATGCGGGAGACGGACGGAGTCATTGGGATCGAGGAAGTCTCGGCATCGCCACGGGGGCAGTGCCCGACGTGGGGGCACTGGTTCACCCGTACGGCGGGCTGGGTGACGCGCCAGCCGTGGACCACGCCGGGGCGCCAACGGCCGACGCGGCGCCAGATCCAGGGGCGGTGCTTTGGGTGCGAGAACCCCGCCTGTCCCCAACAGACCTTTATCGAACGCCTTCCCGGCGGGGGGGGGGGGGGGGGGGGGGGGGGGGGGGGGGGGGGGGGGGGGGGGGGGGGGGGGGGGGGGGGGGGGGG
>JAIMAE010000022.1 GCA_023512105.1 Bacillota bacterium | reverse complement strand
GGGATGTCGGTCGAGATCCTCGAGGCCACCACCGACGACCTCTTGCGTTGGCTGCAGGAGGCCAAAGTGGACGCCGCTTTCATCTCCGCACCCTTTCTGGAAGGATATCCGGTCCAATTTTATCCCTTGGTCGAGGACGAAATCGTGGCCTTGGTGCCGGGAGGCCATCCCTTGGCCCATCGTCCCTCGATCTCCTGGGCCGACTTGGCCCAAGAGCGGCTGCTGTTGTTAAGCTCGAGCTCCTCCTTTCGCAACGCGCTGCTGAACGCCTGCCGCGCCTCCGGCTTCACCCCCCACATCCTTCTGAGCTCAAGCCACGAGATGCTGCGCCGTTTCGTCGAGGAGGCTGCCGGGATCTCGTTGATGGGCCGCCGGATCGCCGAGAACCTGCTGACCCCCAACATCGCCCTGGTACCGGTGGAACCGGCCATCCGCCGGGAGAGCGGATTGGCGGTGCCGCGCCTGCGCAAAATCCCCGCCACCACGGAACTTTTTAGGGACTTTGTCCTCTCCCATGCCACCGCCGACCTCCCGGCTTAAACTGGCATCGCCGCTTTAACCCGCAGCACCTCCAGGTAGTCCGGCCACGGGTGAGCCCCGAGGTCGCCTTCCGGCCGCATGCGCACCGATACCGTCCCTTGCTCCTCATCCCGACGGCCGACCACCAGGACCACCGGGATCTTGTCGACCTCGGCTTCCCGCACCTTGTAACCCAACTTTTGGTTCTTGCGGTCTACCTCTGCCCGAATCCCCGCCGAGCCCAGGGACGTGGCCACTCGTTCGGCGTAGGGAATCTGGGCGTCGGCCACCGGGATCACCCGCACCTGAATCGGCGCCAACCAGAGCGGAAAATCTCCTCCGTAATGTTCCACCAAGATCCCGATGAAGCGCTCCAGGGAGCCCATGATCGCGCGGTGGATCATGACCGGGCGCTTGGCTTGTCCGTCGCGGTCCACGTAGGTGAGGTCAAACTGCACCGGAAGCTGGAAGTCCAACTGGGCGGTGGCGCACTGCCAGCGCCGGCCCAAGGCGTCGACCGCGTAAAAGTCCAGTTTGGGACCGTAGAAAGCGCCATCGCCGGGATTGATCTGGTAGGGCAGGCCGCGCCGTTCCAACACCTCGCGCAAGGCCGACTCCGCGCGCTCCCACAGCTCCAGCGCACCCATGTAGTCTTCTGGCCGCGTGGAGAGCACCACCTCGTAGGGCATGCCAAAGGTGCGGTAAACATGGTCCACCAAGTCCAGCACGCCCTGCATCTCTTCGCCGATTTGGTCTTCGCGGACAAACAGGTGGGCATCGTCTTGATGTAGCCCGCGCACCCGCATCAGCCCGTGCAGCGTCCCCGAGCGCTCGAACCGAGATAGCGGGCTGTACTCGGCGTACCGAATCGGCAGGTCCCGGTAAGAGCGGACTTCGCTTTGGAAGAGTAGACAGTGTCCCGGGCAGTTCATCGGCTTGACCCCGAGGGTCTCGTCCTCGCGCTCAATCACGAACATGTTCTCCCGGTAGTGGTCCCAATGCCCGGATTGTTTCCACAGCCCTACGCGGTATATCCAGGGAGTTGCGACCTCTTGATAGCCCCGCGGTTCCTGCAGGCGCCGGGAAAATTCCTCCAACGTACGGTACAGGCGTTGCCCTTTGGGGTGCCAAAACGTAAAGCCAGGAGCCTCTTCCCGAAAGCTAAAGAGGCCCAGTGCCGGTCCCAGGCGCCGGTGGTCGCGCCGTTTCGCCTCCTCAATCCGGTACAGGTGGGCGTCCAGTTCCTCTTGGCTGGGATACGAGGTGCCGTAGATGCGCGTCAACATGGGATTGGCCTCGTCCCCCCGCCAATAGGCACCGGAGACCCCGGTCAACTTCAGCGCCCGGATCCTCCCGGTGGAGGGCAGGTGGGGCCCGGTGCAAAGATCGACAAACTCGCCTTGGCGATAGGCGGAAATGGTGGTGCCGTCCGGGATGCGAGCGATGATGTCAAGCTTCAATCCCTCTCCCCGGTCGCGAAACAAGGCCATGGCGTCTTCTCGGCTGAGCTCCAGCCGCTCGATGGCCAGGTCCTCCTGGACGATTCGGCGCATCTCCTCCTCCACTGAGGAAAGCTCCGATTCGCCCAGCGGTCGCGGCAGGAGAATGTCGTAGTAGAAACCCTCTTCCGTCGCCGGCCCGGTCCCAAGCTGCGCCTCCGGCCAAAGGCGCTTGACGGCTTGAGCCAACAGATGCGCGCTGGAGTGGCGAAAGACCTCTCGGCCGGCGTGCTCGCGGAAGGTCAACCAGGCCACGCGGCCGCTGTCGCGGATCCCTTGTTGAAAGTCGTAGACGCGGCCATTTAACGTAAAGGCCACCGCATCTGGCGGAGGCGTGATGCCAAGGGCCTTCAACGGCGTCCCGGCCTCGACCTCAAACGCCTGGTCATCGACGATCAACTCCACCCGATCTCGCGACACCGTTACTCGCTCCCCTCACAAAAAAACCGCCGGCAACAGAATGGGCCGGCGCACCATCGCCTGGCTTTGGATCCAGGCTCAGTGTACCGGCCGCATCAAGCCCTTGTCAATTGAGCGCGCATACCTCGGTCGCGGGCGACCCAAGGCGTCAAAGTGCGCGGGATTCCGACACCTTGTCGCTAGGTGTAACGCGATAGGAGTCAATGACTTTTTATAGCAGCTTACCCAGAGAGCAAGTCCTATCCTAACGATAGTCTCACACCCAGGCATGACCATTGCGGGCTTTCGGGGATTTTCTCCAAGCATACTTACATCAGGCCAACGCTCCTGTCAGCTCCAGGAAGAAACAGTCACAGGACTTCAGATGTCTCCCCCCCCGAACGGGTTGCGGAGCTGAATCCATTTGGGTCCACGGAAACCTTCGGTGAAGAAGAAAGCCTGAAATTTGGGAAGGCGCTTTAATCTATCGCTCAATGCCCTTGTCTGATCCGCGGGACCCAGGAATCGCGCCATAACCTTACTATCTGTTTCGCCCACGCGCAACACGAGGTAACTTCCGATGGCTTGGACTAGTGACTCATCGAAATCCTTGACCTCCTGGGAGGCCAGGACCATGGCCAAGCCATATTTACGACTTTCTTTGGCAAGTCGGACCAACCACTTTACCCGCGAAGCCCGATGTGCCTCGTCCAGCACCAAGACATGGGTGAGCCTCGCCTGCACCCCGCGCCGGAACATCTCTTGATATATGTGATATAGAATCAAAATGGCAAAGGCGCGCTGAACCACTTCATTCTGCGACGTGTGCAACCGGATTACTACTGGGACCGAGTAGTTCAGAAGGCTCGCCTGCGGCTCCGGACTGTGAAATATGCCGTAGTCCCGCAACTCTCGAAGCCTAATGAGAACCTTGGCGTCCATCTTGGGGTTGCGTTGTAACCGCTCCCATACGGCGGAAAACGGGGGAATCTCTCCCGACCTTTGTTCGGACCATCCGAAGTCTCGATAGACGTCCACAATGGTATCCCGGATCGAGGCCAATTGGATCTCGCCAAGGTCGGGAAAAATAGCGGCAAAAATATCCCGCAAGGTTCCCGCAGCTTCGGCGGGACCGAAGGCGGTCGGTTCGACCATGGCCATGGGATTAAAGCCGATGGCATGGAAATCCACCATGGCGACCGCGTCCCCCCAAAGTTCCCGGGCGGCCTGATCAATATCCCCGTGATAGGAGAACATTACTGGCAAAATTGAAGAGTAGACCAGTTGCTGGGCCACGTTGGCCAATGCCGTGGTCTTACCCATCCCCGGCAGCCCCACCACTAACAAGTGCGGATTGCCGGTAATCGATGGACCCCATTCTATAGGTCCTTCCGTTGGGTTAGTGCCGAGCCTAACAGTGGCGATTTGTGGCTCGATGACGTCAGACGCTTCGACTTTTGGGGACGCACTCCCCTCAGATGCGCCGCGGAAGTCTCCGTCGGCGCTCGAGGCGAAGTCACCTGTGCTTGTGGACCGACCCACGCCGGTTTCTGCCTTGCACCCAAAGAGCCAGGTCCGTCCCTCAGCGGTCAGGTCTACGGGCTTCGTCCCGAGGTGCTCAGGGCAAAAGATGTAACTGCGGTGCCGTTGCAGCTCCAGCACTGGAGCCGAGTCGAGGTCTTTCGCCAAGGTACCGATGTCGCGCGTCAACCGTCGGTAGGGTTCATCTGGCAGATAATGACGGCGCGCCTTTTCCAGGTAAAACTGCAACATCTCCGTGGCTTGAAACCGTGCCAGCATGCGCCACTCCACCGGTTTCTTACGATCAAAGAATTCTTCCCACCCTCGATGGAGTTCACCCAGCCGAGTACCGAGCTCTTCCATTACCGCCACGCTCCGAGCAGTTTCTAAGTAACGCCTAAAGACCACCTGGACCAAGCGGAATTCCAGAGTTCCCCGCCTAGGCGAACTAACAAAGAGAAACATACCTCCTCGCGGTTGGATCGGAAAGAACGTGCTCAATTCGTCCATGGGAACCAAGAAACCGTCCTCTAACGGAAGCCAAGGCTCCTCGCGATGTTGGCGACACCTGGCCAGAAATTGAGCCAACGCTACAGCCTCGTAAGGCTTCACCCCACGTCCTGAAAGGCGCATCGCCAGGCGGCCCGAGACCGCCTTCAGATACGCCAAGGCTTCTTCCGGTTTTCCCAAAAGGCCTCCACCGTCAGCGCTTATGCCCAGTTCCTGGAATAATCCGCCAAGAACTTCCAACACTTCCTCGACGTGAATCGTGGAGGTTACCATCTGTAAGGCCTTCTCGCCACCACTAGTAGGAACGCAATCGATAAGATAGAGCGGATAAACGTCAGGATATTCTTTGGGATTGTCATAATACTCGAAGCCGATGTTGCGATCAAAAGCGATCACCCAGTCACTGGTTTTGTGCAGGGCTTCTAATAGCACTTGACCATTGGAATCTAGTCTCGAGAGTAAGGCCGGCCATGATTCTCCTGCCTTCCCACCCTGGTTTTGCACCGTTGCCGAGGCCAAAAGATACTGCAGCTTGCTCAACCGGTCGGTGTGCCTCCCGCTTGCCGGGTGCTTGCGACCGTCGTATTCCGGGGGAACGGTCAAATACCATCGAGGCTCTTCACCCCTTTCCATAGCTCGGTAAAGGGGTTGAACTAGTCCATAGACGACATAAGGTGAATCCGGAAGCGACGCGGGAGGGACCGTGGTTAACTCGGTATGAAAGATGTTGAACGCCACCGAAAGGTGAGCCGCGTCTTCCGGCACAGGTTGGTGCTTCTTCCGCCACTCAAATCGACGGACCCGACGGTATCCCCCTAAGTCAATCAGGTCCGCCATCCAGCGCAGCGATTCGGGAATCGCGCCACGGGTCTGAAGACCCTGGAACACTTCGGAAATTTTGGCACCCAAGATGCTGTCATCCTTACCGCCGGGGAAAAGGTCCAACTGATAGCGCAGTTTGTTGGAGGCGTTAGACTCCTCAGAGCCCTCCGTATCCGTCTCCTCCGTGCTCAACGCAGCGATGACGGTTCCGGCATCGCCGACCTTGATTCCATGAAGGTGGAGGATGTCGTAGTCAGGGTGTGCATCGTGAAACCGTCGAATCTGTTCCCGGAGTATAGTGCTGGTTTCGGTCTCCGGGTTTAAAGCAGCGAAATCTCCAAACCACGCCCGAGCCATTCGGGCAACACTGGTCTTCGGTTCGGGATCTTGGGCAGAGACCATGGCCACGGTATGAAAGTCCAGCATATCGCCGTAGACCCAGGCCTCGTCGGTTCCAGCCGGTAAAAACATCGGATACCCGGCCCCGTCGACGTGCTTTAAAGTGGCAAGCCATGGTCGATATTCGTATACATTCTCGTAGCGGCCGTAGGCGACTAGAGTATCGTAGGCCACTTTCCAAGCCACCCGAACAGGATGAAACGGGAGCACGATGAGCCCGACCGCCCTTCTCGAGAGGTCACGCACTTCTAGTGTAAATGCCTTAGCCAATATCGTCCCATAGCTCTCTAACGCAGCAATCCAGGCGTTGAGATATTCTGTGGCGTCGAAGCGGTCGGAATTTACCCAGGCCAGAAGTCCAGGGCCAGTTCGGTACACGCGTCCGAGAAACTGTTGGGTGGCCTGTGCTACCCGGCTACCTAAGCCATCGTCTTGGATCGCTAAGGGGATGAACTCCAACCCCCCCGCCAATCGTCCGTCGTCAAAGGTGGCGATCGCCCAATAGCCAACTGCCACGCCCCGATGCTGCAAGTCCTCTTCAACCATGCGAAGCAACGGCGACACTTCGACGGCTACCGATGACCCCCACCGCGTTCTCACCGCGACCCCATCCTTTAACCGCTCGTAATATACTGCATTTCCGTAATGTGTAACGACTTCTTGGAAGGTTTCACGGTCGAATTGGATGAGTCCATCGACTATGGTCCGCTGACGGGACTTTTTCCTATTTTGGGTCTCACCCTGCTCAAGGCCGCTGGTAATTAAAAACTCTTCCTGACCCTGGGCTTCAACGTTTCCTGCACGCACCCGAATCGAGGCCTCGAATTTGCTCCCTTCTTCGATCTCGAAATCGTCGCCCTGCAAGATGCATTTCTGGATCGGTTTATTAGTGTGCGCCACCCGTCGCGAGGCCAGCACATCCTCGCCCGAGACCACCTCCACGGTATAGTCGACGGAGTGAGCAGGAAGATCCGGGGGCGTGACGCTCCACCGCACCTCAAGTCGAGTTTTGACTTTGCCTTCTTCGAAGGCCACCGGCAGGACGGGTAGGCCAGCCTCTCTGGGTTCCATTAAGCCGCTCCACTTCGTCAGTTTCCCGGTTTTGGACCTCCAGGAGATGATCTCAATCCGGGTCAATTCGGCGGAATCGAGCAAACGCGGTTTGATGTTGCCCAGCCACAACGCTTCCTGTTCTCGAAGACCAGCAGTAATCTCCCGAAACGGTCGACGGTCACTTTCGCGAATGACATCGGTGAGCCGATCTAGCTGTTCCTGGCTGGCGCTCTCCAGATTGAGCGATTGGACCCGGGAAACTGCGCTGACCCGCGTGCGTTTGTTTAAGAGTAGATAGTCGGTCAATTTCACGGCGCGATCAATCTCCCATAACGTGGGGTCGGTTTGAAAAGCGACAGGCCAAATCCCAAGCCCCCCGAGCGCCCGCCCAAATGCCCTCGGACCTTCTCCCGCCTCAGCGTAAAACTCCAGTTGGCGGTGGGGAGAAAGCATCGCCCCCATTCTCTTGGCCTGCAGGATGGCGTGTTCGGCGACTTTTCGCCAGCCTTGCATCGTCTCTAAGGCCGCCCCATGGGCCATGCGGTAAAATTCTTCTTCCGTAATCTCGCGGGCAGCGCTGTAGATGCCATCCATCCCGGCACCGGTCGAGGATGAATCGACCATCAATAAGACTGGAGGCCCCTTCTCCTCGCGAAGCTCTACCGCCCTATCGGCCACAATGCTCCCCGGACGTCCAATCAACGCAGCCGAGACTACGTAGACCTGCCAGCCCGTAATCACTGGCGGGTGCTCGGCAAACTCGGCTAGCGTTTCCGGCGGCAAAAAGCGCGCGTAGAGCACGGTGCCAGGCGGGGCCTGAGCAGGAACCAGCCGGCGAAACGTCTCTGCGATAATATTTCCTACAGTAGCCATCGTTTACTTCGTCCCTTCCTCGTCCATGCTCAAAGCGCCACGGGAGCAACCTCAGCCAGGCGCGAACGCAGAAATTTCATCGACTCGGCATCGTTGACGCCAATCAGTAACCCCTGGTCGCGCAAGCGACGTTCTAGAGTCCACCGGCTTTGAAGTAAGAGCTCGGCGGGAACGGTCATCCCTGGAGGAGCTTCGTCCACATAAAGACCATAATGGTCCCGTAGGATGTCGAGAAACCCCAAAAAGGTCAAGCGACTGCGCCGATGTTTGCCATTCTTCCGAAGGTGGCGATGAACCAGGTAATCCAGGGCGGTGTTATTCAGAACCAAGGAGCGAGCATCGCGAATTCGGTTATTGCGCCGAGCCCTGCGCCGGCGTACTAGGGAGAGCGGCGAGGTTTCGGTTCCAATTAAGCAGCTACTAAGAAACTTAACGAAATTTTCTTCCTGGGAAACCGGTCCCATTAGCCGAACGATGGCCTCCCCCAGGCGCGCCGGTGCCGGGATGGTATCGCTGCGCAGTAACAGGACGACATCGGGGGCCAATTCTTCGTTCTCCAGTTCCGCGGCCAGCTGTTGACAGCAGTCTTCAATCTGGTCCAGCAACCGGTAGCTCTGCGGAAACCGTTGGTGGTAGATGTCTCCGAGGGCGTTGATGCGATCCCGCCCGTCGGGAAAGGCAGGTGGAAGGCGATTTTTAAAAACAGGATGGGCGGAGGCAAAGGTATCTAGCACTCGCAGGGTGGCCATCACCACCGGCAGCGACTCCATCGCCCGATAGGCCTGCTCCAGCGACTCCTCGGACAGCTGGCGCAGCCGGTGATCAGAGCCGTTGGACACGTCTACGAAAATCGGCCACGCGGAATCCTCCTGTGGCAGCTCCCCGCTCTGCTCCCAGGCAAACAGGAGTTGGGCGGTGGCGAGAAAAGTGGTGAAGAGCCCGATCCCAATCGCCACCTCTAGAAAAGCCACAAATGCCTGCCACGGCATCACCTGGTGATAAGCCTCCAAAAAGATACGAAGGTCGTCCCGAAAAATCGCTGCCTGCTGACGAGCGATGGGCTGCTGATTTGGTATTTCAGGTCTGGCTCCCCGAGCCTTCCCGGGCGCCTCACCAACCAACAAAGCGGTCTGGACCATCAGCACCTGCTCCAATGTCAGTCCGTCGGCTTGCGAGGCGTCGAAATAATCGGAGGTCAAACTACTGGCGTGACCCACGATACGCATGGCCGGACCCAAAGTGTGCAGCAACAGGTTGTGCTCATAGCCACCTCCAACCTGGAAATGGCCACCTTTTTTGTCACCTGTCCACCCCACCGTCTCCCCTTCGCGTTGGTCGGCCAACAATGCGGTTAAAAGCTCCGGCACCCCGCGAAGATGAGAAAAAGTGTCAACATCTAACCAACTGGCCAGGTAATGGACGGGATAGGCGCGGAGCACGGGGGAATGGCTGCGAGCCTCGCCGTTTTTAGTGTCGAAGCAATGCCCGGCCAACAAATCAGCCAAGATCGCCTCTCCTGCAGCCCCCTCGATTTTGACTTTTCCCTCTTCGATCAGCTTGTGGGCGATGTCGCCGATGGTGACCCGCGCGCCCTCGCGACTGCGGAAGGTTTCTGCAAAACGCCCATTGCCTCGCCGATGACCCCAGCGGGCGAGATAGAGGACCGCCGGTAAGAGGCCACCGACCGGAAAGTTGGCTAGGGCTACCGGAAAAGCAGGAAAATAGGCCGCACTCCACAACTGTTTGAACCGCGCTGGTCCCAGTACCTTAGTTTCTATTATCTCGCGATAATCTCCGGCCATGCCTCTCGCTCCTTTACCACCCGGATCTCTTGACTCCCTTCCGCCGCCTCGACTTCGACCCGGTACACCGCGTCCGGGTCTAGAGGATTCCAGGCCCAGATCCTGCGTCGGTCTTCTTCAGCGAGGCGCTGGGTAAAGATGGCCAGGCGAGTAAAGACGTCGGAAGAGCGGACATCGGCAGAGAACTGAGCGCCGTCTTTGGCAGCCATTAAGAAGGCAAAGAGCTCGTAACTTAAGACCAGTACCTCTTCAAACCCGTTCGGACCTCGATACACCAGTACCGCAGAAGTGGGTAACCAAGGCACATAGGGAGAAGGGGCGGGCAACTGTAAGTGAAATCGGTCCCGCGGCTTCTCAACCCAAAATAAAGACTCGGTCTCCGCTCGCGCAGGGACCCGCAGGCAAAGGCCTTGGGCTTGGCTGATCACCTTGGAGGGCAAGTTGCCCAATCGGGAAAGGCCTTCCAACAAATCCGACAACGTCTGCTGGCGCTCCTCGTCGCTGGCGGTCACAAGAGCTGAAAACTGTTCAAAGTAGGCCCCTTGGTGTAAAGAGGGAACCCGGTTTGGCTCCGCCTCCAGGAAATAGGCCCGTCGACGTAAAGATTCCAACCGCTCGCCATGTCCCTCCTTCAACAGCTGCCGGTCTAAAGCCGGTTCAGCGGTTAAGGCTGGGTCCAACCAAGCGATCTCGCGCAACAATTGTCCTTGGCGTCCGTCAAAGTCGCCAAACATTCGGTCCCAAAACGGTAATTCCGTCAGTTCGGGATTTTGATGGAGGTCCTCGCACACATACGTACCAAAAAAGCCAAAGCTCAGGGCGGCACGCAGTTCGCGAGCAGTGATGTGAACTTCCCCCCGCTGATGGACCAAACGCAGAAGGTCGCCAAAACGTTGGCGCACTCTTGGTCCCAGTTCTGGGTGACGGAGCAACGTGACTGTGCGAAACGCCGTGCATCGGGCCTTGGCTGTACAGTCGGGACATTTTTCCCACGGGTCACTTGGTGAGCTCCCCATTAACAGATGGTCAATGAGCTCATTGAGGAACTCCGACACGATGGCGCCCTTTTCCAGATGGCCTACCAACGACCGGGCGTTCAGATCGATAACTCGGAGCCGACCGAATTCGACCAGCTCACCTAAAAGCGCACGGCTCAGCGCCTCGGTCAGTTCGCAATCCTCGGCCTCTTCGACCCACTGTTTTAAGGGACCGCTGTTAATGGCCAGAAGATGCACTCGGTCAATAGGAAACTCGCGTCCCATAAAGGGACTGAAAAATTCGTCAAGGAGCGACCGCGAAGACCGTCCTTGGTGAGCAGCCGATCCATCTAAGTTGACATAAAGTTCGCGGCCGTCCTCCAGACGACCCCGGATCACCCGCTGAACTGATGGTACCGTAGTGGCTAAAAGCTTCTCTACCAAATGCTGCAACAGCGCGGTTTTACCGTCGCCGGCGTTACCCAAGAGAATGACCAAATTGGCTTGTCCGCTGACAATGTCTCTGTAGAGGTTGCGATCGAGCGCCGTCTCAACGTAAGTTTCGGCAGCAAACGTTGAATCGAGGCCTCGCGTCTCTTGGTTACCGTAACGGCTTGCCGGATATGACGCCAAAATTTCCTTCAGGCGCGGAACCACGTGGGGGCCGACCGGCCTGGACGACAACTGTGTGCGACCTTCTACTTTGTGGAAAAATGCTAACACTGCATCAGCATCGCTAAACCGCTCCTCCCGGACGGCTGCGGTGGCACGTTCGAAAAATTCTCGGAGTGGACTACCGGACTCAAAAGGAAGCCGTTCGATACAGATACCCCTACCCGGTGCGTGGACACCGTTCCACCGAAATGGATCGTCATCAAGTATCACCGCCGCAAGGGTTGCGGCCAAGGAGAAGATATCGTCGGAAGGGTAGATCGGCTGGCCCTCCTGCACCTCAGGCGAAGCAAATTCTGGATTATCAAGTCGAGCAATTTGGCCGGCGGGAGTCACTGCGTCATAGTCGGTAAGAGTAATCCGTGTACCGTCAACGATCACATTGCTTGGAGAGATGTCGCCATGAACCACCTGCTGCCTATGCAATGGTGCCAGAGCCGAGCAAATGTTTCTTACCCACTCCTCGATGAGACTATCCAGAGGCCAGTGCAAATCCTCTTCGGCATATACCGACAATACGCCCGCATAACTTTTGAGTGGGTCGCCCGGAATCCACTGCAACAGCGCCATAGGCTTGGCAGGAGACCACTGAGGAGCAACTTCGTACACTTTGGCCGCCCCCTCCTGGATTAACGGACGTACCCGTCGATAGGCGGCGAGAATCGCGGCGGAATCTTCTTCGCGTTGGACCGTCTTGGCCACGTAGAGGCCGTATTCCTCTCCCGATCCGAGGTCAAATTCGACGACCTTAAAGCTTCTTCCTATGCCTCCAGACCCGAGCTCCTGGAGCACGCGATAGGCGGTCGGGCCGACCTTATAAGTTTGCAAGATACTGCCTTCTGACCAAAATTCTGGAGGAATCTCCTGGGCGCTTTCGACGGTTGTCTTTTCTTCCCTTACCAGTTTCTCCAATTCTTGGGCAATAAACTCCAGGTCAGGGCGCTGATCGGGGTCCTCGCGGGTACCCTGCGTTAGCAACTCCATTGCCTCATTGCTGGCGTCCAGTGCTAATTTCAAGGAGACACAGAGGGAATAGATGTCAGACCTGACATCCGCCACCCCTAGACCCCCGGTGCGAATCTCTGGAGCGGTATAGATTTGGTCGCCCTCCTCTTTGATGGCATATCCTCGCGCGATGGTCTCTGCATCGGCGATCTTGGCCCACCGGAACCGCGTGAAAATCGGCTCATTGTTATAAGCGACCAAGATGCAGTCAGGAGAGAGGCGGCGATGCAAGAGGGGAGGAACGCCGGAATGATCAGACGGTTGGTGGATCCGCATTAATGCTTGACAGCACTTCACCGCAAAGGCCAAGCGATCAGGAAGAGTCCACGAGACATCGGAAGCGCGTTCGCGAAGCGATGGCGCCATTGGGTCGCTAATCGTAAAGAAATACACCTCTCCGGGATACTCCGAGGCCTGTTGGAAGGAATCGATAATACGCGGAACAAACGGCTCCTTCTGTAGGAGTTGGTAACTCCGGAATTCGCGCTCAGCTAATTCTTCAGGCTTTTTATGTTCTGCAGCCGAGAGGTCAAACCAGTGAAGCACCACCCGTTGTCGCGATTTCGTTTGGATGGCCCGATACTCCCGGTGGAAGCGCTCAGTAGGAGGCGTTACCAACTTCAGGTTTTCCAAATTATGGAATCGCCGTATCCGCCCATTGATTAACGGCTCGGCATGGGGTTGAAGGAGCTTAACGATCTCCACGACTTGGCTAGTTGTAATAACTGATTCCTGAGAGGAGCAGTCGAACAGCTCGGGAATCTCACGCAACGTAAACAACCGTATCCCTTGAACTGGCTTCAAACTGGCACGGGCCGCTCGGGTAAGCAAGAATCGCCCTTCCACCCACAGTCGATTACTGACTTGTTGCACCCGACCTTTTAGCCGACGGGCTTTTTTTTCGAGTTTTTCGGCCTCTAACCTCGACATCTCCGGATGAGTTCTGAGGTACTCGCCGTCCCAATGTTTGACTTCGATCGCCAAAATCCCTCGGGTGCTGATTGCTACCACGTCCAGCTCGTCTGGGCTTTCAAAGGGCTTGTAAGATACCATCAGGTTAAAGAGAACCGTCCACGGTTCGGTCGCTTCGTGATGAAGCCAGCGCGCGATGTGTTCCCGGGCCACCTCCTCGCTGTGATTGACCGGGGGTCCACAATCGATCAACTGTGAGCGAGATTCTAGCTGCATATTTCCTCCTCCTTCGCCCATTTCTATTTACTACCATCCCAGTTATTTTTTCAACACTCCGTGTAATTCAGTAACCTCATTAATCGACTGGGCAGTTGTTCAAAAATGCGATTCACAGTCCCTTAAGGCAGTCACCGAAAAACCCACCTGTTGCCCGGAGCAGATCTTCCTGTGCCGCGAGAGCACCCGCACAGAGGCCCTGCCCACGAGGCCCCAATACCTGAACCGGTCTTGGAGACTGTTGAGAAGTATAATTTGGCAAGCCGATGCCGCATTTGTTGTCAAAGCAATACAGGTCCGATGGAGGAGCGGCGAGCCAGAGAGGTCACTAGGACCCAATCAACTCTTCGTAACAACCGCGCCATAGTTGGACATGAATTCACCTTGCAGTTGCATGTCATAGATTTGTGCGCTGGGAACCGCGGTCTTTGTCGTCTTCCGTCTTCCCTTGTCCTGGGCCGTCCACACCAGCAGGCGCATCACCGCCTACCGTTGAGGATAACCGGTATCCACTACCCAACATACGAAATAACCCCGCAGGACCCTGCGGGGCTTCAAACTTTTGGTGGGCGGTAGAGGACTCGAACCTCTGAACCTCTCGCATGTCAAGCGAGCGCTCTAACCAACTGAGCTAACCACCCAAGCTCTGCAAACACCTGGAGGCGACGCCCGGATTCGAACCGGGGAATAAGGGTTTTGCAGACCCTCGCCTTACCGCTTGGCTACGCCGCCCTTAAAAACTGGAGCGGAAGACGGGATTTGAACCCGCGACCCCCGCCTTGGCAAGGCGATGCTCTACCACTGAGCTACTTCCGCATTGCGGAGCCATTATAACCTAGGCATACTCCAATTTCAAGGGGACATCGGTAGTCGGGTGTGCCTTATGATTGTGATCACGCGGCACACCGTCGTTTCGGCGGTACGCGCTGTGTCAGCGGTCGACTCGCCCAGAAAGCGGCCCAGCGGCCCGAGCGATGCCAGGCGCGCAGCGTGGCCACCGCTTGCGCCCCCACCCGGCTCCACCGCATGCCGCCCTGACTGAGGCGTTGTTTTAACACGACTTTGCAGGCGCTTTCGACCGTCCCGGACCCGATGGGCAGCCCGTGGCGGCGATACCGCGGATAATCCATCCGGTCCGCATGATAGGCAAAATACCCGCGCTCCCGGGCGACCACCGCGGCGGCGGCGGGATCCGGCGGGGCCAGCATGGCCAACGCCGCCTGCACCGGTGCCGGCCCCTGGTCCCGCAACGCCGCCACCAGCGGGTCGGCCCACGCCGCCGCGGCCGCCTCGTCCGCCGGATAGAGCGCGTGCGCCACGGCCCAGACGTGTTCGGCCGCATGATAAAAGTCCAGGATCTCCACCACCTGCTTCCCCGGCCCGCCGAAATACGCCCCGGCGTCCTCCCAGATCCAATGGGCCCCATCGCCGATCAGCGCGATGAGGTGGCAAGTCCGGCTCTCTACCCCGGCGGCGGCCGCATGCGCATACAGCCGCGGCCAAAACGCCGTGCGGCTCCCCACCTCCACGCAGTAATCCGGCGCGCCGGTGGGCTCCCAGGTCCCTCGCGCCGTCGGCTGCAAGGCCTGGCACACCCCGACCTGGACCTCGTGCCACGCCCCGTCGGTGTGCACCATCGCCCCATCGAGCGCCACCAGCAAGCCCGCCGGCCCCGGCCCGGTCGGGGCCGGCACCTGCCCGGCCCGCACCGCGGCTTGCGCCGCCTGCTCGGTCGCTTCCGCCACCTGCCCCACCCCTTCCGCGACCCGGCGCACCGTCTCGCCGTCCACCGCCACCCCCCACAGCTCCGCCGCCAGGGTCGCCGCGCGCTCAAACGGCACCTCCACGACCAGCCGACAGAGCCGTTCCGCCAACCGGGGCGTGACCCGGGCGGGCCCTAAGCCCCACGCCGCATCTGCCGGGGTTGCCGAACCATGCCCAGCCGGGCACACGTAATACGCCCGCTCCAGGCGGTAATCGCCAAAAATCCCCCTGACCGTGATCGGCCGCGCCGGATCGACGCACCGCAACGGGGCGTGGCACACGCCACACGTCGGCCGGTTCGTTGGCTGCACCGCCGTCGCCAGCACCGCCACCAGCTGCTGTCCCACCTGGTGCACAAACTGCTCCACCGCCCGTTCGAGCGCCCCCAGGTCAGTGGGGAGGCCCTCCGCCGCCATCCGGGCCCACCACGCGGCCCAGCGCGCCATGACCCGCTGCTGTAGAGCCGCCTCCAGCTCCTGCAGCGGACTCTTGTCAGCCGCCGTCGGTTGCAGTACGCTCATGCTACAGCTCCTCCTATCTCAATGTTTTGTGGAGGACTGTCTCGTTTTCTCAGCATTTCACAGGGTAGCGTGCCGGCAGCCCCTTGGGCGGTCTCCATTGGTCAACACAGGCGAACCCTATCAGGTCTCCCAGGGTCTCAGCCCGACCAATCCTGCGTTCAACTCGGTGTCAACCCCAGGGGACGAGGCGGCGGCACTTGGATGCGGGGTCGCTCCGGACTGCGGAGGCCCAGAAGGAGGAGCCAGCCTGCCTCGCCCAAGGCGCTGCCGGTGCGCTCGTCCCGTTAGCCTGCAACCCCCGAGGCCTGGGCGAAGCGCTGGGCGTCGTAGGGCATTTGCTGGCGGGCACAGGCCCACGCTACGCGTAACAGTTTGCACGCCACGGCGACGAGAGCAGCCTTCCGCGGCAAGGGGTTCTTAGCCCGCCGCACCAACCGCTGATACCACGCTCGCCACACCGCGTCTTTGGCAATGGCGACCACCGCGGCTTGATACCACGCACAGCGGACCGCCGGTTGGCCCCGTTTGCTGAGATGCGTCGCACCGTGGTGATGCCCGGAACTCTGGTGGGTCAGGTTCAGGCCGGCCATCTTCAGGGCCTGGCGTGGGTCGGCGAAGCGGGTGACATCGCCGAGCCAGCCTAACAGCGTCGCCACCACCACCGGGCCAAACCCCGGCAGACGCTGCAACACCGCTCCATAGCCAGTTTGGGCGACCAGCTCCCGCTGGCGGGCCTCCGTCCGCGCCAACATCGCCCGGGCCCACCGCCACCCGCGCAGAGAGGTCTGGAGCTGGTAGCGCGCCGCCTCCGCGCCCGTGGTCACGCCAATGGACTGCTCGGCCACCGCGACCAAGGCCGTGGCCCGCTTGGGTCCCACGCGGTGCCCGGTCGCCGCCAGCATGCCGGCCGCCAAAGCTGCGACCCCGTGCGCGACACAGTCTGCGGGGAGCGGAGTATGCCGCAATACCCATTGGGCGGCCTTCCCCCGCCAATTCTTGAACACCGTCACGAATTCCGGAAAGTACTGCACCAACCAGGCGTGGATCCGGTTTTCCCAGCGGGTGACTGCTCCCCGTTGCTGCTGGCGGATCACGGCTAGGGTCCGCAACTCCGCCCAGATGTCGTCCCGGCGCTGCCACCCCAACCACCGTCCTTGGGCGACCAGTCGCGCAATGACGCCCGCGTCTTTCGGGTCACTTTTGGTCGGACTGTTATCGTCCAGCTCTTTGGCTCGGTGGACGTGGGCCGGATTGACGAACACGACGGTGACGCCCGGTTGCTGGGCCAACCAGTGGGCGAGCGAATGCCAGTAGACCCCCGTCGACTCCAGGCCGATGATGACCTCGGCGGTGGGGCGGTGCGCGAGAACCTGGGCAAAGCCCTCTCGGTTATTGGCCACCCGGAACGGGCGGCCATGCGGGCGCCCATCGGGCCGCAGCCACTGCACGTAATGCCATTCCTCCGCGACGTCGATCCCAGCCACGCCTTTCCCTTGCACGAATCCGAGCTTTTGGTCTACACTCTCCAGTATCATCGATGATGTCCTCCCTGGTGGGTTGTTGGGTTTAGCAGGAACGGCCTCCACCTTACCAGGGAGGTTCTTCCCTTTCAATGCTGCACTCCATGAATCTCACTTTATTACAGGATTCTTGGGTCTGCAGGACCCCCGAGTTTTGAGGAGCTGTCTTCGTCATCGATCGTCAAAATTCCTTTGCGAATCTCTTCCATTTATGCCATTTTCTTCCTCACAAAGGTGAGTTACACCCCGGTAGTCAGACCGGACGGGCAAGGTCGGCTCAAAGCAACAAAAGTCGGGATACGGCCGCAACCAGCGCGAAAGGGCTGGATACGGGCGAAGCCTAATCTCAAGCACTCTGTCCAGGACATCGCCGCCACCGGACCGTACTGCGGCGACTCACAACCTCGCGCTCCTCCCCCGAGGCTTTTGTGGACCCTTGGATACTATCGACGTCCCCTTCTCGCCTGCCACCCCCTGCCTCGTGTTGACTGCGAGTGAGGCTAGGTATTAAATAATATTAGTTCATCTTTCCGTAAACTCTCTACCGTCTGACGAACTCAAAGGAGCGATGGCGTGGAAACGTTTCGCCGCAGCGACCAAGTCTTACATTACCTTGGTTCCCGCATTGTCGACGGGGTTTTGCCACCCGGCACGGTGCTGCCTAAGGTTGAGGTCTTCAGCCAAACCCACGGCGTCAGTCGCACAGTGGTTCGGGAAGCCCTGCAAGGGCTCGAAGCTCGCGGGCTCGTCCGTTCCACCCCGAAGGTGGGGACCAAGGTTCGGTCTCACCACGAGTGGCAATGGTGGAATCACGACGTATTGTTGTGGGCAATTGAATCACGCCACGGGCGTGAGCACCTCCAAGAATTGACCGAGGTCCGAATGGCCCTCGAACCGATGGCGGTGGCCTTAGCGGCCGAACGCGCAGAGGAGCACGAACTTCGGGACATGCAGGTTGCTTTTGAGGCCATGCGCCACGCGCTCGGTCAGGACCTTGCCTGGTCCGACGCCGACTATGAGTTTCACCGGCGCCTCATCGCCGGGGCGCATAACCTTCTCTTGATGAGCCTGGTGCAAGGCTTCCGCCAAGCCTTGGTTCGCTCCCGCAGGACCACCATTGCCACTTTAAAGCGGGAAGCCGGAGGAGACCCCCTGGAAGCCTCTCGCCGGGTGCTCCACTACCATGGAAACGTGCTCTCCGCCGTGCTGGCCCGCCAGCCCCAGGCCGCGGCCGCAGCGATGGCCGAGCTGCTCAAGGCAGTGGAGCACTTGATTGTGAACTCCGACGAGCCCCCTGACTCCGCTGCTCCCCCACCTCGCTAAAGGATCTAGGCCGTGTTCACCCCTCCCTTGACGCATGGAAAGGAGTGTGCCCGCGATGGCCAAGCGCTATCTCATCAAGTCCGGCATTGTGATTACCCTGGACGACCCGGCGCGCGACGGAAAGGTCCTCGACCTTCTTATTGAGGATCGGTGGATTCGCGCCGTCGGCCCCAACCTTTCGGTTCCGGACGCCGAGGTGGTGGACGCCTCGGGAATGATTGTGATTCCTGGCCTTGTGGATACTCATCGGCATATCTGGGAGTCGGTTATTCGCAACGTGGGAGCCGAGTGGTCCCTTACCACCTATCTGCGCCACCTGTATTACGGGGGACTTGGCGGCACCTTACGGCCCCAAGACGTCTATATCGCCAATTTGTGGGGTGCCCTAGAGGCCATCAACAGCGGGGTGACCACGGTGTTGGACTGGTCGATGGTCAACTCCCCGGAGCACGCCGACGCCCTCATTCAGGGGCTGGAGGAGGCGTCGATTCGCGCCGTCTTTGCCTATGGCACTCCTCTTCTCGGTGCCGGGGCTTTCTGGTCCCGGGATAGCCAACTCCGGCATCCCGAAGACGCGCGGCGCGTCAAGCAGCGGTATTTCTCCTCCTCCGACCAGCTGCTCACCATGGGCCTGGCCATCCGGGGCCCGGAGTTCTGTGCCTGGGAGACGGCTTTGGCGGACATCGCCCTGGCCCGCGAACTTCAGGCCATCTGCACCATGCACCTGGGCTTTGGCACCTGGGGCCCGCACGACCACTCCATCCGTCGCTTGGAGGAGGCCGGCGTCTTGGGGCCAGACCTGAATTTTGTCCACTGCAACACCCTGCAGCCCGACGAGTATCGCCGGATAGCCGACCACGGCTGTTCGGTCTCGGTGACGCCGGAGATTGAGATGCTGATGGGCCACGGATATCCCTGCACGGGATTCTTGGTGGAACAGGGCGCCGTCACCACGCTGGGTGTTGACGTGGTCACCTCCATCGCCGGCGACCTCTTCACCCAGATGCGCATGGCCCTAGCCGCTGAGCGGGCCCGGGTGAACAACCAGACCTTGGCCCAAGGGGTGATGCCCGAGCAACTTGCCCTCAACGCGCGCACCATCTTGCAATGCGCCACCACCCACGGTGCCCGAGCGCTCGGTCTGGAGGATAAGGTGGGCTCGCTGGCGGTAGGCAAAGAAGCCGACCTGGTGCTCCTGCGAGCCACCGACTTCAACCTCTTTCCGGTCAACGACCCCTTGGGCGCGGTGGTCACCTCCGCCGGTCCTCACAACGTGGACACGGTGTTTATCGCGGGACGTCCGGTCAAACGCCACGGCCAGCTAGTAGGCGTCGACCTCCCCCGGATTCGCCAGATGGTCGAAGCCACTCGCGACTACATCCTCAGCCAATATACCGGGTTGGAAGGCATCGCACCGCAGTCGCTGGCCAACGCTGTTCAAGCCTAAGGGCAGGAGGTTCCGATGAGCGAGATGTTTACCGTCGGCGGAGTGCGCCGAGCTCGACCGTTTATCGTCCGCCGGTTGGGACATGTTGGTTTGACCGTCACCGACATCGACGCCAGCTTGCACTTTTACCGCGACCATCTGGGCCTGCGGGTCACCGACTGGTACCCCTTCTCCGAACGTTTTCCAGCCGCGATGCTCGACCCCGCCTTCCGAGAGGCTCGGACCGTCTTTATGCGCTACGCGGGCGATCACCACAGCGTGGTGCTCCTAAACCGTCCGGCCCACGCCGTCTTGGAGTCTGATCCCTCGAGGCGCTACGAGTCCGGGATCACCGTCCAGCAGATCTCCTGGCAGGTCGACACGCTGAAGGAAGTGGTGGAGGCCGACCGTTGGCTTCAGGCCTCCAACATCGAAACCCAGCGGGCGGGCCGCGACATGCCGGGCTCCAACTGGCACACCTACTTCTACGATTGCAACGGCTACATCAACGAACTCTTCTACGGGATGGAACAAATCGGCTGGGATGGGTATAGCAAGCCTTTTCCGATGCACGCTCGCCTGTTCAACCAGCGCCCGCCCCTGCCCCAGATTTCCGAATACGCCGAGGTGACCCACTTCTACCGACAAGGGGTCTCTCCGACCAGCGGCACCCGCGACGACGAGCCCGAAGAACCATACGAGGTCGACGGCATCCTGTTGGCACGCCCGTTCAAGGTCACCCAAATCGGTCCCTTAGGGCTGTTCGTCCCCGACGTGAAGACCACCGCCGACTTCTACCGGCAGCGTCTCGGTTTGGCCGTCACCGAAATCGTGTCCTGGCAGGGATTTGAATCCGCGTTTCTGCGCTGCGGTAACGACCACCACGCGCTGGCCTTGTTTCCCCTGGGCCTGCGCGAGCACCTGGGGCTTCCCTCCCACACCACCCTGGCCTTCCTCGGTCTTCGCGTCACCAACTACGGTCAACTCCAGGCGGCCCGCAGCTACCTCCAAGACCTGGGTTATCGCACCGTCTCCTGGCCCCATACCCTGGTCCGCGGGTTCGACTACGTCTGTGACGTGATGGACCCTGACGGACACGTGGTGCGCCTGTACCACCAGATCGAGCAGCTGGGATGGTCGGGGCAGCCGCGCGGGCAAGGCGCGTTGGGCACGGCCGCCGACCGCTGGCCGGAGGTGCTAGACGGGCGCGATGAAGAGGTGTGGGGGCCGCCCTTATACGGTCCCCTGGGTTAGGCGATTTGGCTAGAAGCAGACAAACAACGGGGAAGCAGTGACCACGCATGGAAGACTTGCGACCGGTGGTCGTCTGGGACCACCTGCGCATTCCTGTACGCGACGGGATCCATCTCGCCGCCGACCTTTACTTTCCGCCAGGTTGCGTGGAGCCTCAGCGGGGTCGCACCCGGTTCCCTACTCTGTTGTTGCGCACCCCTTATGACCGTCAGGCCCCGGAACGAACAGAGCTGGGTCGCTTCCTGGCGCGGGCGGGATACGTGGTGGCCATCGAAGACTGTCGCGGGCGCTTCGCTTCCGAGGGAGACTTTGGTTTCCTGCAGGGTCACGAGGCCGAAGACGGATTTGACACCGTGGAGTGGCTTGCTGCGCAGCCGTGGAGCGACGGGCAGGTGGCCACCTTTGGCACCTCCTATTCCGCCTCGCTGCAGAGCGCCCTGGCCACTTTAAACCCCCCGCACCTTAAGGCGATGTGGGTTCACGAAGGCCTGGCGTCTGGTCTGGAGGAAAGCGTTCGCCAAGGGGGAGCCTTCGAGCTGCGGTGGGTCGCCTGGGCGCTCTACGCGGCAGCCAGCAATCCCAGGCTGGACCCCGCCGCTCGCGACCTTCTGGCCGGCCAGGACATCCGCCAGTGGCTCCGCCCCGGTTGGTGTCCACGCCCGGGGGAGTCCCCTTTGCACCTCGATCCGGCGTGCGAAACCTGGTTGTGGGAACTCTACAGCCAGGGCCACGGGCCGCTCTGGGAGCGCCGCGGGCTGAACATCGCCCGTTATTGGGGGGAGCACGCCGACGTCCCCACCGTCTACTCCGGCGGTTGGTACGACTCCTACAGCCGGGCCACCATCAAAAACTTCAGCGGCCTCTCCGCCCGCAAGACCCATCCTCAGTACCTCTTGATGGGGCCGTGGATTCACGGCTGGCGGGAGGTCGGGATGAGCTTTGCCGGCAATGTCGAATTTGGCCAGCAGGCGGCCATCGATTTTCGGAAGGAACTTCGGGACTGGTTCGACACCGTCCTTAAGGGAGCCAAACCGACTGCTCCCCGTCCTCCGGTGCGGTTCTTCCTGATGGGCGGGGGAAAGGGGACCCGCTCCTCCGAAGGACGGCTCGACCATGGGGGACGCTGGGTCAGCAGCCAACGGTGGCCGGTCCCCCAGGCCAAGCCGCTGCGATGGTTTTTGACGCCCCAGGGAGGGCTCGATCCCAAGCCAAACCCAGCCCAGGGAGTCGTGCGTTGGCGCTTTGACCCTCGCCATCCGGTCCCCACGGTAGGCGGAAATATCTCCTCCTTGGTCTACATAGCGCCGGTTCCGCCCAATTTGGTCCAGGTTCCGCTATTTTGGCGCCTGTGCCCGGTGGTCCCCACCGGAGGGCAAGACCAGCGCAGCGCCGAGGGGCTGTTCGGTTCCGAGCCCCCGTATGGCCCGTTGGCGGACCGCCCGGATGTGGTGAGCTTTGCCTCCCAACCCCTCACCCGTCCGGTGGTACTGTGCGGCCCGGTGCGCGTCACCCTGTGGGTGTCCTCTTCGGCGCCCGACACCGATTTCACCGCCAAGCTGATCGACTGGTACCCGCCTAGCCGGGATTGGCCCCAAGGCTACGCGCTCAACCTCTCGGACGGTATCCTTCGCTTGCGCTACCGCGATGGCTTCGACGAGCCGCACCCGTACACCCCGCATTCGCTGGTCCAGATCGCCATCGAGCTCTTCCCGGTCGCCAACCTCTTCTTGCCCGGGCATCGGATTCGCCTCGACATTTCCAGCAGCAACTGGCCGCGTTTCGACGTCAACCCCAACACCGGCGACCCGCTGGGAGGCCACCGCACCATGGTGGAAGCGGTCAATCAGATCGCCTTTGCGCCGGATCACGTCAATGCACTGGAAGTCATAGGCTGGTGGGAGAACGGATAAGTCGGGAATGAAGTCGCGACAGGGCTCTTCCCTGCTAGCCGGGTTCCAGGTCGGTTCCCAGCATCTGCGGCTGTCCTCTATCCGGTGGCTTGTTCCAGGAGCGAAAAAGGCGCCCTTGCGCGGGCGCCTTTTTCCAAGGGGTCCGGTTTCATTGCGAGGTCGAACAGGAGCCTGGGATTCCGTTGATGATCCAAACGATCTTCGCCGGATTGTATCCGGCGGCGGTCAACGTGGGACTGGAGATCTCAACCTGGACCGGCACGTGGTAATCGCTGAAGGTCAGGTCAAAGGCCCAGGTGTTGGGTCCTACCTGCCCCAGCAGCGGGATGTTATGGACCCAAGGAAAGTCGCCGTATTGGCCCGATTGGTACAACCGAATGGAGCTTACGTCAGAAGGCGCCGACACCGTGACGTTGACGATGGCCTGATTGGTGTTGGGATTCTGGGCCGCCGCAAAGGTCACGTCCAGCACGGTGGAGCCATCGGCGGCGGTGATGGTCGCATGGTTGGTCTGAGCGCAGCTCGCTCCCCCGGGCGCAGGCGATGGCGTCGGATTGGGCCCCGGCGTTGGATTCGGCGCAGGGGCTGGATTAGGTGTCGGCGACGGGCTGGGTGCAGGCGACGGCGAGCCGTTCTGCGCGTTCAACGCCGCCTGCAAATCCGCCATCAGACTTGGGTTCTGGGCTGTCTGGCCACCCACCAAAAGCTCCTGGACCGACGATTGGGCCAGGTACTGGACCGTACTCCCGTCATGTCCCGGCTCGGCCAGCAGCAGCGGAACCTGCCACTTGGCGGCCAAGGGTCCGGCGTCAAGCGTCCATTGAAGGTCGGAGTTGTCTCCCGACGCCACCACCGCCTTGGTCGCCTTAGGAAAGAAGCGTTGGGCAAGCAGTACCGCCGTCTGATTGCGGGTGGCACCGACGATCGGCACCACCCCCGGGAGCTGAGCGTTGACCTGCGTGTAGTTGGCGGCGGCGCCAATCACGTAGGTGGTGGTGGCGCCCTGCAAGAGGTTGGACGAAGGAGGAGCGGTCGCGGTGTCGAGTAAGATGGGGGCATGCAGCAACGCCGCCGCAGGACTTGCCGCCACTGCGTCGACTAGGTGGGCATCCTCCGCCGAAGCCACAAATACCGTCGACGACTGCGGCATAGCACCCGCAATCGCGGCTGCGGTGGCCGCACGGTCCGACCCGGTCAAGGGTATCAGCTTGGCTCCGGGGACCGCCTGCTGGATCTGGGCAGCCAGAGCGGCGGCATCCGCCCCGCCTGCGGCTCCCACCAGGTAGACCGTCTGAATCTGATTGGTCTGCAAGTAATAAGCCAAATCCGACCCTAGCTGGCTATCGGATTGGGTCATCAGCAACGGTGCCTGCAGCTGGTAAGCGAGCGGACCTGCAGTCAGAGAATCCACCAAGTGGCCTGGGCTCCCCGAAGCCAGGACGACGGTGTGGCTGCTCACTCCGTTCGGAAATTCCACCTGCGCGATTCCGATGGTCGTCTGGTCCGCCTCGGTGCCGTTGGTCAGGGTCTGCACGTTGCCGTTGTTGGCGTTGGTGGAGATAAGCGGCACCGGCAGGGGGTAGTTAGCGGAGGCACCCGAAGACCCAGGCGAAGGGTTCGCGCTAGTTGGGGGAGACGAGGGAGCTGGAGGCGGAGAACTTTGCCCCGCCGCACCCGACTGGATCACGTAATCAAACGTCACACTGGTCGAACTGACGGTCTGAATCGCCACCAACGCATAATTGCCAGCCTGATCTAATACCAGCAACAGCTGACCGGGAGAGACGCTCACGACCGCTGAGCTCGGCGAAGAAAGCGGCTGACCGGCTTGAACCGGCTCCAAGGCGCCTTCTAGCGCGACATTGCCTTGCGAGTCTGCGGTCAACTGCAGGTCCACGGAGGAGAGATTAATCCCGGCTTGACCCGTCTCTAAATTGAATTGGTTGGCGTACTCCCCGTTGACGTTGCCAAGGGCTCCCTGCCGGACTGGACTTTGAAACGTCACTACTGTGGTACCCACATTAAGACTGCCCGGGAACGTCCCCGAGGCAACTGAAGGGCCCGGGGAGGGCGACGGAGTCGGACTTTGAGACGGCGTAAGCGGAGAGATGCCTGATTGGATGACATAGCTAAAGTACACCGCGCTCGGACTGACCTTTTGGATTTGCACCAGGACGTAGTTCCCTGCGCCGTCCAACACCAACAACAGCTGTCCAGGAGATGCGGTCACGGTCGCCGGACTTGGAGACGGCAACTGCTGTCCGTTGGCGACCGGCTCCAGGTCACCCGCCAACGCCATGTTGCCCTGGGAATCCGTGGTTAGTTGAAGGTCAGCGCTAGAGAGGAAAATTCCCGCCTGACCGGTTTCCAAATTAAACTGAGTGGAATCTTCCCCATTGACGTTGCCAAGGGCCCCTGATTGCACGGGGCTTTGAAAAGTCACCAGATTGTTTCCGACCGTGACCGTGGTCGGGATGTTGGTTCCGCCCGAATCGCTGATCGGATGCATCCCCTGGGAGAGAGTCGCGGCTGGGGCAGGCAAGGAAAACCCCAACACCATGACCGCAACGGCCCACAAACTCCCCGCGGTTCGGGCCCATGACTTTGTGTCAACCCATTTGCTCATGCGTTCCTAGCGGCGGATAGGCCCCGAGCCCCCGAACCGAGTGGGCCGCCGCTTTCCTCCCTTCTTTAGCTGGAGCATCCTACTTCCCTCTCCCAAACCGCGCCTGGTCCCGGGATTGCAAGCGATCGGAGCCAGCCCAAGGGCCAACCGCACTTCCCCTCTGCCGTGGGTCTTCCGTCAAAGGGCAGGACATCGGGCCTCCCGTCAACTCCCCCCAACCTATCGACTGCCAACCCTCGCACGCTTTGGTGGGCATACTCCCCCCAATGCCCATGCTACCCTGGTCGGCGTTCCTTAGCCCGTTCCGAAAACCGTTCCCGACCTACTTGTGTCGACCCGTGTCAACCTTCACATCGGTTATCGAAGGCTCGCCCACCGCGACCCGAAGGGAGGCGGCGCCTGAGGTAGCACCGCCTCGAATCTGCCGCCGTCCTTCCCCCATCACGACATAACCTCCTCCCAACCGTCGCCCACTTCCCCCGCAGCGAGGGCACTGCGACGTTGTAGGTCATGCGGACATGCCCCGTCCTGGGTTCCATCGGCCAACCCAGCTTGGCGAGACGACTGCGGCTATGCGCGCCTACGCCTTTTGCGTCAACCAGCCGCCACAACCAAAGTTGAGGATTCTACCTTAGGAAAGTAGGACCGCAAAACTCTTTGACGGCGGTTTCCCGCCTTGCACCTTGCCTCCCCGTACACCGTCAGAACCCAGGCGGCCCTAAGACCTCCGAAGAAGCCTTGGCCGCCTGGGTCGCAGAGGGCTCTATGTGGCCTGTAAAACGGTCACCGTGCTTGGGGAAACTCCCACCGAGCCATGCGTGGAAGGTCGAGCGAGTCGCTACTTTGCCTGGTGGACAGAGGGGTGGTTGCGCCTTGGTCATGCCTCAAGTCGCCGATTCCCCAGCGGCCTGACACGCCTTGGACTTTCCGGATGGCACCTTGGGCCGCAAGGTCCCTCGCCCTGACTGCCCCCGGCCCAGCCACCCGAGGTAAGCCTGCGGCAGGCCGGGCTACTTGCCCTGAAAGCGCGGCTTGCGTTTTTCCTTAAAGGCCCGCACCCCTTCGGCAAAGTCCTCGGAGGTGCGGAGAAATCCGTAAAGGCGTCCTTCCAGCTTAAGCCCCTGCTGGAGAGGCCCTTCCTGACTCTCGTTCAAGGCCTCCTTGCAAGCCTTGAAGGCCAGTGGGGAGAATGCCAAAAGCTCGTCAAGCAGCTCCTCCACCCGTTGGTCCAAGGACTCTGCGGGCACCACTTCGGTGAGGAGGCCCCACTGATACGCCTCCTCGGCCCCGATCCGCCGCGCCCGCAGGATCATATCTTTTGCCCGTCCAAGACCCGCCAAACGGGCCACCCGTTGGGTTCCCCCACTGCCTGGAATCATCCCCAGGCGCAATTCCGGCAACGCCAGGACGGTCGTGGGCGAGGCGATTCGGAAGTCGCAAGCCAAGGCGATCTCCAACCCCACCCCAAAGGTGTAGCCGGTCAGGCGGGCGATCACCGGCTTCGAGCACCGCTCGGGCGCTGCCACCGCCTCCGCCAGGTGGGAGAGCTCCTCCGGACTGGCCTCCAAAAAGGCGGTAATGTCTCCGCCCGAGGTGAAATGCTCCCCCTGGGAGCGGATCACCACCGCGCGAATGTCCTCCCGCGCCTCGATTTCCTCAAAGGCCGCCCGCAGATGGTGCCGAGTGGCCATGGTCACGATGTTCAACGGCGGAGCGTTTAAGGTCAGCACCGCCACCGGCCGATCCTCCCGCACCGTCACCTCTAAAATCGATCCCGGATACGACTGCACTGCACATCCTCCCTTTTACCAAAGACCCTATGCTTCTCAGTCTTCAGGCTGGTAGGCCCCTTCGCGCAACTGGCGGCGCAAAATCTTGCCCACCGGCGACTTGGGGATCTCGCGCACAAAGAGGTACCGGCGCGGCCGCTTGAAGTTGGCCAAGGCATCGCTCTCCCGGCAGAACCGGTCCAGGTCCTCAGCGGTGAGTTTAGGGTCGCGGCGCACCACAAAGGCGGTGACCACCTGTCCCCACCGCGGGTCCTCGCTGCTGCTCACCGCCACCTCCTGCACCCCGGGATGGCGGCAGAGCACCTCTTCCACCTCCAAGGGATGGATGTTCTCCCCGCCAGAGATGATCATGTCGTCGACCCGCCCCTTGACCCACAGGTCGCCGTCTTCATCCCACATCCCGAGGTCGCCGGTGAAGTACCATCCCTGGCGCAGGGCTTTGGCGTTGGCGTCCGGTCGCTTCCAGTATCCCGAGAAAGCCTCCGGCGAGTTCAAGCGCACCACCACCTCTCCGATCTCACCCGGCGAGAGGTTGCGCAATGCCTCCTCCCCCTGAGCCCCCACCGGCACCACCCGCACCTCTTCGTGAATGCCGGCTTTGCCGGCGCAGGTCGGCTTGCGGTCCAGCCACGAACAGATGGTAAAGGTGTAGACCTCGGAGCTGCCGAAATGATTCACGAACAGCTCGGGCTTCAAGCGCTCGAAACAGGCCTGGGTCAAGGCACCGGTCATGGCCGCCCCCGCATAGCCGATGCGCCGGAGGGCAGAGAGGTCGTAGCGGTCGAGTTCCCGAAGGTTCAAAAGGTCGTAGAACAGCGTGGGAACCAGGTAGAGCGCAGAGACCCGTTCGGTGGCGATCAGGTGGGCCAGCTCAGCGCTGTCGTAATCGGGCATCAGCACCAGCTTACCGTTTAAAAAGGCGGTGGTTAACAGGGTGCGCATCCCCATCGTGTGATAGAAGGGCATCACCCCGACCGCCACCTCACCTACCATGTACCGGTTCTGCACGATGTGCGCCAAGGCGGCGGCAATTTCGTTCCAGTGAGAGCGGGGAACGCCTTTGGGTCGCCCGGTGGTTCCGGCCGTGTACAGCATGATCGCCGGGTCTTGCGGAGCGCACGGCGCGGCAGGCGGGCACGGCAGCGCAACGTCCCAGACCGGGCCCGCCCCTACCAAAAGGACGGGAGGAACCTGCGGGGAGTTCCTAAGGGCCTGTTCTACCACTCCCCGCAAGGACTCTTCGGCCACCACCAGCTTGGCCTCGGCATCGGCAAGGCAGTAAGCGATCTCCCCCGGGGCCATGCGGTAGTTGATCGGGGTGTAGATCGCCCCCAAGTGTTGGCAAGCCCAGTACACCACCACGTTCTCCCGCCGGTTTTTCAGCAGCACCACGACGTGGTCGCCCTGCCCCACTCCTTGGCCGGCCAAAGCAGCGGCCGCCGCCTCGACCTCCTGGGCCAGCCGCCGATAGGTCCAGCGCACCTCCTGGTCCACCAAGGCCTCGGCCTCGGGCCGCCGGTGCACCGCGCGCCAAAAGTACTCACTCAGATTCATGTCCAGTCGCCTCCTGAACGCCTCTCCACCGCTCGACCGCCCGCCGGATGCCGTCGTATCCGGTGCAGCGACAAAGATGTCCAGACAGGACATCCTCCCATGCCGATGCCTCGCCCTTCGGGTCGGCCACCTCCCCGAGCAGGGAGACCACCATTCCCGGCGTGCAAAACCCACATTGTAAACCATGCTCGGCATGGAGCGCCTCTGCCAGCGGACGGAATTGGGGATGCTCCCGCAGCCCTTCGATGGTGGTCACCTGGCGGCCATCGACGGCCACCGCCAAGGTCAGGCAACTGCGCACCGCCCGACCGTCCACCAGCACCGTGCAGGCCCCACACACTCCGTGCTCGCAGCCCACATGCGTCCCGGTCATCCCCAACTCCTCGCGGAGAAAATCGGAGAGCAGCCAGCGCGGTTCCACCGCCCGTCGCAGGGAGCGACCGTTGACGGTCACGGAGATGGTTGCCAAATCGTCTCTGGTCCATCGACGCACCCCAGACTCACCTTCCTTCCCGGTCTGAATCGCTCACCGCCACAGCTCGCTGGTAGGCTCGGGCCAACACGTCGGCGCCCAGCACCCGGGCCAACCTCCGGCGTTGCTCGGGCGAGGCGGCCAAGTCTCCCGGCGGATCCAGCCCCGCCACCAGCTCAGCCAGGGCGCTGGCGGCACCTTCAGCCGACCAGGCGCCTCCGGCTAGATAGGGCTCGATCTCCACCAGCTGCGGTACCGGTCCCATGCCGGAAAACCCCAGGCGGGCGCCGGAGATCCGGTGCTCCTCGTCCACCCTGACCACGGCCGCCGCCGCCACCACCGCAAAGTCCCCGCGACGCCTGGAAAACTCCGCGAAAGCGGCGCCACCCCGAGGTGGGAGGGCATGCCAATGGATCGCGGTCAACACTTCTTGTGGGCTCAAGGCGGTGGTGAAAAGAAATTGGAAAAAGTCCTGGGCCTCCACCGCTCGCCGGCCGGATGGACCCTCGACCTCCGCCCGCCCGCCCAGAGTCACAAACAACAGCGGCAACTCGGCACTGGGGTCGGCGTGGACCAAACTGCCACCCACCGTCCCCGCGTTGCGCGTCTGGGGGTGGCCGATGTGGGAAATCGCCTCCGCCAAAACCCGCCATGCCGGTTGGGCCTTCGCCCAAGCCAAGAGCGCGGCCTGCCGAACCAGGCTTCCGGTCACCAAGCCAGAGGGTGTGGCCTCGATCCCCGCCAGGCCCTGGACCCGGTTGAGGTCCACCAGGGCCGCGGGGGTGGCCAGGCGCATGTTGAGGAGGGGAATCAGGCTTTGCCCGCCGGCCAAGATCTTGGCCTCCGAGCCGTATTCGGCCAGCGCCGCCACCGCTTCGTCTACGGTCTCCGGCTGCAGATAGTCAAAACGCGGGGGTTTCATCGCCCACCTCCTCGCTCGCTCGCTCCCCTTGGGCGATCGCCTCCAACACCCGCCGGGGGGAGAGCGGTAGGGTGAAGACCTCCACCCCCAGGGCATCGGCCACCGCGTTGGCGATGGCCGCTCCCGCCGTCATCACGTTACCCTCGCCCAGGCCCTTGGCTCCCAGCGGGCTTAAGGGGGAAGGCGTCTCGTAATGCGCGAGTTGGGTGCGGATTGGCATCTCCGACAAGGTGGGAACCAGGTAATCCATCAAGGATCCGGTCAACAGCTGCCCCTCCTGGTCGTACACCAGCTCCTCATACAAGGCCGAGCCGACGCCAAAGGCAATCCCCCCGAAGATCTGTCCTTCGGCCAACAGCGGGTTGAGCAGCCGCCCGGCGTCGTGTACGGTGACGTAGTCCAGGACGGTGACCTGGCCGGTGTTCACGTTCACCGCCACCTTGGCCACGTCGGCCAAGAATCCGTAGAGGGCGGAGGAGTTGACCCGGTCGTCCTGATCCGGTGCCGCTACTCCGGGCAAGGAGTAATACGCTGTCTCGTAGACCCCAGGCTCGACCTGCGCGGGCAGCCCCAACGGATTCCAATGGGTCATTCCGGCCAGGCGCTTGAGGGTCCAGGTGGTCGGGGTTTCGTGGTAATAGACGGTTCCCTGGCGAAGCTGGCAGTGCTCGCGGTCCACACCGAGCAGGGAGGCGGCAAGCGTCAGCAACTTCTCTCGCACCCGCACCGCGGCCTGGTAGATGGCTCCGGCGCCTGCCGCTGAGAACCGGCTGGAATAGCTGCCGGAGGCGATACTCCAGGGGCTGGTGGCGGTGTCCACCTCCGTCACCACCCGGAT
>JAIMAE010000198.1 GCA_023512105.1 Bacillota bacterium | reverse complement strand
ATCGCCGGATGGCCGCTGGCGTAGCCGCCGATGTAGTACCCCGGGGCCATCGTCGGCTCCCCGTCTTGAATCAGGCTCGCCTTGGCGGTGGTCCCACCCATATCGAAGGCGATGACGTTGGGGAAACCGAGATGGCTGCCCACCAGGGCGGAGGCGATGATCCCGCCCACCGGCCCCGACTCCATCAGCGTCACCGGCTTTCTCATCGCCGTCTCCGGGGTCATCACTCCGCCGTTAGACTGCATGATGTAGAGGTGTCCCTGGATGCCGGCCTGCTCAAGCCGGTGGGCCAAGTCCTCCAGGTATCCCTTGACCTTGGGCCCGATGTAGGCGTTCAGGACGGTGGTGGAGATCCGCTCGTACTCGCCGTACTGGCGCATGATCTCGTGGGAGAGGGAGAGGTAGCATGCCTCGCCCACCGACGATTGTAAAAACGTCCCCACCGCAAGCTCGTGAGCCGGATTGGTGAAGGCGTGCAACAGGCAGACGGCAACTGCTTCTACCTTTTCTTTCTTCAGTTGGTCCGCCACTGGAGCCAGGGCCTCCGTGTTCAACGGGACCAAAACCTCGCCACTCGCCAACAGACGCTCCTGCACCTCGAAGGTGAGATGGCGAGGAACCAACGGCTCGGCCCGGCGGAAAAAGATGTTGTAGGCCTCCGGGCGATTGCCTCGCCCGATGGCGTAGACGTCGCGAGTACCCTGGGTCACCAGCAGGGCAGTGCGGGCGCCGGTGCGCTCGATCGCGGTGTTGATGGCAACGGTGGTACCGTGGACGACGTCGAAGATGCTCTGCGGGTGAAGTCCGGCCTTGGCGATGCAATCAAAGATGGCATCTGCCAGGTGATGGGGCGTGGTGGAGCTTTTGGCGTGCCAAATCTCCCCTGCCGCCTCGTCGTAGGCGATGAGGTCGGTGAACGTCCCTCCGATGTCGACGCCGATCGCAATGGCCATACGCGGTCCTCCTAAGCACTCTTCTATGGCGGTATTGTATCGGCTCAGTTTTCTGAATACCATTGACACATTGCTTATCACCCGATAGGATTTTGGCTATCAGGGAGGGAGTCTGATGTTAGACGTCAGCCTGCACCGATTGCGGGTTTTCAAAGCGGTGGTGGACGAGGAAGGATTCAACCGGGCCGCCCGCCGGCTAGGAATCAGCGAACCATCGGTCAGCGAACACATCCGCGCCCTGGAGGACCAGACCGGTCCCTTGTTTGTCCGCCGCCCGGGGCGAGGCATCGAGTTGACCCGGGCCGGAGAACTGATCTACGAGTTCTGCGAAGAGGTCTTTCAGAGCGAACGGCGGCTGGAGGAGGCCCTGGCCGCCATCCAGGGCAAGGTCGGCGGCGTGGTCTTGGTGGCCCAGCGCACCATCGCAAGCCACCTCCTCACGCCTCAGATCGCTCGGTATCTCAGGCTTCATCCCGAGGTCAAGGTGGCCGTGCACACCGAGACCCAGCACGGGGTCTTCCAGCATTTGCGGCAAGGCAGCGCAGACCTTGGCATCGCCTGGAGCCTGGATGGCGACGCGCCTTTTAGCTCTACCTTGCTCTGTTGGGAGGACATGTTGTTTGTCTGCTCTCCCGCTCATGAGCTGGCGCATCGCCCCTCGGTCACGCCCAAAGAGTTGGCCTCCCAGCCGTTTGTCGGCCCCTTGATGGGCTCCAACTATGCCGAGTTGATGCTGACCTCCACCCGGGCCATCGGAATGCCGGGCCTCAACTACGTGGTGCAGCTGGAGGACTCCGACACCCTCAAGACGGCCCTCTTGGAGGGACTCGGCTATGGGTTGATGCCCCGGTTTGTGGTCGCATCCGACCTTGTCCAAGGGCGCCTGGTCCAGATCGCGGTGGCTGCCCCCTCCATCCGTTGGCAGGTGCGCCTGTACGTCACCGCCCACCATCCCCTCTCCCCAGAGGCGGAGGCGGTGCGACGGTATCTCGTTAGGTCCGCTCACTGGTCAAAAATGCTGGAGGGAGCGGTGCGGGTGTAAAAACGTTTGGCCGACAGGTAAGCTGTGAATCAAACGACTCGAAACGCTCTTATATCACAAACAGAGAGTGCCGACGCGCTCCGACGAACGAGTCGACACCCAAAATCCCTCGCGCTCGTACGGACGAGAGGCGGCCATATTCTAACACAAAGGCAGTGGCAGTGCATCACACTGCGAACGGGACGGGACCAAATTTCCCATCCACAGCTCATTCAAGAAACACTTTCTCCCGATGATACGTTAAAAACTCCCGTGCCGGCTCGTGGTACCCCCGGGCCGGGGAACGAAGTTCGCGTCCGTGGAGTTGATAGTACTCTCTCCCGTTGTGAAAGTCTTCTCGAATCCGTCGGCTGACCAGTAGCCGACGATCATCTGGATCCACGCTCAGGTACCCCGCGTCAAACAATCGATGCAGGTCGGCACGCAACATAAGACCATTTTCCACCAAGTGAGGGCCTCCAGCCGCCACGGGGAGAATGTGGGCGGCCTCCAAAGCGGGCAAGGCGCGTTCTCCAGTTACCGCACAGCGATATTCGTAAGCGCTGCCCACTAGGACGCGAAAGCCTTGTTGGCCAATCCGGGGTACAATTAGTTTGGGCTTGCCGCGAGTTTGGGCTGCCGCCACCACATTGGACTGGGCGCTGTTCGGAGTAACTCGCCGACTCTTCAGGATTTCAGCGATGGCCTCGAACAGTTTTCGACCTTCCAAGGACTCGACGTCATATCCCCTTCCCCGTTGGAGATTCCAGGCATAATCGGCTGGCACCGCAATTCCTTCTTCAACCTCCAGGAAAAATGGCTCCTCCAACAAAATACACGTGATAGAGTCACTGAGCCGCAGCTCTCCGGACCGGTTTGCCTCAAGGCGCCGGTAGAATGCCTCTCGGGACGGCGCTCCATTGCCCTCGCGGTAAAGTTCCCAGGCCATCTCCACGGACATGATGGAGCTATGCAGGAAAAAGCCTCCACCCACGATCCGGCGATAGGGTGCTCTCAACAGAAAGCAGAAAATGCCGCCTGGCCTAAGAGCTCGAAACGATTGCGGGGTCGGTTTCCAGAAGTTGATCTCCTCAATTTCCGGATGTTGAGAGAGATATCGATACCACTGGTAGTCGGTAGGAGCGACGTATATGTCCGCCACTTTGGGCCACTTCCCTGCCGAGAAATGCTAATCGGCAGTTCGACAAAACGACGTAATTTCCTTCTGACCCTTTAGTTCCTTTCTCCCGAACCTCGTCGAGGTCGCCCAGGGCTCTTTCAGGGCACCGGAGAATCTCGCGAAACTCATACGGCAGGCGTACAAGCAACTGTCAAACGGGGTATTCGTCGCTCTCGGAGCCCTGGGCTGTCACCTGTTATGCGCGGCAACCCTGTTGGCACACTGCCCAAGGACCGCCTGGACTTTCCTGTTCAGGGGGCGCGACCAGACTCAGCAGCCATTATTCGCCGTTGGCATGGCGTCAAACCAGCCCCGGAATTCGCATACCGGAGTGCCTTAAATATGCGTGTCAGCATCGGTACGGGCGACTATCCCTGCTTTGATGGCCCGGTGAACGACTAGATCTTTGGGTGCCCTTCGAGCACCTTCTCTTGGCTTCACCAGCCATGCCGGCGGCCTTGTGAAACGGGTTGCAATCGCCAATCGCGCTCGCGTGACGCTTTCGTTGAGGTCTATGCAATGCTCTGGGAGAGGTGGTCCTTGACGCAAAGGCAATGCGTGAGCTTGACCTGGTCTTAACCGCGGTTACAAGGGGCGCAGCCGCTTCCATGAAGTTCTTTCTCGTACATCAACATCATCGAACAGGACCATCGGCCACTCGGCCAGGCTTCTCGGTCACGACAGTAGGTCAGCATGTCGCGGATTTCATCGACGGCTCGGGCAGTCTACTGCTCCATCCATCCCTGCAGTACGGCAATTCGAGACCAAAAGGACACACCCGAGTCAGCTAACACCCAAGAGTGCCCAATTCCTTGTTGCGGGAGTTTACCAGCGGGAAAAACTCAGCGGTAGTGGGGTTGGATATTGCCTAGTGCGGGCGCTGACATCTCTGTAAAAGATCTGAAGGTACGTCATTTTGCTCCGTAGCTGCGGCCAAAAAGAAGGGAGCCGTGGGCTTCCCCATCGCCTGTGGCGGCGATATCCTCGTCGAATAAGATTTAAGCCATGCCTCGAAGTCGAGTGGCAGTATCCTCGACCTACGGACTCGAATCGGTTCAGATTCAGGCTCGCTTTGCCTCACGCACCCGCTATACAGCGTAGGCAGCCATGTAACTAGCCTACTGGAGAGGGCAACCATCGCTAAAGGTGCGGACGCTCGGAGGCTGGGACACCCTGCTGTCGCCATTAGTTATCCGACTCCCACGTGCAGGCCGCGATCCACCGCCCCTCGGCCTTGTCTCCCTGCTTTGGAGGTTTATGGTCCCGCCGCCGGCATGGAACACCGCTGAATTCGCATCTTCAACAAATAAAAACGCCTGCTATGCAGCAGGGCCTCAAAATTGAAGTGGTGCCGCAGGGCGGAATCGAACCGCCGACACGAGGATTTTCAGTCCTCTGCTCTACCAACTGAGCTACCGCG
>JAIMAE010000197.1 GCA_023512105.1 Bacillota bacterium | reverse complement strand
TCTGAGCTGGCTTTTGGCCGTGGCCGGCTTTGGCTTGGGAATCGGCCAAGAAAAAGCGTCATACGTGGCCGCGGCGGGTACCCTGGTGGTCGCCACCATGGCCCTGCATCTGCTGGCTTTGGCCTACGGAGTAGGCGCGGGATACCGACGCCATCGCTCCTCCCCGGCGGGGACGGCCCCGTCCTCCTGACCGTCCCCCCTCCGCTAAACCTCGGCCACCACCCGCACCAGCCCGGCGTCTCCGCCGGCGATCTTCAAAGGAAAGGCGTATAGCTTCACCCGCCGTCCGGCCAAGGGAGCGAGGTTGGTCAGGTTCTCCAAGATTAGCACGTTGTTGCCCAGCAAGATCTGGTGAATCGGATAATCGAAGTCCGGAGGACGCCGGTGGGTCGGCATGTCGACGGTAATCGCGTCGATCCCCACCATCTTCACCCCCCGCGCGACCAGCAATTCGGCCAACTCCGGCGTCAAATAGGGGTTGTCGTGGTAGGTTGGGGTCTCCCAATAGCGAGCGAATCCGGTGTCGAAGAGCACGATGTCGCCGGGTTGCACGGGCTCCGCAAGTCCCTCGAGAACCTCCGGGCCAAATCCCTCCCCCGGCCGCGCCGCCACCTTCACCACCACCGCCGGACCGGTGGTCTGCTCCAACGGCACCGCGTCGATCGCCGTGCCGCCTAAGATGCGGTGAGAAGGCGCATCCAGATGGGTTCCGATGTGGGTGGCCAGGTGAAGCGCCCGCACCTCCAGCGGATCGCCCTTGGCCCGGTCGCGGACCTTCTCCACCCCCACCGGAGGAAGAAAGGGAATCCGAGGCATGTTCTCGGCAATCGCCACCGTCAAATCGTACCACATGATGCTTCCTCCTTAGGGTTTTAGGCCTCAAATGCCGGGTTCTTGGCGATGTACGCCTTGAGGGCTTCCCGGTCTTCCCCAGCCAAGCGCGCGCAAGGAGGATAGGGGTCGCCGATCGGCACGCCCACCGCCTCCATCGCCGCTTTCATCACCGCCGCCAGCCCGTAGGACATCCACCGGGCCGGAAACTCCCCAAACACCCGCTGCAACGCTTGCGCCTCTTCCCACCGGCCGGCGGCGGCGGCATCGAGGAGACGGCGCCCCACCAAGGCCGCCGGCGGCGGCATCGTACCTCCCGCCGCCCCCAAGGCGAACCCGGACAACAGGACCTCCATGGTCACGAAATATCCCACTCGCGCGGGCAAGAGCGCCTGCGCCAAGCCGATGTGGCGGAGGTTGCGCGAGCTCTCCTTGATCCCCGCCACCTCCGGGACCTTGGCCAAGGCCTCCAAGTCAAGTGGTCCCACTTCGGTCCCCGGCCCGGGGTTGTGATAGAGAAAGAGGGGAAGGCTCACCCGACTGGCCACCGCCTGGACGTAGGCCACCAGCTCGCGGCGACTCGGCTGCCCCCCGGAGGCGCGCTGCGGCAAGAGCAGCTGGACGGCATCCGCTCCTTCCTCCTCCGCCAGGGCGGCCCACTGCCAGACCTGCCGGGGCGAGGGGTGGGAGATGCCGACCATGAAGGGAATCCGACCCCGAAGGCGCTGGGCCAATCCCCGAATCAGCTGGACGCGTTCCGCTTCCGAAAGATACTGGTACTCGGATACCTCCACCGCAGCCACCGCCACCATCGCCGGTCGGACCACCTCCAAGAGGTACTCCACCTCGGTGGACATGGCCGCCCAGTCCAGGTTCCCGTCTGGGTCAAACGCCGTCAGCACCGGCACGATCGCCGCCGGACGAGGCCCTTGCCATCCCCGTTCCGCCATCCTGCTCCCCCCTGACTTGACGTCGGAAAATTCCCCCGCGAGCAATACTTTGACATCGCCTCGCCGATCTCCTGCCCCGCCTAATTCCTGGCAGACACCTCGGTGCAATTGGCGCTTAAATTTTCCCTCCCTGCCCCTGCCGGTGCTATAGTCAAGCCGTGTTGTGGGCTTTTTGGCCGAGGCCGCCAGGCTCAAGGCCGAGGGACCGGGTACGAGCAGTAACCCAGCGCCTTTTCGCCCATTCCCCCTGAGCGCGACGATCCGACAAACCGGGATACGTGATAAGGAGCGAGCGTCCTTGACCACCGAATCCATAGCCCAAGATGTGTTGGCGTGGGGCATGCAGATCAACGACACCGTCCACGCGTACGAGGCTCTGGTCGACGCGCATTGGCAGATGGAGGAGGCCATCGCCCGCCTCGACGCCGCTGCCGCCGCCGTCCGACGCCTGACCGAATCGGTCGAATCCGTGGCTCAGCACAGCCAGGCCCTCCAGAACGACCTCGCGTCCGCCCGGGATCAGTTGCACCAGTGGAGCCAGGCCGGGCGGGTGTTGGCCGACGACACCACCCAGCAAAGCCAGGCCATGGAGCGCCTGGTCCAGGCCGTCTCCACCCTGACCGAGAAGGTCCAAGACGTCGGCACCACCGTCCAGGTGGTCACCGAGGTCGCCGATGCCACCAACCTCTTGGCCTTGAACGCCGCCATCGAAGCCGCCCGCGCCGGGGAGGCGGGGCGGGGTTTCGCGGTGGTGGCAGAGGAAGTGCGAGGATTGGCCCAGCGCACCAAGAGCTCGGCCGCCGACGCCCTGACCGTCTTGCAGGACGTCACCGCCTCGGCCCAGAAGGCTCGCGAGACCCTGGAGGGCGCCCAGGCCCGCCTGGCCGACAACCGGACCCGCGAAGAGGCGGTCTTTCAGGAGCTGGAGGAGCTGGCCTCCCACTGGAGCGCCCTGCTACCCCGGATTTCTGACACCTTGGGCGATGTCCGGGACCAGATGGCCGCCCTCTCCAGACTCGGCGACGACACCGCGCATCTGCAGCGGGCCTTCCACGCCACCGCCGAAGCCTTCGCCGGAGCCGGGCGCTTTTTGGCCGAGGCGGTGGAGCGGGCCGACCAGGAGCGGCAGCGCCTGCTCTCCCTGCAGCCTAGCCTGACCTTGAGCCAGGTGCTGAGGGTCGCGGTCACCGACCATCGCCTGTGGCGCTATCACATCTACCGGGCATTTACCGACGCCATCCCGGTCGATGCCGAGCGGGCCGGCAACTTTCACGCCTGTCGCCTCGGCCGGACCTTAGACGCCCTGGATGCCTCCGCCCGCCAAGACCCGCATTTCGCTCCGATCAACGCCAAACATCAGGAACTCCACCAAAAGACCAGAGAGTTGGCCTTGGCCCAAAGCCAGGGAAGAGGGCGAGACCCGTTGGCCTTCTCCCAGTGGCTTGAGCTTGGCCGCAGCCTGAGCCGGCTGTTGGAGGAGTGGGCCGGCCAACTCGAGCAGGCCCCCGCCCCCCAGGCCAGTTGAGGGGGTAAACGGCCTGTCTAGGGGCGCAGGCTGGGCTGGGTAAGAAACGCTTCCAGGTAGCGAGCGGCCTCCCACTGGGCGGATCGAAGCACTTCCAGCCCCGCCTCTCCCCAGGGCAGCGCCAGCAGGCGCGAGTGCTCCTGGGTCGGCTGCCCGGCTTGTCGGGCCGCCCAGTAGCGGGCGGTGCGGGCCTCCAGAGTCGGCCAATCCCACGGCAAGTCGATGCGCACGGCCAAGGCCAAGGCGTACCCCGGCTCGTAGGCCGCACCCACCAGTTGAGCGGGGGCAGCCAGGTCGCGGGCGGGGTCGATCCCCAGCACCTCGTGAAGCTGGCGCAGGGCCGAGCCCGTGGCCAAAAAGGTGGTCCCTTCCACGTCGACCGGGGTGGCGGTGCCGCCGATCGCCTGCACCAGCAACGGGCGGGCCGTGGCCTCGGCCATCTGTCCCACCACCAGGTAGCCTTCGCGGGTGATCGGGCAGGCGGCGGCAAACAGGGGACAGACCCGAAACCGGTCCGCCAAAGGCAGGTGGCGGCTGAAAAGGTAGTGGGCGTAATCGGTAAAGCGAGCCAGCACGTGCCGCTCGGCTCCGCGTTGGGAGACCGCCACCACCGACAACACCGGGCCGCGATAAAAGTGGGGATGATCGCGGATAACCATCTGCCAGTGGGCGTCGACGGCCTGCTGAAGCCAGTTTGGCAAGGCCAGCGGCTCGGGTTGCACGACCACCTTAAGTGAGGAGGCGGGGATCCACTCTACCATAACCTGCGATGACTCCTGTTCCACCGCGCGCGGCGAGGCGGCGCGGCTTTTCGGGCATTCCGCTTCATGATACAGTGGGAGCATGAGCGATGCAAGCAATCATCATCGAGACCGTTCCATCACAACCCTGAAGGCCCGCCGAGCGCCTCCTCGCGGCAGGTGACTAACCACCACAGAGGAGGCAAAACCATGGCTCAAGAGCTCCCGGCGCCCCTCACCGCCATCTCCTTCCGAGTCGCGGCCAGCCTGTTTGCCGCCGCCTTCGTCGTCTTTGCCAACCTCTACGACGCCCAGCCTCTGCTACCGCTGTTTCGTTCCGTCTTTCACGCCAATGAGGCGGTGGTCAGCTTGGCCATCGCGCTCTCGGTGCTGGGGGTGGCGGCGGCCTCGCTCCTGGTGGGCCCGATCTCGGACCGGTGGGGGCGCAAGAACCTGATGGTCCTCTCCACCTTCCTGCTCGCCCTCCCCACCTTTGCCGCCGCCTGGGCGCCCAACATCGAAACCTTTTTG
>JAIMAE010000196.1 GCA_023512105.1 Bacillota bacterium | reverse complement strand
TGGTCTACGCGGTGCGCGCGGTGGTCCCGGCGATGCAGGCGCAAGGCGGCGGGGTGATCATCAACCTCAACTCCACCCTGGCCAGCGAACCCGAACCCCGCCTGGTCACCACCGGGGCGGCCCGGGCTGGGCTTTTGAATTTGACCAAGGCCTTGGCCCGAGAGCTTGCGCCCTACCGCATCCGCGTCAACACCGTCAGCTTGGGCCTGATCCGCACCGACCTTTGGGAGCGGCGGCGCAAGGCCGAGGCCCCCGATGTACCGGAGGAGGCCTGGTACGCGGAGCTGGCGCGGTCTCGGCAGATTCCCCTGGGCACGGTGGGCCGGCCGGAGGACGTGGCCGCGGCCATCGCCTTTCTGGCATCGGCCCAGGCCCGCTACATCACCGGGGCCACCCTGGAGGTGTCCGGAGGAGTCAGCCATCACTTGTAATCTGTGGCAAAGGAGCGATCGGGGTGAGTGATTCGGTGGTGCCGACGGTGGCCGAGGCGATCCTGGAGTACCTGCTGTCACGGGGCATAGACACCGCGTTTGGGGTGATCAGCATCCACAACATCGCCCTCTACGACGCGGCGGCCCGCCATCCGCGGTTTCGCATCATCTCGGCCCGCAGCGAGCAAGGTGCCGTCAACATGGCCACCGGTTGGGCGCGGGCCAGTGGCAAGCTGGGAGTGGCCATCACCAGCACCGGCACCGGGGCGGGGAACGCCGCCGGCGCCTTGGTCGAGGCCTGGAGCGGCGGCACCCCGCTGCTTCACCTGACCGGACAGGTGGCCAGCGCCTACCTCGACCGCCATTGGGGCTACATTCACGAGGCCAAGGACCAACTGGGGATGTTGTCGGCCGCCGGCAAGGCCGCCTGGCGGCTTTCCGACCCCGAGGCGATCGGCGGCCTGTTGGAGGAGGCTTACGCCACCGCCGGTCAGGCTCCGGCAGGGCCGGTCAGCATCGAGATTCCGGTCGACTTGCAATCGGCTCCCCTCCGGCGCTCCCCGCGGCTCAGCCGTCTGCAGGTGGAGGGGTCCCCGTCCCGGCTGGATGGCTTGGCCGAGGCGGTCGAGCTGCTTCGTAATGCCCGGCGACCCGTGCTCTGGGTGGGGGGCGGCGCGGTGGCCGCCGGCGCCTTCGCCGAGGTGGCCTGGCTGTGGGAGTGGCTGAAGGCGCCGCTTCTGACCAGTCAGTCGGGACGGGGGATCGTCTCCGAGGAGCACCCGCTTTGCCTCGGCTACTTTGGGAGCTACCCGGAGGTGGCAGAGCTTTTGGCCGAGGCCGACCTCCTGGTCAGCGTGGGGACCCGATTTCGCACCAACGAGGCCAACCCCGGCCGTTGGCCGGTTCCCGCCGCCCATCTCAACATCGACGCCGATCCTCGGGCCGCTTGCCGGCCGGTGGGGGCCAGCCTGGGCCTGGTCGGCGACGTTCGGGCGGTCCTGCAGGCGATTGCAGAGGCGGTGGGCGACCAGAAGGCATCGTCGGAGGAGAGTTGGCGGGAGCGGGCCCGCGCGGTGCGGACGGCCGTCCGCCAACGGCTGGTCGACACCCTCGGACCTTATGCCGAGATCGCGGCGGCGCTTGCCGCCCGGCTGCCGGAGGATGCCATCGTGGTCCGGGATGTCACCGTGCACACCAGTTCCTGGGCCAGCCGGCTGTTGCCGGTGCGCCGGCCGCGCACGGCCATCCACGCCGCCGGAGGAGGCATCGGCCAAGGGCTGGCGATGGCGATTGGAGCTCAGGTGGCCTTTCCGGAGCGACCGGTGGTGGCCCTGGTCGGGGACGGGGGGCTTCTGGTGGACTTGGGAGAGCTGTCGGTGATGGGGGACCTCGGGCTGCCCATCGTCGTGATTTTGTTTGACGATCGCGGCTATGGGGTGCTGCGGAATATTCAGGACCGGGAGTACGCAGGTCGCCACATCGGGGTGGATTGGCGGCGGGTCGACTTTCCGGCCATCGCCCAGGCGATGGGAATCGGAGTGTTGACCGTCGAGCAGGCGGGAGAATTCGCCCCGGCATTGGCCCGGGCGCTGTCCGAGCGCCGGCCTTGGATGATCTACGTCGATACCGAGAAGGTTGGGCCGATGCGGGTGCCCTTTGGCGGGCCTCCGGGGCGGTGAGCTTTCAATACTCGAGGGATTCTGGGAAAAGGAGGCGGACCATACGGATAAGACCAATTCGGCCAGCGCGCAGTGGGAAGACATCTTTGCGAAGCTGCTGATCGGCGGTCGGTGGCAGGCGGCGTCCACCGCCACCGCGGTGCGCAATCCGGCCTCGCCGCGGGAGGTCGTGGGGTGGGTTGCTCACGCCAGCGCGGCCCAGGTGGAGGAGGCGATCGCGGCGGCTTCCGAGGCGGCCGCGGCTTGGGGGCAGGCGCCGCTCGGCGAACGAATCCAGGCGCTGCAAACAGCGGCGACTCGGCTTCGCGCGTTGGAAGGGGAGCTCACCAGGCTGTACGTCCGGGAAAACGGCAAGGTCTGGAACGAGGCGGCCCGGGATGTCAGCCGCAGCATCGAGGTGTTGACGGTGGTGGCCGACGAGGCCGCGTCCTGGCTGAGGCCGCACGGCTTTGGGCCCAGGGGGACGGTGACCGTGTACCCGCGCCCCCGGGGAGTCACGGCGGTGATCTCTCCTTGGAACTCGCCGCTGCTGCTGACCATGAAGCGGCTGGCCCCGGCCTTGGTCGCCGGCAACCCGGTGGTGGTCAAACCGGCCAGCTCCTGCCCCTTGACGGTGATGGCGGCGTTGGAGGTGATGCGCCCGCTGTTCCCTCCGGGCGTGCTGGGATTGGTCAGCGGGCCCGGGGAGACGGTGGGAATGGCGCTGGCCCAAGACCCCCGGGTGCGCACGGTGGCCTTCACCGGCAGCACCGAGACCGGACGGAAGATTGCCAATGCCTCGCCCAACGGGATCAAACGCTTCTTGTTGGAGCTGGGCGGCAATGACCCGGCGCTGGTCCTGTCCGACGCCGACCTGTCGGCGGAGTCGGTGGAAGCGCTTCGGCTGGGGGTGTTGCGCGCCACCGGCCAGGTCTGCACGGCCATCAAGCGGATCCACGTGCACCGCTCGCGCTACCCTGAACTGGTGGACAAGCTGGCTCAAAGCTTCTCCCAGGTGGCAGTGGGCAGCGGACTCGACCCGCGCGCTCGCATGGGCCCGCTGCAAAATCCCAACCAGTGGCAACAGGTTCGGGCTTTGCTCGAGCGCACCCAAGCGGGGGGCGCCGAGGTGAAAACCTTGGGCTCGATGCTGGAAGGCAGCGACCCCGAAGGGTATTGGCAGCTGCCCAGCCTGGTGCTCGGGGCCAAGCCGGAGGATGAGGTGGTCCAAGTCGAGCAGTTTGGTCCCTTGGTCCCCGTCCTGCCCTTCGATGCGCTGGACGAGGCGATCGCCCAGGCCAACCACACCCACTACGGCTTGCGGGCCTCGGTGTGGACCACCTCGATCGAGGCGGCCCGGGCGGTGGCCCAACGCCTTGAGGCCGGGGCGGTCTTCGTTAACCACCACACTTACTTCCAGGACCTGCGGCTCGACTTCTCAGGGGTCAAGGAGAGCGGGCTTTCGGTCTCGACCGAGCACGCCGCCCTGGAAGGCTACGTGGACTGGGTGGGGGTGGGATTACCTGGGGATTGACAAGATTCCTGTCGGTTCTTGATAATCGGTCTAAGAGTTTATAAAACGACGTTTCAAATATGAAACACATGGAGGGAGTCGTGACGACCACACTACATCTGCGCCATCTGGTGTTGGGGACTCCGCTTTTCGAAGAACAACTGACGTTCTACGAGGAGATCTGGGGCCTTCAACCTGCACCCGAAGGTCGAGACGGGGTGCGTTACTTCCGCGGGGCGTTAGGGGGGTCCGCCATCCTGGGTCTCATCCCCGCCCGGCGTCGGGTGATTCACCACATTGGCTTTGCCGCCGAGGATGTGGCGAGCGTGGACCGGCTGTGGAAACAGGTCCAAGACCGCGGGGCCAAGGTCCTGGGCGAACCCGGGGCGCTGGACGAGCCGGAGGGCGGCTACGGGTTTCGCATGCTCGACCTCGACGGGCGGTGCCTGGAAATCGCGGCCGACTTTGCCACCGGCCCGTCCGAGGCCTCCTCGCGCTCCTACTACCCGCGGGCGCTCAACCACGTGGTGCTCAACACCCCGGACATCGACCGGGCGGCCGCATTCTACACCGAGGTGTTGGGATTTCGCATCTCCGACTGGAGCGAGCACACGATGGCGTTTTTGCGCTGCGACCACAACCATCACAGCATCGCCGTCAACCAGGCTCCGCATGCCTCCATCAACCACGTGGCCTTTGAGGTCGGCAGCGTCGACGAGATGCTGCGCGGGCTTGCCCACGTGCGGCGGAACTGGCGGGCGCCGATTTGGGGACCTGGCCGCCACGGGCCGGGCAATAACACCTTTGCCTATTTCCAAGACGCGGCCGGATTCGTGGTCGAATACACCGCCGAGCTGCAGCAGATCCCGGACGAGTCGCTCCATCAACCCCAAGTCTGGCCGCGCATTCCAGAGCGGATGGACCTGTGGGGGATCGGGGGTCCGCCCGAACCCGGGGCGCGGCGGGCCATGTTGGGCCTGGCCGACCC
>JAIMAE010000195.1 GCA_023512105.1 Bacillota bacterium | reverse complement strand
ATCGGGGCATTGCCCGCGACCAAGGCCGAGGTGGTGGGAACCCCCAAGTGAGGAGCGGCGATGTGCATACTGCCGCCCTTCCCCCGGTTGTAGCCGGTCGACTTACCCAAGATTTCTGCGGCCATCGGCTCCGGCGCAAGCCCGCGCCCCAGGAGGTGGCCGTGATTGCGGTGGGTGGAGAAGAGCAGGTCCCGCTCATCCAAGGCCTCGCCTACCGCCACCGCCACCGCTTCCTGCCCGATCGCCGGATGCAATTGCCCGGGAATCTGCCCGGCCTGATAGAGCGCCAGCATCTCCTCTTCGAAGCGACGAATCTTCCACATGGCAGCAAATCGCCGGATGGCGACCTCATCCACCGCCTGTTCCCCCCTTCGTGATGATCCAGAGCCCTACCCTCTGCCCACCCGCACCTTCCAGCGGGCTAAATCTTTGCGCTCGCCGCGCAACTCCATCGCTTAGGACGCCACCTGTTTAAGGTAGTGTCCTCAAGGTCACGGCTAGACCATGGTGTACCCTCCGTTGATCGCCCAGACCTGACCGGTCACCCAGTCGGTCAGCTCCGAGCAGAGCAGGGCCACCAACGGCGGCACGTCTTCCACTCGCCCCAGCCGGCCCATGGGGTACAGCCGCCGGATCTGATCGACCCGGCTGGGATCGACGTGCATCGGTTTGTCTGGCTTTTCAATCAGGCCCAAGGAGACGACGTTGGAGCGGATGCCGTGCCGGCCGAATTCTTTGGCGATCGACTTGGCAAACGCCACTTCGGCCGCGCGGGCGGCCGCCGTCACCGCCAGGCGCGACTCCCCGACTCGCCCTGCCTCCCCCACCACCGTCACCACACTGCCCCGTCCGCGGGGCACCATCCGCTCCAATACCGCCCGGGTTAGCATCATGGTGCCAAACACGGTGGCATCAAACTCTTCGCGCAGGTCGTCCTCTTGGGTCTCCAAGAAGGGATGCACCTTGGTGAAGGCCGCGTTGTTGACCAAGGCGTAAACCGCTCCCAACTGTTCCTCCACCGCCGCCACCATCTGGGTGATGGCGGTGGGGCGGCGAAGGTCGGCCGCGATAGCCATCGCCGGGCTTCCCAGCCGCTCGGCTTCCCGGGCCGCCTCTTCCGCGCCGGCGCGCGAGGTGTGATAGTGAAAGGCCACCGAGGCCCCCTCTTGCGCTAAAAAGCGCCCCAGGGCCAGTCCAATCCCCTGCCCGGCTCCGGTCACCAAGATTACCTTTCCCTTCAGTCCTAAGTCCATCGAACACCATGCCTCCTAATCGTGATCATCCGGGCCGACAGAACCGGGAAGCGCAAGACCTCAGCCTTGGCTCCAGCGCGCGCCTTCTCCCTGCTCCAGATAGCGGGCGACCTGCTGCAAAAATCGGGCGGCTTCTGCCCCATCGGCCACCCGGTGGTCCACGGTGGCCGTCACCTCCACCAACCAGGTGGCGCGGATGGCTCCGCCTTCGACGCGCACCCCCTCCCCGACCCGCCCCACCGCCACCGCCACTGGGGCGGAGGGGTCTCTCAGGGCCATAAAGCGGTCGACCCCAAACATTCCCAGGTTACTGAAGACCAGCTCGGGCTCCCCGAGGTCTCCGTCCTGCAGCTGGCCGCGACGGGCCCGGGCCAAAAGCGCCTTACGCCGCTCGGCGATCGCTTCCAGGGGCAGGTCGGAAGGTAGCGCCAATACCGGCAACAGCAGGCCTTGGTCGGTGGCCACCGCCAATCCCACCTGAAGTCCACTAGGACTCCGCGGCTGGGGACGCAGGGGCGATCCGGCGGGCAGGGAGACCGCTAACGCCTGTAGGAAGAGGTCGGTCCAGGTCACCTGGGGATGTTGGGCCAACGGCGCAATCCAGCGGGCAACCTCCATCGTACGGGTCACCCAAAATTCCGGAGCCTCCACCGTGGCCTGAAGACGGCGCGCCACCGCCTCCCGCCAACGACCGGCGGTCGACCCGCGGGCGAGGCGTTCGACGTCCCGGGCCACCACCCGCCCTCCAGGCCCCGATCCGGTCACCCCCGCGAGGGCTATGCCGAGCTCGGCGGCCCGCCGACGCGCGTAGGGGGAAGCGCGCACCCAGCCGCTGGTCGCCCCCTGGTGAGGGCTGGGGGAAACGGCGGGGGCCTCGGGCCCTGGCGAAGGCCGACCGGCGTGGACTTGCTCGTCAGGGGAGGCGGTAATCCAGGCCACCACGGCCCCGCTCTCCACCACCGCCCCCTCGGGTGCCGCAATCCGACCCAGGTACCCGGCGGTCGCGGCGGTTACTTCCACGCTGGCCTTGTCGGTCTCAAGCTCCAGCAGCACATCCCCGACCTCCACCGGATCGCCTTCCCGCTTATGCCACGCCAAGATCCGCCCACCCGCCTCGCTCAAGCCAAGCCGAGGAATCCGCACTTCCGCTGCCACCTAGCCCTTTCCCTCCCTCATCGCCTCGCCTACCGCCCGCGGCATGGCTCCCTCTAGGCCATCAAGTCGCGCACCGCCTGGCAGACGTCTTCCACCGAGGGCAGGTACGCCTTCTCCAGCGGAGGACTGAACGGCACCGGGCTGGCCTTGGCTCCCAAGCGTTCAATGGGAGCGTCCAGGCCGTCAAAAGCCAGTTCCTGCAACCGAGCGGCTACCTCAGCCCCAAATCCGCCGGTGCGAACCGCCTCGTGCACCACCAACACCCGGTGGGTGCGCTGCACCGCCTCCGCCACCAGCCCCAGGTCCATCACCGAGTCGGACAGCCCCACCAGGTCCCACACTTCCACCTCGACCCCTTCCCGGGCCAGTCGTTCCGCGGCCTCTAAGGCGGTGTAGACCATCGCCGAGTAACTGACCACGGTGGCGTCTTGTCCAGCTCTCCGCCTGGTCGCCCGCGGCGCCCATCCCGCGGCTACGTCTTCTGCCGGCTCGCGGACGGTCCTCCGCCCGTACAAGGCCTTATGTTCCATCACCACCACCGGATCGGGCTGGCGCAGCGCCCAGCGGATGGCCTGGTAGGCATCGCCGGCGGTGCTGGGAGCGAGCACCGAGATCCCCGGCACATGGACCAGCCACGATTCAAAGGACTGGGAGTGATGGGCGCCGGCACTTTGTAGCACACCTGCCTGGGTGCGCACCACCAGCGGCACCCGAAGGCGGTCCTGGGCCAAGTAACGATATTTCGCCGCCTGGTTGACCAGCATGTCCAAGGTCAAGGTGAGAAAGTCCATAAACATGACTTCCACCACCGGCCGGTAGCCGGCCAAGGCCGCGCCGGTGGCAAACCCGACCACGGCGGCTTCGCTGATTGGGGTGTTGCGCACTCGCTCACTGCCGAACGCTTCTTTGAGTCCCCGCGTGACCCCGAACGGGCCGCCGTAGGCCACGTCTTCGCCCAGGACGATCACCCGCGGGTCTTCGGCCATGGCGTCCCGCAACCCTTCCCGCAAGGCTTCGGCGTAGGTCCAATCGGCCATCAGCCCGCGGCAGGTTCAGGCCACTGCATCGCCAAGGCCTGGTCTTCAACGGCCCGCATCTGCCGCTTCACCTCCTCCTCCACCTGGGCGACCTCCCCCTCCGAGATCCCGGAATCCAGAAGCCCTTGGCGTGCCCGCCAGACCGGGTCCCTCGACCGGGCTTGCTCCCGCTCCTCGGCACTGCGGTAAGTCTGCACGTCGCCCTCGTAATGCCCGGCCAGGCGGACGACCTCCAACTCCAAGAAGAAGGGGCGCCCTTCGCGGACTGCTTGCACCGCCGCCTGGGCTTGCCGGATGACCGTCCACAGCTCGGTGCCGTCGACCCGAGCCGTGGCAATGCCGTACGGCTCGGCGAACCGGCTGGCGTATGCCACCGGACTTTGTTCCGCCCGCGCCGAAAACTCCGCGTAGCCGTTGTTCTCACAGCAGAACAGCACGGGGAGGCTCCACAGCGCGGCCAAGTTAAGCGACTCGTGAAAGATCCCGGTGGTGCTGGCGCCGTCGCCAAAAAAGACCACGGCGATCCCGCCGCTCTCTCGCCGCGCCCAGGCCGTGCCCAGGGCGAGGGGAATGGTCCCGCCGACCACCCCGGTCGCGCCCCAAAATCCTACCCCGGGGTCGATGAGGTGCATGGAACCGCCCCGCCCGCCCCCAAGCCCGTCGCGTTTCCCCAAGATTTCCGCCAAGACCGCCAAGGGATCGGCTCCGCGCGCTAAGAGGTGGCCGTGGGCGCGATGCCCGGAGTATACGACGTCTGCTGGCCCTAGGGCGGCCATCACCCCGACCGCCGAGGCTTCCTGGCCCATGGAGAGATGGACAAACCCCGGAACCTCCCCTTGCCTGACCAAACGCGCCACCGTCTCCTCAAACGTGCGGATAAGATACATCAGGCGGTACCGTTGCAACCACTCTGCTTGGTCTGTCGTCTGCTCCACCTCCCGTCGCTGTGCGTGGCGATGACAAGATCCGAGCGCGCCTCGGTCAGGGGTCGGACAGGGCGAGGCCAGCCGACCGAGGTGACCCGGGATTAACCGCTGCCCACCGCCACCACCTGGCCGTTGACTCCGGCGCTCTGTGCTCCGAGCAGCCAGAGGGCGACTCGGACCACGTCTTCCAGTCGCGTCCATCCCTGCAGAGAGCTCGGCCTTAACGCCTCGAGGTTGGC
>JAIMAE010000021.1 GCA_023512105.1 Bacillota bacterium | reverse complement strand
GCGCGAAGGGGGCGCGTGGAGCTTACCGCGGTGGTCGACGCCAATGGTTGTAGGACGGCGATCCTCACCCCCGGCCAACGCGCCGCCCGTCGGACCACGCCGCAGTTCTGGTCTCAACTGGCCAACGCCTTGGGGGTCTCGCCGTCGCAGCTTCATCCCACCCCTCAATAAGAGCACGGGGACCTCGGGGGCCCGGCCAATGGATTGGGCGGCGCAGGCGGTACGGAGCCGCACTACCGCCCCGCCTTTGCCGCGTGGCAAAGCTGGCGGCGAACTGTGTCTCCCGACGCGATGCCGAAGGAAGGAGGGCCCGCGATGTCTGCGGCGGGCACGGAATCCCGCTGGGGCGTGCTTTGGGTCCAGAGCATGAGCCTTCCTTGCGCTCGGGCGGTGTTGGCGGCGGTTGTTGGCCACGGCCTCGGGCGAGGCGGATACGGGATCAAGGCTTCCGGCGCCAGCACCGAGGTGCCTGCACGGTGTTCCGGCAGGGGGATGGCCCCGCGCCGTGGCGGGGAGCAGGCAAGATTCGCCAACGGGTTGTGAAGGATGACGGGCATGAGGTCGCGACTCGTGCCCGGGGACCGGCATCCCGTCCGGCATGCGGGGTTACGATCCGTGCTCCCGCTCCCGCGTCTGGGCGAAAAATCCATAGGAGGCGACCACCATCCCCAGCCCCCACATTAGGGGAATGGCGACGACCACGCCGCCCAGCCAAACGGTCGGGAGTGCCACGCTGGCCGCCAGCAGGGCCAAGCCGGCCACCACGCCGCTCTGCCCTCCCAGCCGGTGCGTGCGCCGCCACACCGTAGCGTCGCTCAAGGTCCACGGGGTGCGAATGCCTAGCCACCAATTGGGCTGCACCCGGGGCAACACGTTGGCCAACAGGACGAGGAGGAGCCCCAGCGCGACGCCCAGCACCCGCGCGGCGTTCCAGGCCACCCAGCCGAGGGCGCGGGTGAGCAAGAACGCCTGCACCAGCGCCAAAAACGCAATCAGCAGGCCCCCAATCCAGCGATAGGTGGGCGCCATGGCCGCATAGTTCCGGCGCCGCGGGTCGAGGCGCCAGAGGCCCTGCCACCCTAACAGCACCAGCAGCATGATGCCCGGCTGCAGGAGCGCACCCACCCAGCGGTTGCTGTAGCCGTTCGGGGCACCGTTGATCCCAAAATGGGTGGCGATGCGCGGCGGCAGATGGGGGGCCGCCAGCAGGCTGCCCAGAGTCACCAGGCCCCAGAGTACCCAGGCCCACCGAGGGGCGCCCAAGCCGTTCGGAGCGTTCATGGTTGATCATGCCCTCCCCAGCGGTCCCAGAGCCACTGCAACCAGCTTTGCAGGACCGTGGTATTGAGATGGTAGCGGATGAATTGGCCTTGCCGTTCGTCCCACACCAGCCCGGCCTGTTTCAGCACGCTCAAGTGCCGGCTGATGGTAGGTTGCCGCGACGGGAAATGGGCCGCAATTTCGCCGGCGGTCAGCGGGCCGGCCTGGAGCAGCTCCAAGATGCGCCGCCGGGTCGGATCGGCTAAGGCGCGAAACACTCCCTCGTGCATGGCCTAAGTATATAGCTATATGGCTAACTACGCAAGCGCCGGTGGGGTGGGGGATCTCCGGGTCCGAATGGCCCGCCCCCGGCACCTCCGTTCGGCTGAGGGTGGCCCCGCATGGGCCAACGGCGAAGGGCGGGATGCGCTTTCTGCGCGAGGAGTAACTATGCCCTTCCTGGAAACGCCCTGAGGGCGCTTCGCGAAGCCCTAGCGCGCCAATTGGGAAAAGGACCAAAGAGGGATAAGCTGCACCCCCCACGTTCGGGGTATGGCAGACTCTGGCGAACGGTCGAGGCCGCGCGGAGTTCCACGGGGCGGTTTCCGGCTTGTCACGGCAGGAACCAGGGGTTTCAGGCCTGGCGATCCGGGGGCCGAAGGCGGGAAGGGACCTGCGCGTGCGCCGCACCTTTCGAGGTCGCCAACCTGTTGCCGACCGCGTTTCCTGCCGCACCGACGTGGGTGCCCCACCCCGGGGGCTTCCCATACCAGCTGTGGGGTCTGCTGGCGCTCGCCGGCGTCGGGAAGGTTCCCGTGGACCCGCCAGAGGCGGACGGCCTCCGTCGCATATCGCTTATCCCACTCGTTGGTGAGGCCGCAGCCGCCGGGTGCCCGGTTTAGGGTGAACAGGTGAGGCGAAAGCCTTGGCGCCATATACGGTTGCGAGGTCGTCTGGCCCCCGAGCACGGAGCAGACCGGCTCGAAATGGAGCACCAACCCAAAGACCGCCAAGAGCGCCAACAGGCGAGAGGCCTGCCGGGGGCTCAGAGCCGGAGCACCAAAGAGGGGGGCACGGTCAGATTTCAAGCCCGGCGCACCAGCGCGGGGAGGGCGAGCGCGGCCGCCAGGGCCATCAGGACCGCACCGGGCGGACCGGCGAAGAGGGCGAGAGGTGGCGGAGTTGGTGGTCGCAGGACAGAAAATCGCCTCCATTTGCTACGTTCGCCGGACTCCGGGCGCAGCGATACGGGTCGTCGACGCCGCTGGGTCTTGTCAGGCCCGTCTGCCGACGAAGGGAAACCCTGAGCCTCGGCTTCGGGCCCACGTTGCCCGCCGCCTCGTCTCGTTGACGCAGTGGCTGGCCGAGCTCGCCGGGGACGTCGGTCCCGGTCCTCCCGAACCAAGCCGCACCCCGGCTGGCGGCGTCTTCGCTTTAGCAAAGTACACCGCGACCAGGGCTGGCTTGGGTCCGGATTCTGCCGGGCGAACCAAGAGTAGGAGCCTCAGTGCGGCAGGTGGCCGGCTGGCGAGGTGGGCGGACCCGACCGACCTTGAGGCGGTGCCGAGTACTGTCTGCGGCACCCAGGAAGTCTCCCTGAAGCGGAAATTAAAAAAGCGGTATGGTTTGGATCGCCTCGGCTGGAAAACGGTCGAGTAGACGTGGACCTTGGGCGCTGATCCACACCATGCGTTCGAGTCGGACCCCTCCTACCTGGGGGCTTCCTTCGCGCCCTTCCATCGCAACCACCATGTTCTCCAACAGCGGTTGGGGGTAGGGGAGCGACCACTGCCGGTTGATGACCGGAGGTTCGTACTGGTTGAGACCGACCCCATGGCCGATTTCTATTGTCAACACCTCCGCCTCGTCGCGGTAGCCCCAGGTCGAGGCCGGCGGGAAATGGCGCGCCGCATCGGCGGTGGTCTGTCCAGGCCTCAACTCGGCGATGGCGGCGTGGAGCCGGTCGTAGAGGCGCTGGTAAAGGTCGCGCTCCACAGGGCTGGGCTCCCGGCCGACCACAAACGTGCGGTACAGGCAGACCCGGTAGCCGAGGAAACTGGTCCCGCACAGCTGACCGTAGAGCAGCTCCCCCGGGCGGACGATGCGTTGGGTCTCCTTTTGGCCGCGCTCGAAGGTCAGCGGTCCAGAACGAATGCCCATCCGCGGCTCGGCTCCCAACGCCGCCAGCCGCTGCATGCCGGCCAAGACCGCGGCCTGTTCCGGCCCGCCGCCGCGCAGGGCCTGCATAAATGGGGGCCAAGCGGTCTCGGCGACGGTGACCGCCAGGGTGATGCACCGGATCTCCTCCGGGGTTTTGATGCTGGCCGCCTCAAGCAGCAAATCCCGCCCGCCCACGGTCTGCAGTCCGGCCTCTTGCAGGGCGTTCAATGCGGCGTTGTCAAACCCGCTGACCGCCAGAGGTTCTTGGGCCAACCCGCGTTCATGCAAGACGGCCTGAAGGTCTTTGGCGAACAACTTGGCCTCGACCCGGGTGGCCTCGGGCCCAGCGATGCCCCCGAGCCAGGCCCGGGCCAGGCGCCAGTCCTTCACCCAGGGGGCCTCTTGCGCTCCCCGGGTGATGTAGCCGGCGTGGGCGAACACCACCGGATCGGATTCGGCAAAAAACAGCACATACCACAGCTGAGAGGCAAACTCGGCACCGGTGAGCCCGGTCAAATACCGACCGGCGGCAGCTCCGGAGGCCAGCAGGGCCGGCACCTGATGGGCGCGCATCACCGCCCGCATCCGCTCTGCCCGTTCCTGGCGCAACTGGGCTGCATCCAGACGGCGCTGGGCATCGGAAAAACCGGGCCCAAACGTCAATGATGGAGCGTATTCGATCACGAGGTCTTCCCTCCTTGGGGCAGAATGATATTCGCGCAAGTCGGTGTTCTCGATCTAGAGCGTCAAGTCCTGCTAAACGGTGGCGCCAGGGCCTCATCTTTGCTGGGTCGGGCGTGTGGTCAGGGACGCAGCGGGCTTCGGTGGAAAACAGGGCCTGTCTGTCGGGCGGTGCTCAAGGACTCCCCTGCGTCGGCAGGAGCTACCGGGGTTGACTGGACCTTAAGCTATGCGGTGGACGGATGGGGGGATGAGAAGGTGGGTTGGCCACCCATCTACGGGACGGCCGTTTTCGAACCCTTGAGCCGAGACGACGTGGGCAGGCCGCAGGGGACTTCGGCAATCCGTGGGCCGCTCGTGGCAGTCGACGCGGCGGACGGGCTAAGTTGACCGATGGCGTCTACTCAATCCTGTGCGGCGTGGGCGAGCCACTCCCGGAGCTTCCCGGGGCGGATCGGCCGGCTTTGGCTGTATAGCACGTCGGGGTCGAGGTCAAGGCCGTTGGGCCAGACCACCGTGCCGGCCTCCTCATCGATTCGAACCTGTTCGAAGTAGTCCGCGTCCATCAAAGGGGCAAAGGCACCCCCTCGCTCTATCCACGGAGAGAGGTCGGCGACTCGCAGCTCGCGGTCTTCAAAGTCGAGCAACAAAAGATAGCCCGGCAGTGGCAGTGCGTGACGCACTACGTGGAGGTGATGTATCAGAGCCATAACCTCTCCCTCCTATACCTCTTACGGTATGTGACTGGGGATCACATTTTGCCTCATCTGCCGCCATTGCTCAAGAAGATCCAGAGGCGGGCATCGGACGGCACTCGGGGCGGTAGGTGGCCCGCCAACACCGCGGTGGTGTCGATGTCTACCTTGGCTCGGTGTCCCTGATAGTAGACGTGAACATGCGGAGGCTCGTGGTCTCCTCGGTGCCTAAAGATTGCTGCTCCCGATACATTGGGCCGCATCGGTGATGCGACGTAATCGTGGCGGGTTCCTGCCTGCCCCGGTAGGTAATTCGGTGTCGGCTCTTAGGTGGGAGGAGCATCCCTCAAAGATCGGCCCAAGGGAAAGCGGGTGGCGCGCCTGCAGCCAGGCTGCTCACCGCATTTCGATTGCCGAACTGATGGATTTCAGTTCCGCCATATCGCCACCATGGGTGGATGGGGGTCTCAGCGAGGGTCATCAGGTGATGCCGAACTTTCATTACCGGCCGCGCGGCGGCTGTGGCATCATGAAGAGTAGTCTGATAAGGCATCCTACAGTCCTGAAATCCAAGGATTGCGGGAATTCATCCGATCGATGCTTCTTCATCACCGGACAAGGGAGGGAGAGCATGAGCACAAAGAGTGAGCAACCGGCGGTGGCCTGGGCGGCTCGCGCCACCCATTACCGCTGGTACGTGGCCTTGGTGCTGCTCTTGATGTGGAGCCTTGGGCAGTTCGACAAGCTTGGGGTCTCGGTCTTGTTTGTGAATAAATCCTTTATGGCTCCCTTGGGGCTCCTGCACAATCCGGCGGAGACCGGGCTTTTGATGACCGCCTTTTTGATCGCCTACGGGATCTCCATCTTTTTCTGGGGCCTGGTGGGCAGTCGCTTGGGTTTGCGCCGGGTGATGCTGGTGGGTTTGGTGGGATGGGCGCTTTGCCTGTTGTGGTTTACCCTGGCCTCCACCGCCGCCTCCGCGATCTGGTCGCGGGCGGTGTTGGGAGTGGCCGAAGGATTTCTCTGGCCCATCTCCAATGCGATTACCGCCAACTGGTTTCCCTTACAAGAGCGGGCTCGCGCCCAGGCGGTGTGGATCAACGGGGTGAACATCGGGCCGGTGCTGGGGTTCTCCCTGTTAGGCGGACTCTTGACTGGACCGGCCTGGCGGGTGGCCTTTTACCTCATCATCGCGGTCACGGTGGCGGCGCTGATGCCGTTGATCGCGGTGGTGGTGCGCGACCATCCAAGCGAGCATCGCGCAGTCGGAAAGCCCGAGTTGGAGTGGATCGCCTCGGGGGCTCTGGAGCACCAAAAAGCGGTGCCGGGGAGCGAGCGGGCTCACGTGACCGCCACCTTGGCCGGGAGCCTGAGCAACGGCAACGCCTGGCTGGTGATGCTGGCCTATCTCGGTACCACCTTTCTCTTCTGGGGGATCTCCACCTGGCTTCCCACTTTTCTCGCCTCCTCGCATCACTTCTCTACTGCCGCCATTACCCACTGGACCCAGTTCGCCTGGATGCTGGCCTTGGTGGCGATGCTGGCGGTGGCCTGGGGCTCTGACCGCAACCTCAAGCGGGCCGTCTTTGGACTGGGCAGCTGGGGCACCTCCGTTTTGGGGCTGATCATCGCTGCCTTCAGTGGCTCGCCGACCACCGGGGCGATCGTGATCGGAATCGCCCTGGCCGGCGCCAACGTGGCCACTTTGATCGGCCAAAACCTCATCCACAGCGTGGTGGTGGCCCGCGGGATGGCCACCGGTTCTGGCTGGATTCTGGGCATCGCCAACATTGTAGGGGCCTTTACCCCGGTCATCATCGGCTGGATTCTGGCCTTAGGTCACGGCAGTTTCGTGGCCCCGTTCCTCTTCTTGGCCGCGATGGGCGTGCTCTCCTTGGTCTGCGGGACCATCTTGGCCCTGCGCGGCTACTGAGTGCCTTCGGTCGGGGGAACGCTCAGGGTTCCCCCCGTCACTTGCGGAAAGGAGCGGTTATGTACACCATTCGGCCGCTTTTGGTGGGAGAGTTTCCCCGGTTTGAGCTGTCGATCTTTGTCTTGGGTCTGGATCCCGGCACCAAGGTCCGGGCCCCCTGCATCGTCTGGCTGATCGAGGGCGAGCGGGGGGAGAAGGTGCTGGTCGACACCGGGCCGCATGCCGCCGACGCGCCCACCGCCCACTACCACAACAAACTGGAACAGCGGGAGGAGCACAAGCTGGACCGGGCGCTCAAGGCGGCGGGGGTGGAACCGGAGGAAATCCAGACCGTCTTGTTCACCCACCTGCATTGGGACCATTGCTACCATCCCAGCCGGCTACCCAATGCCCGCTTTTACGTGCAGGCGCAGGAATTGGCCTATGCGGTGGCGCCCATCCCCTGGCATCGCAGCGCCTTTGAGTCGGGGATCCCGGAAGGCAATCCCCCCTGGTTTGAGGTCTTCAACCGGATCACCCCGGTGGACGGAGACTTTGAGGTGCTGCCGGGGGTGGTCTACCACCTCCTACCGGGACACACCCCGGGTTCGGCCGGGATTACGGTGAAGACGCGACAAGGCGTCTACTGCATCGCCGGCGATACCGTGCCGCGGATGGAGAACTGGGAGGGCAACCCCAAGCAGCGCCACATCCCCTCGGCGCTGGTCACCGACACCATCGCCTACTACCGATCCTTTGAAAAGATGGAGCAGATCGCCGATCGGGTGTTGCCGTCACACGACCCGCGGGCGTTTGACCAGGCCATCTATCCATAAATCACCGAAGTGTCAAGGAGGAGAAAGTCATGCGGTTGCAGGGAAAGGTCGCGATTGTCACCGGGGGCGGACACGGAATCGGAGTGGCCTATTGCAAGGGGCTGGCCCAGGAGGGGGCCAAGGTGGCGGTGGCCGAGATCGACCGCCAAGCCTGTGAGCGGGTGGCGCAGGAACTTAACGAGGCCGGTCACGAGGCCCTGGCGGTACCCACCGATGTCGCCGACGAGGCCAGCACGCTGAACATGGCCAAGGCGGTGCTCGACCGTTGGGGGCGGATCGACGTGCTGATCAACAACGCCGCCATCTTCAGCACCATCCCGATGTCGCGGGTGGGAATCGAATCCATCCCGCCCGACGAGTGGGACCGGATGATGCTGGTCAACTTAAAGGGCCCGTTTTACTGCTGCCGGGCGGTCTTGCCGGCCATGCGTCAGCAACAGTCCGGCTCGATCATCAACATCTCCAGCGGCACCGCGATCTACGGAGCGCCCACCCGCATTCACTACGTGACCTCCAAGGCCGGGATCATCGGGTTTACCCGCTGCTTGGCTCGTGAGGTGGGAAAGGACAACATCCGGGTCAACGCCATCGCGCCGGGGAGCACGCTGAGCGAAGAGAACCCCAGCGAGGAGATCATCCGCTTTCGCCAGGAGCGGATCGGGGCCCGAGCCCTGCCGCGGCTGGAGTACCCCAGCGACCTGGTGGGCGCGGCCGTCTTCTTGGCCTCCGACGAGAGCGGGTTTATCAGCGGGCAGACCCTGGTGGTGGACGGCGGTGCGGTGATGGTGTAGGGGAGGGGAGAAGGATGTCGTCGATTACCTCCGAGCCGAGGCTCGAGCCGCAGTCGATCCCTTGGACCAAGTCGACGCGTTGGATGTACATCGCCCCGAGCTTGCTGGTGGTCTGGATCGTCTCCATGTTCGACAAGATCAACATGGGGATCGTGATGGCCAACGGCAGCTTTTTGCACGAAATGAACCTGGTGGGGAAGCCGGCGCTACTGGGGGAGCTCACCACCGGCTTGGCCTTGGCCTACGGGATTTTTGCCCCGGTGTGGGGCGGGATCCAGCACCGGATCGGCCCCCGCCGGGTGGCGCTCTACGCCCTTGCCTTGTGGGCGATAGGGTCGGTGTGGTCGGGTCTGGCGACCAGCTACGGCTCCCTCTTGGCCTCCCGGGTGCTCTTGGGGGCGGCCGAGGCGGCGCTCTACCCGCTCACCTTGGCCTTGGTGGCGCGCTGGTTTCCGATGCAGGAGCGGGCTCGGGCCACCGCCTTTTGGTGGATCGGGACCATGATCGGCCCTGCCCTGGCCGGCTTTCTGGTCACCGGACTCATCCTGTGGGGCGGCTGGCGGTTTCAGTTCTACATGATCGGAGGCATCGCCCTGATTCCGCTGGCCATGTTCTACTGGCTGGTGCGCGACGACCCGCGCCAACACCGGCGGGTATCCAGCCAAGAGGTGGCCCTAATCGAGGCCGGAGCCATCGAACGGCAGTCTGGCGTGCTCAGTCGGCACCTCTCGGCCGACCTGGGGCAGCTCTTTCGCAACTACCGGTTTTGGTTTCTGGTGGTGGCCTTGGTGGGCAACAACATCTTTTGGTGGGGCTGGTCGGTCTGGCTGCCGACCTATCTCCACACCGTGCGCCACTTCACCTTCGCCCTCTCCGGCTTTCTCAGCGGCGCGATCTTCGCCGCGGCGGTGGTGACCATCCTGGTCATGGGGCGCATCTCCGACCGAATGTTTCGCCGGGCGGGACCGGCGGCCCTCGGCTGGCTGGTTGGGGCTGGATTGCTGATGGCAGCGGCCTTGGTGCCCTCCCCGACCTTGAGCGTGATCCTTATGGCGCTGGCGCTCTGCTCGCAACAGGTGGGGATCTCGATGGGCGAGTCGTTGATGCACAGCATCGTCCGCGCCCAAGACATGGCGGTCAGCCAAGGCGTGCGCTCGCTGATCATGAGCGTGGTGGGGGCCTTGGCTCCCGCCATCGTCGGGGTGTTGATCGGGGCCTCCGGCAACTTCGTCGGCGCCTTTGTGCTCTTTGCCGTGGCCATCTTGGTCTCCTCGGGATTCACCGGGCTTTTGGCGGCCCAGGGGTATTGAACCGGAACCTTGAGGTGGGCGCCCTCGGAGGAGGGCGCCCACCGTCAGTTTAAGGGACCCGAGGCGCAGGTGAACGGGACAGGCGGCGAGAGGGTGACGTCAGACAATCCCTCGACCCTCTGCGGATGGCTGGCGGTTCAGGCTGGATGCCGGCCCCCGGGCGTATTTCCGCCCGGTTAGCCTTGCGGCACCGGGCCGACTTGCGAAAAGGAGTGAATCCCTGCCTCCCACAGCAGGACGGCGGCCCTCTGGGCGGCGATCAGCGACGCGCCAAAATAGCCCACCGGGTGGTGGGTAAGATCCCACAGACTCGGCAGTCCAGGAGTCTGCAGCAACAGGTCCGCCGCTTGCTGCAGCGGGATGAGGTTTGGTCCCCAGTAACCCACGGGGTGGTGCGTCAACTGCCAGACCACCGTGGGCCCTGAGCGATCGGGAGAGGTTGCCGGCGGGATGGGGATGGCGGAGGTGTAGGGAAGTGCCACCGCATTGGAGAATGTGTTGCCGTGGATCTGGGCGTCGGGGGCGTTCTCGACCCAGATCCCATAATATTCCTGGTCCAGGCGGTTGCCGGAGACCAACAGGCCGGTGATGGGCGATCCCATGCCGGCGATGCTAATCCCGACCGGTTTGCTCACCCCGGGATCCGGATCGGCCCCATTGCCGGTGATGGTATTGCCTATTACCGCGTTGTCGGCCACCATGGCGCCGGGGCTGTGGGTGTGAAACACCACGCCGCCTTGTGAGTTGTTCGCGAAGGTGTTGCCGGTGACGGTATTGCCGTACACGGCTCCCCCGGGAAGCGGGGTCGCCAACACCACCCCTGCCGCGCCATTTCCTTGCGACCGGTTGCCGGCCACCACGTTATCATACACCCCGGCCGCACTCGGGTCGGCACTGCCCTTGGGGTTGTGCGAGGCCAGCGTGATCCCGCAGTCCACCTGATTGTCCTCCACGTCGTTGCCCAAGACGACGTTTCGGGCCGCCGGTCCGGTCTCGTCGGTCAAGTAGATGCCGCCGTCGAGGTTGTCGCGCACCACGTTGTCCACAATGCGGGAGTCCGATACCCCCATCAGGTGCAGGGCCTCGCAATCTCCCCCTGGCATCGCGCTGCAATGGCCGTCGAAGGGAGCCTTGGCATCGTTGGCGACAAAGCCTTGGTCGTTGTTGGCCACCACGTTGCCGGAGATCTCAAGGCCCGTCATGGGACCGACCGCCAAGATTCCGGCCTGTTGGGCGTGTTCCACGGTAAGACCGCGAATCGTACTTCCGGAGGCGCCGCCTCCCTGCAGCAGGATGCCGTTGGCTGAGCCGGCGGCATCCAGGATGGTGGAGCTGACCGCATCTGGGATCGACGGGTCAGACTCGAGGGTAATCGATTTGGTCACCGTCACCATCCCTGCATAGGTGCCGGGCTCCACGATGATGGTATCGCCGCTCTGGGCCACCGCCACCGCTTTCCCAATCGAGGCGAAGGGGGCCGCTTTGCTGCCGGTGCCACTTTGGTCGCTTCCTCCGGCGCTCACGTAGATCACCTGGCCGCCGGTCCCCTGGGCCCAGGCCGGGGCCGACCCGGTCAACGCCAGGGCCATGGCCACCGGAGCAGCCCAGCGATTCCAATGCTTCATGACCAACCTCCCATTCTCATCCGATCCGGTCTTTCGCCCAAGGGAGGATGCCCGGCAGAAAGTCTCCGGACCGAACCCTGTTATGGTTCTGCTTTGTTCCCAAGCGAATCGTCCGTGACGGGCGGCAAGCCTCTTCGCCGCGGCCGTCAATCCATACCCCTCAACCCACGGGGCCCTTGGGGAATTGACCGCACGAGGTCAACGCCGCCCATACCACCGCCGTCAGCCTGGCGATCTACCGTGACGATCTACACCCTCGGGCCAGTCGTGATTGGGGGAGCGTCGCTGTCAGTCCGTTTCCAGCCAATGCCCCGCCTGCCCCTTGGGGTTTTCCTGACCGATCCGGCCAACGGATTATCCCACCGCCAAATGGGCCATGATCAGGATGATCCCCACTTGGAGCGCGCCCTGTACCCCGGCCAAGCGCAAGTTGGTGCGGTTCCAGCGCCAGATCTGGTCGCCGTCGGGGTTGGGCCGCTGCAATTCTCGGTAGATGCGAAGGTTATTGGGCAGCAAGACCCCAAACCCTTGCAGAGTCAGGATGGCCGTGATCAGCAGTGCTCCGCCCACCCACGGCCGCAACGGGTTGGCGGCCGCCAGATACCCCAACCAGTTCACCAGATACCAACCGGCGGTGCTGGTGGTCACCGCGGTGACCGGGAGATACAGCAAGGTGCGGGGGACGAGGTAAGTCACCACCGCCTTGCGCTGCGGGGGCTCAAGACGGCGCATCACCGGCCCCAGGATGAAGCCGAGAAAGAGGTCCGCTCCCGTCCACAGCGCCCCTGACATGACGTGGGTGTAGTTCAAGAGGTAGAGCGAGCGGGTGGCCAGGGCCACCACCATGGCGGCGGGCAACACCAAAACCCACCACGTCATCTGACGCCAAAGCGAGGGCGAAGAGGTTGCCTGAAGCCGAGGTTCGGAGGCTTGCACCGCTTCTCACGCTCCTAGTGCGAAAGGTTTTCAGCCAGCCGGTGGCCGACCGCTCCGCGAGTGCTGTACGCGGGGTTGACCCGGAAGAATAGGCGAGGTCCGTTTGCCGTGGGTCCCAACGCCGTCTCCCCGCCGGTCCCAGGCGGCATTGTAAGCGTGGAGGTTCGGTCAAACCATCGGAAGAATTACGTATTTTGCGTTGGGTCCTGCGGGGGGAAGGATGGCCGTTCCATTTTCCGCAGTTGAGCGATCAGCTCGGTTCGGGAATGGACATCCATCTTTCTGAAGATGTTTTCGATGTGGGTGGTGACGGTCCGGTAGCTGACGTTCAGTCGCTGGGCGATTTCTTTGTTCGACCAGCCACGGGCGATGGCAAAGGCCACCTCCCATTCCCGGTCGCTCAGCGCCGCCTGAAGGCCTTCCCCGGCGGGAGTCGCGAGATGGTGACTTGCCCTCCACATCCGCCAGAGGACGGAATCGACGTAGGCCGTGGACTCGCTCCCAGACTTTCTCCCATGGTGCTCCCTCCAGCTCGCATATCCTTCAGCGAGACCCCGGAGGGACGGCTCGTCTACAAAGACGCGAATCAGACCGTAGGGCTGTCCCGCCGCCAAGGCCTCCTGGAAATGTTGGTAGGCCAACTCCTCCGCTCCTTGGTCCCAGGCGCTGGCTGCCAACAACAGGGTGGTCTCCAGATAGCTGTAGGGTTGCGCTTCAGCTACCGCCAACGCCCTCAGGTCCGCGAGGATGCGCGTGGCCGGAGCAAAGTCTTGCAATTGCATCAAGACCCGGGCCAAGGCCAGGTATTGGTAGTAGTGGTCGCTGCGGACCACATCGTTGGGCAAGACCCGAAGCCTCCGGGAGTGGTTGAGCGCTTCCTCGACCCGACCGGACCGCAGCAAGAGCTGAACCTGGTAGGCAGTTAACGGCTGAATCCAATGAGATTCGCCCTTGGCCGCAACCAGTTGAATGCATTGGTCAATTTTCTGAAAGGCTTCCAACCCCATGTCGCGAGCGGATAACATGCGGGCCGCGTTGGTGTAAATCGGCACCTGCAACGAGAGGTCCGGGTAGTGATGGGCGATGGTCTGGGCTTGGTGGAGGTAGGTCTCTGCCTCGGGCAACTGGTCGGTCTCGTACAGGTATTCGGCCAGCGCCAGATAGATGTAGCCCGGCAAATAGGCCGAGAAAAGCGGATTGTCCACGATGCTGGACCCGAAAGTCAGGAGCCGATCCAAAAAAGCCTTGGCTTCAGGGAACGACACCTCCGTTTTCCCTTTGAGTCCGAAATCGGTGCGGGCAAGGAAGAGTTCGCCCCGGTGGTGGCGCAGGGTGCGCCAGATTTGCAGCTCAGCCGCGGGCGTGTAACGGAAAAAGCGTTCGATGTAGGGGAAAGAGCGCGAGAACTCTCCTCGCCCGGCCAGAAGGAAGGCCTTGGCCCGGCAAACATGTCCGTAGACGGCACCGCGGTCGGAGAGCGGCTCGGCATCGCCATACCGGTGTTCGAGGTCGTCCAGAATCGATTCGGCTCGAACCGGCTCCCCGGCGATGGCCATCGCGAACGCCACCAGGGCCCACGTGCGCGGGGAGAGCCGCCGTTCCGACTCTGGCAGCTGGTCCACCCAGTTCAGCAGGCTGAAGATCTCTCCCTGATTGATCAACTCCGCCGCGCCTTGGTCGATCAGGGACGCCAGTTCAGGGTAGGCCCCGGCATCTTGCAAGTGTTCCATGGCTTCTCCGAGGCGGTGACGGCCGGCCAGGTACTGAGCGGCCCGCCGATGGAGCTGCGCCCAAAGTTCTCTGTCGCGCTGTCTCAGCTTGCTTTGGACGAATTGGGAGAAGACCTCGTGAAAGCGATACCCGGTCGCCTCGGGGCCTTCGGGGCTGATGAACAGGCCTTGTCGTTCTGCTTGCGCCAAGACCGCCCAACCCTCCTCGGTTTCCGCCAAGAGGTGAGCGAGCTCCCGATCTAAGCGCTTGGCGATACTCAGGCGGAGCAGCGTCTCCTGGACGTCTGGGGGCAGGCTGTTCCAGACTTCTTCCATCAAATAGTCGGCGATGGCCTGATGAGGGAAGTGGGCTGCCGTGTGCAGACGAGAGGCCAACTCAAAGGGCCGCCACGACAGCCCCAAGAGCTTTAGCCCCACCACCCACCCCTCGGTAAGACGGGATAAATCCCGGGTCTCACTGGGGGATAGCGCGATTTGGAAGCACCGCTGGAAGAGTTCTCCGGTCTCCGACTCGCTGAAGGCCAGATCCCGGCGATCTATGGCATACTTCCATCCCTTCGCCGTCCAGCGGGCCAAGGGCAACGGCGGCGTAGTCCGGCTCAGGACAATCAGGTGGACGTGGGCGGGGAGGTATTCCACAAATCGCGTCAGGCTGTCGTGGACGAGCTGATCGTCAATCTCCTGGTAGTCGTCCAGCACCAGATATATCGGGGCCCCGTGGTAGTTGAGCTCGTTTAGCAACGCCTCGGCGCCGCGATGGGATTCGGTCACGGGCAGCGCGTCTAGCTGTGACGCCAGCTCGAGAGCGGTCTCAGGTGGCAACACCCCAGAGAGGCTGAAGGCCACACACCGCCAAAATCGCCGGACGTCGCTCTCCTCCCGGCTCAGGGAGAGCCATGCCGTGGGAACCTGGGCTTCCTGAACCCAGGCGGCGACCGCGGTGGTCTTGCCGTACCCTGCCGGGGCGAGGATGGTGGTAATCCGATGATCAGGGATCCGTTCGAATTTGGGCTGCAGCCGTCGCCGGACTACGGCGTCCTTAGGCACCGTCGGCACGACGGCTCTCGTGCGCACGAAGTCCCTGGCCCTCTCAACCGGTATCATCGATGCCCCCGTCCCTGCCTTAGGTCCACTTCCGTGGGACGGCCAGTTGGCCAAAACGACGCTCTGCCCGTTGCCTCCCTGCCCAGGCGAACATGCCATCAAGGTCCCGGCTGCCCAGGGGTGGCCCTGTGGTCGGCGAACTTCTCGCGAAGGTTCGCCCACACCTGGTGCGTGCATACCACGTTTGCTTTTCGAGCGACACCGGCGCGCCCACCAAGGGCCCCTGGGTGTAAGAACCCCCTGCACGCAAGGTGGTTCAGAACCTCGACGGATAACGCCGAAAGGTTCCGCCGACCTCGCGGGTTGCATGCCCACTGACGTCTTATCGCGGTGGCGCGAGCTTGCAGGCGAGGCGCCCCCACGCCGCAATCCCCAGAAGGGCTCGGAGGATATTATGAAAGATGGCAAGCGGTGCTAGCAAGAATAGGAAATACAATGGAGAAATCCTTCGGCGCAGGCGCATTCCGGAGAGGGCCATCGTGAAGAAGGGTGGGGACCTCGCCTGCCCGCTCGGCGAGGATAGCGCCGATCGCCGCCGCCACCCCGGAGGGGGGCAGAAATCTGGGCCATGGCGGCCTCCCCCTGGTTATGCCATCCCGTCGGATGCAGAGCGCGGGTCCCGAGTGTACACCGAGTCCCTAGCTCCTGTGGCAGGGGGAGCTTCTGGCTCGGGCCGCACTCGGTGAAGAGGCCGCAGTCAGTGACCGGCCGGGCGATCCCGGCGTGGGGGGCGAACGCGAGAACGGTCACCCTTCGGCGCGGGAGATGGATACCGCCTGCTTCCCGCTGCGTGGCGAGAGGCCGAGGGTCGCTTAAGCCCTCGGCCTCCCTAAAAATGGCCTATTCGCTAATCCCCTTGCTCTCCTTGGTCACCGTGGCCACCAAAGTTGTGGTGGTGCAAGAAGTAGCGGAAGTACTGTAGCAGGTACTGCTGGAAGTTTCCGGGTCCGCCCGGTCCAAAGCCGAACGGGTTGCCGCCTCCCGATTGCGGGGTTGGCACCGGAGGCAACGGTGTCGGTTGAGAGGAAACCGGTGGAACCGGAGGCATGGAGTTGGTAGGCGGCGGAGGTGGCGGTGGGGTGGGCTGCGGCATCGGTAGGGGTGCCGGAGCCGGCCCGTTGTAATACCAGCCCGTGTTCTGCCAGAAGAACTCCGTCACCCGTTTGGCATGTTGCTCCTGTTCGAGCTCCTGGGTGACGGTTTGGGGAATTGACGCGCCGCCTCCGATGATCACGTAGGAGGTCGCCGAGGCCTCCACCTGCCGTAGGTACTCCTGCCCCGACGGGGTGATCGTGGCCCCGTTGATGATGAGGATCGGGGCATTCTCGCTGGCCGCCAGCGGTGCTGCAGTCAGGGCGTCGACCAGGTGGGCGTTGTCGCCGTTGGCGATGAACACCGTGGTCGGATGCGGGAAGAACTGCTCGTTGATCGCGAGCGAAGTTCCAAACCGCGACTGCCCAAACAGCGGGATGGCGGTGGCCGAGGTCGGCATGTTCACCACGTCGGCGTGGGCCAAGATTCCCAGCTGATAGACCGTGGGCGAACCGGTGTAGACGTACTGCAGGATCGACTGCGGTAGGTAGGTATTGCCTCCTTCAGGATTGGGAGCCAGGATGATCGGGGCCTGGTCCTTGGCGGCGGCGGGACTGGCGGACAGCGCGTCGATCCAGTTACCAGGGTTGCCGGAGGCCAGGAAGAGGGTGGAGAAACTAGACTGCCCGGTTGCAGACTGCAACGCACCCGCCACCGCCGCCGCGGTGTCGTATGGGTTGCTGTCCCCATAGCCGGCGGCCACCGTGACCCCGCTCGGCAACTGGCTGGACAAAGTCGAATTGTTGTCGGTTCCCACCAAGATGACCTTGTTGACGTTCAGGGTCTGGAGGTAGTTGGGCAAGTCATTGCCCGGCGTTTGCCCGTCGGGGGTGAGCAAGATAGGCACGTCCAAAGCTTTCGCCAGCGGGGCGGCCAGCAGCGCGTCGACCAGGTTGCGGTTGTTTCCTGCCGTCAAAATGGCCGTTTGCGAGGGCACCCCGTTGGGGAATTCCAGCTCCGCGATCGCCATCGCAGTGCTCATGCGGGTGTCACCGTACACCCGGGTGACGGTGGCGGTAGTCGAGCCAAAGTTAAGTCCCAGCGATCCTCCCTGATCCGCCGGGGACATCCCTTGGGCAAAGGCCGGCCCCGCACCTAAGAACAGGGTTAACACCAGCGAGAAAGCCGAGAGCCACGCCAGCGCCCAGCGTTTGAACCGGGTCATCGAATCCCTCCTTAGATTGCGCTCAACATACGTTGCTGTTGGCCACAACTCGTTTGCTCTCTGCAACGTCTGCCTCCTTGGGCAGTCCGCAGATTCCCACTTTGTGGGAAGTGCTTTCGGTAAAGGAGTTCGGGTGGACGGCGGCGAATTAAGTGGGTAATGTCCGGGATGGATCGAATTTCTTTCCAAATTCGGGAGGTCGTATGGCTACACGTGCAAGGGAAGCCTCACCGGAAGCAGTTCCGGAGCTAGGCTCGCTGCTGGTGCCCGATCAGCTGTCGCAGTGGGGATGGGTGTTGGGGTACACGGCATTGTTCACCGTCCTATCGGTACTCAGGTACCAGCTTTGGCTAGCCACCGGGTGGGACCTTGGGTACTACGAGCAAGCAATGTGGGCGTTGTACCACCAAGGTCTGGGCGCCATGGCGACCATGTCCGGGTATCCTGTCCTGGCCGATTCGGCCTCCTTCGTGCTGATTTTGCTTTCACCATTTTTCGTGTGGTTTGGGGTGGGCTTTCTCCTGGTTCTCCAATCTTTCGCTCTGGGCTTAGGCTACTGGTGGATTCAAAAGCTTGGTCGGCATTTTGGGATAGATCAACGACGGCGTCAGTTGATCGGGCTGGCCTACCTCTGTTATCCGGTGGTGGTGGCTTCCAACTTATTTGATTTTCATCCCGACGTGTTGGCGGTTCCTCTGCTGTTCGCTGCGATTTATTACGCGGAGACGCGTGCGTGGGTGCGGTATACGGTGGCTATCGTCGGTGCGCTTTTGATCAAGGACATGGTCGCCATTGCGGTGGCGGGCGTAGGTCTGGTTCTGATTGGTCGAAAACAGTGGATTCCTGGGTTGATAACTGCCGTGGCAGGAGTGGCCTGGCTCGTCCTTGCCACCTCCTGGTTCATTCCGTGGCTCGTGCATCATCCCATGAGCCAATGGCAAGCGTACTACGGGCAATGGGGGGCCACGCCGCTGGAGGGACTGCGCTATCTCGCGACCCACCCCTGGGATTTTCTTCGTTGGGGCTTCAATGTGCGCAGTTGGGAATATCTCGTGTGGATCGTAGGACCCATTTTTCTTTTCGTGGTTCCGAGGCGGACGCTGTGGCAACGCTTCTTGTGGCTCATACCCGGGATCTTGATATTGGAGACCAACTTACTGAGCCGTTTTCCTGCTCAAACCTCCCCATTCGACCAATACTCCTTGTTTGCGGTTCCGTTTCTGTTTGTCTCCCTCTGCGCTTGGCCGAGTGCATCCAATAGCTTTTCTAAGAAGGCATGGATTCCGAGTGCTGCGTTTCTGGTCGTATTGGCCTACCACCTTCACGCCACCACATGGCGCAGCTTTCCCAGCGATGTGGACACGCTGGCGGCAGCCATATCCAAAATCCCGCCCACCGCGCCGGTGATCGCGCAGAACTTCGTTATTCCCCATGTGGCCCGGAGGGCAGCCGTGTATGACCTCAACCAGTGGGCATCCATCCAAGGGAAAACACCCCTTTACGTCCTCATCGATTCCGGCTTCTCAACAACGGGGAAGGTGGGTTACGGCGTCATCCACGACGTCTCAGCTGCCTTAAAGCATCATTCACCTATTTTTCACGCAGGGAGCGTCACGCTGTACCTACTGAACTGAACTTTGTTAAAGTAGCTCTACCGGTCCGAGGCCGGAAAGCAGGTCGATTGCAACATTGAACCCCTAGAGGTGTTGCCGCTGCGCTGCTGCTGGCTGAGGATAGGCTCACCCCGACCACGTTGTGCCGACCTCTAAGGTTGAGATAGTTGTCCCGAAGTGTGGACTGACCCGGCGAAACCCGCCTGGCCGTGGTGGCCTTGAAGAGCTTTCCGCCTTGCGATAGCTTTCGCTCATAACCTGATGAGAACAAGAAATGTCAATCTTGTCGGCAAATACCTTAGAATGAAAACGCCATCTCGTTTGCAATGGGGCGATGGTTGGAACGAGCTTAGAGAGTGCGGGGTTGGCTGGTCGACCGGACGTCGGGGTGTCGGGTGTCGCGTCGAAGTTGGAGGGACTAGCTGGAGGGATGGAGACCATGGGTGTTGAGGCGGTTCGCCGCCTGCTTCGGCCACGCAACGTGGTAATCATCGGAGCGACGCCTCGCCCCGGCGGTTGGGCGGAGCGAATCTACCGAAACCTGCGCCGTTTTGAATTTCCGCATCCCGTCTACTTGGTCAATCCGCGCTATCAGACGATTTGGGACCAGCCTTGTTATCCCTCGGTCAAGGCGTTGCCCGAGCCACCTGACCACGCCGTGCTGTTGGTTCCGGCCGAGGTCACCCTTGCCATCTTGGAAGAGGCCGCCCATGTAGGCCTGCGCAGCGCCACCGTCTACGCCGGGGGGTTTGGGGAAGGCGGCGACGAGGAAGGCCAGGCATTGGCTTGCCGCCTGAAAGCCTTTCTGGAGCAAAGCGGCGTGGCCCTGTCTGGGCCGAACTGCCTTGGGAACCTGAGCGCACCCTCGAAGCTGGTGACGCTGACCGACACGCGGATAGAGTCCCTCGAGGTGGGACCGGTGGCCATCCTCGGTCAAAGCGGCGGGGTGGTGCTGTTTGTCAACGGGGCGTTGCACAACCGCGGAGTGGCCGTCAGCTACGCGCTTAGCACGGGCAACGAACTCGGCTTGACCTCCGCAGACTACCTGGAATTCCTCGCCGAAGATGAATCCGTTCGCGTGGTGGTGGCGTTTTTGGAGACCCTCCATGACGCGGAACGGTTCTTTTCTGCGTGTTTGACTCTGAAGCGGGCAGGGAAAGAGTTGGTGGTGCTCAAAATCGGAGGGAGCGAAGCCAGTCGACGTGCAGCCGGGTCGCATACCGGGGCGCTGGCCGGTTCCTTGGAGGCGTTCGATGCCGTGGCTCGCGAGTACGGCGTGCTCCGGGTAGACAATCTCGACGAAGCGGTGGAAGCGGCTGATTACCTAGCCCACAGCAAGCCTCCGCGAGGTCCTCGGATCGCCGCTGTCACCTATTCCGGCGGCTTGCGAGAGCTGTTGCTAGAGAGCGCCCACCGACACCACATTGGCTTTGCGCCGCTGGATCCGAGCACCGTGGAGAACTTGCGCGCCGTCTTGCCCCCGACTACTGCGGTCGAAAATCCCCTGGATACCGGATGGAGCGGGCTGTCCAACTCCGACCTTTACTTTCGTTGCGTCGACATCCTTCGGCAGGATCCCAACGTGGATGCGGTGATGGTGCAGGAGCAACTGCCCGTGCGGCCCCATGTGAGTCGCTCGGAGGCGTACCTTCGGGGTTTGGAGGAGTTGGCCGGGCAGCCAGACGGAAAACCTGTGGCGGCGTTTAGCATGGTGTCCACCGGAGTCAGTGAATACGGGCGACAATTTCGACGCAGCTGCCCACATCTGCCGGTGCTACAGGAAGTGGATCGGGCGTTGCGCACCGTGTACCGATTGGGCCAAGTGGCCGCCTGGCGGAGCGAAGGGAGGGACGCTCTTCCTCTGGCCTACACACCACGGCTGAGGTCGGGACTTAGGCCCCAAGCGTTGGACGAGGTGGAATCCAAGGCGCGACTTCGCGCCTGTGGGCTGCCTTGTCCGACGGAATATCTGGTCCATGATCCCCAAGAGGCGGTGGCCAGGGCGGAGGAGCTTGGCTTTCCGGTGGTGCTAAAGGCGGTATCGCCCGGCCTGCTTCACAAGTCGGATCATGGTCTGGTCCTGCTGAATGTGGTCGGCGCCCCATCCGTAGCCCAGGGCTTTTTGGCCCTCAGGGACCGCTTGACCCAGTTGGGGGCGGATTGGAAGGGGGTGCTGGTCTCCCCGTTGGTGCAGGGGGGGTTGGAGCTGGCTTTGGGCCTGCGGCTGGATCCGGAAGTCGGTCCCGTGGTCTTGTTGGGTCGCGGGGGGGTGGAGCTTGAATTGTACCGCGACTACGCCCTTTCTCCGCTGCCGGTCACGCCGCGCAGACTCGCCCGTCTTCTCGAGGAGACCAAGGTGGGGGCGATCCTCCGCGGCTATCGCCGCGGCCCTGGGTACGACCAGGAGGCCATCTTTTCGGCGCTTAAGGCACTGGAGGCCTTTGCCCTACGTTACCGGGACGGCGTCCATTCGGTAGACATCAACCCATTTGTGGTGTTCCCGCAAGGAGAAGGTGGGCTCGCGCTCGATGCCCTGGTGATGCTTTACGGTGCGTGATGGCCTCAGGTACGGGAGGGGTGGTATGGGAGCCGACGACTTGGTTCGCTGGACCGTGGATTCGGATGGCGTGGCCTGGATGACCCTGGATCGCCCGGACAAACTGAATGCGCTAAATCGGGCGATGCGGGAGCGGATTGCCGAGTTGGCCGCCGAAGCCAACCGGCGTGAAGACGTTCGGGTGGTGGTGTTCTCCGGGGAGGGTAGGGCCTTTTGCGTAGGTCAGGATTTGACGGAGCACGCTGTTTCCGACCCTGAGAAGGAACCCCAGGAGGCCGATTTTCTCGATGCGGTGTGGCAGTTGCAATAGCCGACGTTGGCGGCGCTTCACGGCTACGTGTTAGGACGGGGACTGCTGTTGGCCATGGCCTGCGACATCCGGATTGCGGCGGAGGACGCTGCCTTTGGCCTGCCAGAGGTCCAGTTGGGCATGTTGCCGGGCGGAGGAGGCACCCAACGCCTGCCGCGCCTGATTGGCATCGGCCGGGCGATGGAGTTGGTACTGACGGGGGACCGGATTGCTGCAGATACCGCCTGCGCCTGGGGGTTGGTCAACCGGGTGGTATCCCGAGACGAGCTGAGCGACGAGGTGGGCCGGCTCGCCCGGCGCATTGCCGCCAACGCGCCGTTGGCGGTCCAAAACGCCAAGGCGGCCATCCGCATGGCTTTGGACCTCCCGCTGGCCTACGGGATCGCGATGGAGCAAGCTTTGCAGCGCCTCCTTCGCAACACCCAGGACTGGAAAGAGGGCACCTCCGCCTTCCGGGAACGCCGTCCTCCTCGCTTTCAGGGCCGTTGAGTTCCCCAGGGAGCTCAGCGTCGTGTTCACCCACTCACAGGATGGATACCCGGGCTTGTAGGCTACCGTCAACTGGAGCCGGCGGGGCAAACAGGCCAGAGCCGGGAAAGCGTCCTGCCAATCCTCAGATCTTTTCTTGCCGCGAACCCATTTCATTGACCGAGCAAGGAGTGGTGGCTAGGATTATGTGAGAATATTGCATCGAGGCAATCGGTTTTGGTTTGTTCGTTGGATGCGGAGTCCCGTGGTTATATGGCAAAAGGTGGGACGTGAATTGGCACTGAAAAAACAGGCCTGGACGGCGCTAGCAGTCCTGTTGGCGGCGGGAGGTGCTGCCGCATGTGGGCAGGCGGCGCCGGCCTCCGGGGGGCAGGCCTCCTCTGCTTTGTCGGTGGCCCAAATCGCGCAACTTAAGGGGCCCAATCGGGAGCAGGAGCTGATTGCAGGCGCCAAGAAGGAAGGGAAGTTGGTCTGGTATACCGCGCTCATCGTCAACCAGGCGGTGGAGCCGATGGTGAAGGCCTTTGAAAAACAGTACCCCTTCATCAAGGTGCAATACTATCGCGGAAACTCGGGGGACGAGATCCAAAAGGTGGAGACCGCCTACCGCGCCCATCAATACAACGTCGACGTGGTAGACGGGTCGTTGGCGCCCATCGTGTTGGACCAGGCCGGAGATACGGTCCCCTTCTATTCACCCAGCCTGGCCAACTATCCGAAGGAACTGGTCGACCCGCAACATCAATGGGCGGCCACCAATTTGTACTTCATGGCCTTGGGCTACAACACCCATCTGGTCCCCAAGAGCGAGGTGCCCAAGACTTACCAAGACCTGCTGGACCCCCGATGGAAAGGGAAGATGGCCTGGAGCGTCAGCGAGGGGGCGGGCGGCGGCGCCTCGTTTGTGGGCAACATCCTGCTCACCATGGGGCAAAAGCAAGGCATGGCGTATCTGCAGCAGTTAAGCAAGCAGCAGATTCACAACGTCTCGGCCAGCGCCCGCGAGGTCCTAAACCAGGTCATCGCCGGGCAGTACCCGATTGCCCTGGAGATTTTTGACAACCACGCCGTGATCAGCGCGGCCCAGGGGGCTCCGGTGTCCTGGGTTCCTCTGCAACCGGTCCCCGCTTTCGAAAACGTCATCTCGGTGATGAAGCACGCTCCGGATCCGTACGCCGCCATGTTGTTTATTGACTTCATGGAAGGCAAGGCAGGGCAGACGGTATTGCGCGACGCCGGATATCTTCCCGCCAACCCGGCGGTTCCCGCCCAGGACCCTTCGCTGGAGGCCAACACCGGGCACTTCAAGGCGAACTTCATCAGCCCGGCCGAGAGCGCACGCGACGTCAAGCAGTGGACCAACGTCTTTAACCAGTTGTTCTTGCATCCGTAGCCGAGCGACCTCGCCGGGCGAACGGTGTGAGGCATGGGGGGCGAGGCAATGGCCGAGACCATGCTGGCCATTCAACGGTTGACCAAGCGCTTTTTCCGCCGCCATCAGGTCGTGGAGGTGATTCGCGACCTGGAGTTGACGGTGGAGAAGGGCACCTTCTTTACCCTGCTCGGACCGAGCGGCTGTGGCAAGACGACGACCCTGCGCTGCGTGGCGGGCCTGGAAACCCCTGACCAGGGGGAGATTGCGGTGGGCGGTCGATGGGTGTTTCGGGACCGTCCTTGGCTGGACGTCCCTCCCCACCGGCGGGGCATCGGGATGGTGTTCCAGTCCTACGCAATCTGGCCCCACCTGTCGGTGTTCGACAACGTGGCCTACCCCTTACGCCTCAAGCGGCCGCGGATGTCTTTCGACGCGATCCGCCGCAAGGTGGAAGAGGCCTTGGCGACGGTCGATTTGCAGGAGTGGACCCACCACCCCTCGACCCTGTTGTCAGGTGGCCAGCAGCAACGCCTCGCCTTGGCCCGGGCGCTGGTCTCAGAACCCAGCCTCTTGTTGCTGGACGAACCGTTGAGCAACCTCGACCAACGGCTCCGCGAGCAGCTTCGCTTCGAGCTCAAGCGCCTGCAGCGAGAGGTGGGGGTGACGACCCTGTACGTGACCCACGACCAACACGAGGCCCTGGCCCTTTCCGACCGGGTGGGGATCATGATGGGCGGACGCCTGCTGCAGGTGGGAGATCCCGAGACCATCTATTTTCGCCCTGCTAGTCCGGCGGTGGCCCAGTTCCTCGGGTGCCCCAACTTTCTGGAGGGCACGCTGCTGGACGCGGCCCCGGCTGGCCACACCGCGCGTCTCCAGACCGCGCTAGGGATGTGGCGAGGAGTCCTGGCCTCATCAGGCCAGCGGGGGGAACGCTGCGTGATGGCGGTACGGCCGGAGGCGATCCTTCGGCTGTCGGAGGGTCTTGAGGCGGAGGGCAACACCATCGAGGCCAAGGTGTTGGTCCACAATTTTCTCGGCCATGTGCACCGCTATCAAATTCAGTTGGCCAATGGGCCGATTTGGCTGTGGGAGACCCGCGAACGACTCCCCGCCGCCGGCATCATTGGCGGGTACGTGCCTGCGCAAGAGGTCTGGGTCATGCCGGATTCCGCCTCGAGCGAGGAGCCTGCAGCGGGTTGGGAAGGTCTTAAGGGGGTTTTAGGGTGAGGAGCGGCCAGGTCGGGCGGTTGCGGGAATGGAAGGACGGCCGCGGGCTGGCAAGTGCGTTTTTGCTGGTGGTGCTGGCCTGGCTGGTGCTCCCACCTTTAGGGACGCTGATTGTGACCAGCCTTCACGGCACCACCCAAACCGGAGCGCTGGGTCGCTTCACCTGGCACTACTTTGCGTCGGTGTGGGGCCATGGGCAGATGGGGTCTCTTTTGGGAAACACCTTGGGGTTTTCGGTCGGCAGCAGTGCCTTGGCGTTGGCTTTGGGGATGGTCGAGGCCTGGCTGGTGGAACGGACCGATGCCCCCGGACGCGGGCTGTTAACCGCTACCGCCGTGATGTCGCTGGCCGTGCCCTACGTGCTCTACACCATGGCCTGGATCTTGGTGTTGGGCAACAACGGGCCTTTCAACCAATGGATCGGGCCCTGGTTCGGCTCGCACAACGGACGCTGGTTCCATCTGGATTCCCTGCCGGGCATGGTGTTGGTCGAAGGGTTCTTGTGGTCGCCGCTAGTCTTCTTGCTGCTATCCAGCGTGCTGCGCAACTTTGACCCCCGCTTGGAAGAGGCCTCTTGGATGGCGGGGGCGACTCCGGGGCAGACGGTGCGCGGGGTGGCGCTTCCCATCCTGTTGCCTGCCATCTTGTCGGTGGCGCTGCTGGTCTTTGTGCGGTCCTTCCAAGCCTTCGAGGTGCCGGCCCTGGTTGGGCTTCCTGGAAACGTCTCGGTGTTGGCCTCCCAGGTGTACGTGATCATGACCGAGTTCGCGCCGCCCGACTACGGGCAGGCCAGCGCGATGTCGGTCTACCTGTTAATCGCTGCGGCCATCTGTTTTGCCCTCTATTTTCGGGTGCTGGGGACGGCGCACCGCTTTCACATGGTGAGCGGCAAGGGATTCCGCCACCAGCGCCTGCGACTCGGGCCCTGGCGCTGGCTGGCCGGGCTGTTTGTGGGCCTGGATTTCGCGGTCAAATTGGTGGTGCCCTTGGGCTGGCTGATCTGGACGGCCGTCCTGCGCTCCTACCAATTGCCGAGCCCGCGGGCCTTGGGCGATCTGACCTGGGAGAACTTCCGCTCTGCCCTGCAATATCCCAACTTTACCAGCGCCGCCTTCCACACCCTGGTGTTGGCGATTTTGGCCAGCACGGCGATCATGCTGCTGACTTGGGTGGCGGCCTGGCTTGGCGAGCGCTCGCGCCTGCCCGCCCGTCGGCTGGTGGACTACGTCGCCTCCGCGCCGCTGGCCTTCCCGGCGATCGTGCTGGGGGTGGGGGTCTTGGAGTTTTATTTGAACCTGCCGGTGCCAATCTACGGGTCGCTCCTCATCCTGCTGATTGGCTACCTGACCTTGTTCATGCCCTACGGGATGCGATATCTGCAGCCGGCGGTGATGCACCTAAGCCCGGAGCTGGAGGAGGCCGCCCAGATCGCCGGGGCCTCGCCTTGGGCCGGCTTTCGCGGCGTGGTCGCCCCGCTCACCCGCTCCGCCTTCTGGGCGGGGTGGCTGTTCATCCTGCTTCTGGTGGCTCGAGAACTCACCTTGTCGGTCTTCTTGGTCAGCCCCGGCAACGAGGTGGTGGCGGTGGAGCTGTTTGACCTCTGGAACAACGGACAGCTCGGCCAGGTGGCTGCCTTCGGGGTGATCTGGACGGCGGTCATGACCGCCATCGCGCTCGGCTTTTGGTCACTGATCCATCGAAGAGACATTGAGCTGAACGTGTGATGGGCGGATTGACAAGATGAATCGCAAACCATCAGAAGTTTTCGAGTCGACTGTTCAGGATGTTGACGGCAAGTACGGCAGATCTCTACCATTCGGGCTGAGCGTTGCAGAACAGGAGGGGTCTGAGGTGAGCTATCGCACGATCCAGGTGGCGATCGAAGACAACATCGCCACGATTACCCTAAACCGTCCAGAGAAGAAAAACGCCATGAACCCGACCATGCATCATGAGATGTCCTCGGTACTGGACGAGCTGGAGTACGACGAGGCGGTGCGGGTGTTGGTGATTACCGGGGCCGGAGACAGTTTCTGCGCCGGTCAAGACCTCAAAGAATACTTCTACGACCTGCAGGACAAACCGGCGGACCGGGCCCGGGCTAGGCGGGAGGCGGAGTGGCGGGCCAATCGGCTGCGCCTTTTTCCCAAGCCGACGATTGCCGCCGTCAACGGCTGGTGCTTCGGCGGGGCCTTTACCATCGTGGCCTCCTGCGACATCGCGGTCGCGGCCGAAGAGGCGGTCTTCGGGCTGTCGGAGGTCAACTTTGGCAAGCTTCCGGGAGGACACGTGACGCGGGCGGTGACCGACCATCTCCATCCCAAGGACGCCCTGTTCTACATCCTGACCGGCCGCACCTTTGACGGTAAGAAGGCGGCGGAGATGAAATTTGTTACCTACGCCGTTCCCAAGGCGAGGCTGATGGAGGAGGTCAAAACCTTGGCCGGCGAGCTGGCCAAAAAGAATCCGGTGGTTTTGCGCTCCGCCAAGGAGGCTTATCGCTACAACCTGGCCATGGACTACGAGGTGGCCGGCGCCTGGCTCACCGCCAAGAGCAACGAACTCAACTACCTAAGCGGCGACACCTGGAAGAACGGGGTCGAGCAGTTCAAACGGGGAGAGTTTCGCCCCGGCTTGGGCAACTACGAGTGGGAGCGCTAGACTTCGGTGAGTTCTTCCGGCATCGGCTCCTTCTGCAGGTACTGCAGATAGGCCTCCAGGTGGGTGCGCAGCCGGCGCTCGGCCAGCTCTAGGCGGCCTTCCGAGAGGGCAAGGCAGATCATCCGGTGGGCCAAGATGCGGTCTTGGCGTTCGGCTCGGTTCATGCATCGTCGCTTGCCCAGCATGTCGTTGAGCGCCTGCCGCAAGGATTCGAACATGTGCAGGAGCACGGTGTTGTGGACCGAGGCGACCAGCTCGTGGTGGAAGTCGTCGCCGCAGGCCTCTTCCAGGGTGGTGAGGGTGCTGGGCCGGAGCTCTTGGGCCATGATCCGCAGGCAGGCCGCCTCGATCGCGAGTCGCGCCTGGACCATTTCCCGAAGCGTGCTGCCGTTCCAGCGGAGGAGCAGGGCCAGGTCTCGGGCCATCACCGCCAAGGACGGCTGGCGCACCCGGATCCCGCCTCCGCGGCCTGGGGAGATGGCGATGACCCCGCGAGTCTCCAAAATGGAGAGCGCCTCGCGCAACAGTCCCGGACTGACGTGGAGTTGCCGGCACAGCTGGGCTTGGCTGGGAAGTGCATCGCCTTCCCGCAGGTGCGGCTGCTGGGAGAGGATGTATTCGAGAATCTGCTGGGCGATGACTCCCCGCGAGCCATGGATCTTGTCTTCCTCACGCGTCTTAACCATGGTGGTCTCCCCCTTGTCGGACGGCAATCGACGGTCACTAGGAGCCTCATGATCTGGATCTTACCAAACCGCGGGAGTGCTGAGAAAAGATCCTATATTTCGGGTAGCCAGGCTTGAGCTATTGGTTCGTGTCCCCGGCCATCCCATAATATCGTCAAGCACGACTTTCGGCTTAAGTGTCGCTTGGTGAGGAGGTGGGCCCCCTGAGTCGGTCCAATGCGCGCTGGCTGTACATCGCGCCCAGCCTTCTTTTGTTCTGGATTATCGGAAATATCGATAAGCTTTCCATCTCGGTCATCGTCACCAATCACCCGTTTCTTCAGGCCATGGGCATGGTGGGAAGGCCGGTGGAAATTGGCCTCTTGGCCACCGCGTTTACGTTTGCCTACGGGGTGTGCGCGTTTTGCTGGGGATTTGTGGTCGACCGAATTGGTCCCCGCCAGACGGCGATGATCGGGGTGTCGATCTGGACCCTGATGATGCTCCTGGGGGGTCTCAGCGTCTCTTACGGCATGCTGCTGACCTCCCGGATTATTCTCGGCATCGGCGAGTCGGTGCTGTGGGCGGTGTCCAACCGGTTCGTCGGCAACTGGTTTCACCGCGAGGAGAAGGCCAAGGCGATCGCCGCGTTTGCGATTGGCCCCAACCTGGGACCGGCCATCGGGGTGCCGCTGGTGGTGGCGATTTTGGCCTCCGGTGGGTGGCGGTGGGCCTTCTTCGTGCAGGCCGCGCTATCGCTCTTGATCTGCCTGCCCATGTTCACCTGGCTGACCCGCGACCTGCCGGAGCAGCACCCGGCCGCCAACCAAGCCGAGCGGCACTATCTGCAAAGCGGCCGCAGTGCCGCACCGGTGAGGGGGGGCGAGGCCACCGCCGAATTCCGGCGCCTGGTGGCAAGCCCCCTCTACTGGCTGGACGTGGTCAACATCGTGGTCAGTGGGATGGTGTTCTACGGGCTTGGGATCTGGCTTCCCACCTACTTAGAGCACGCTCGCCACTTTGCTCCGGCCCAGATGGCGGTTTGGACCTCCGTGACCTGGCTGGTGGCGATGGGGGCGGTAGCGGCAAGCGGGATCGTGGCCGACAAGCTCCTGCGCCCCGCCCTCATCTGCCTGGTCGAGTACCTGATCTGTGGCGGCGCGCTGGCGGTGGTGGCTGGCACCGCCAACGCCTCCTTGGCGGCGGCGATGTTGGCGATTGGGGTCGGGTTTGGCGCCGGCGGCTTCTTTGAACTGGGCCAGGCGATTTTGCACCGGTTGGGAAGTCCCCAAGCCCTTGGCCGGGCGGCCGGAATCATGGGGGGACTGGGGACCATCATCGGCGGGTTTACCCCCACCATCATCGGCTTTTTGGTCGCCCTGTCCCACGGGAGCTTTGTCGGCTCCATCCTCCTGATGGAAGTGGTGATCGCCGTCGGGTTTGTCTGCGTGGGGATTATCGCCCTCCACGAGGCCCGAACCTTTCGCCCCGTCGCCCAAACGTTAACACCTGGCCGGGGTGCGCTGTAGGTGGGGTCTTCAGGACAGGGACGGGAAAACGCCAATTTGGAGGGAGCGTCCATGGAATTGAACTATCAGACCATCGCCGTCGAACGCCAAGCCGGCATCACCACCGTGGCCTTCAATCGTCCGGAGAAGCGCAACGCGATGTCTCCCACCCTGCACCGGGAGATGTACGACGCGTTGACCAAGCTTGCCGCCGACGACGAGACCGAGGTCTTGCTGCTGACCGGACGCGGCGAGTCGTTCTCGGCCGGGCAGGACCTCAAGGAGTACTTCTACGAGCTGAAAGACAGCCCCAAGGAGCGGGAGGCGATTCGCTACGTCTCCCACGCCTGGCGGCATCAGATCCTCTACCACTTTCCCAAGCCCACCATCGCCGTGGTCAACGGCTGGTGTTTTGGCGGGGCGTTTACCGCGGTGGCCTCCTGCGACATCGCGATCGCGGCCGAAGAGGCGATCTTCGGACTGTCCGAGATCAACTTCGGCAACATCCCGGGAGGCTTGGTCTCCCGGGTGGTGGCGGAGCTGATGCTCCCCCGCCAGGCGCTCTACTACGTGCTCACCGGCGACCAGTTCGACGGCCGCCGGGCGGCGGAGATCGGCCTGGTGACCATGGCCGTGCCCCGGGCCGAGCTGATGGACAAGGCGCTGGAGGTGGCCCGCAAGTTGCAGGCCAAAGACAAACTGGCGCTTCGGGCCTGCAAGGAGGTCTTCAAGCAGGTTGACCTGCGGGGGCTCGACTTCGAGGCGGCGTACCACTGGCTGAGCGCCAAGGGAGACCAGCTGACCTATCGGCAGAAGGGCGCCTGGATCGAACAGGGGATTGGGAAGTTCCTCAACAAGGAGTACCGACCCGGGGTCGAGGCGATGCCGAGCGAGCGGGGGGCTCGGGAGTGAGCAACTTGAACCAGCGGGGGGTCAGGGCGCTGCTTTACCCCCGCAACGTGGTCATCGTCGGGGCGTCGGAGCGCCGCGGCAGCTGGGCCCGCCAGGTCTGGGCCAACCTGACCCGGTTTGGCTATCCCCATCCCATCTACCCGGTCAACCCGCGCCACCAAGAGGTGTGGGGCGTCCCCTGCTACCCCGAGGTGGGCGCGCTGCCCGAGCCGCCCGACCACCTGGTGGTGGTGGTGCCGGCCGACCAGGCGATTCAGGTGGTGGAACAGGCGGCTGCGCAGGGGGCCCGCAGCGCCACCATCTTTGCCAGCGGCTTTGGGGAAGAGGGCAGTCCCGAAGGCAAGGAGCGCCGGCGTCGCCTGGAGGAGGTGATCGCCCGCACCGGGATTGCCGTCTCCGGCCCCAACTGCCTGGGCAACCTCTCCGCCCCCGCCAGGTTGGTGACGCTGACCGAAACTCGCCTGCGCGAGGTGGAGAGCGGTCCGGTGGCCATCGTCGGGCAAAGCGGGGGGCTGGTGATGGCCTTAAACCGCACCCTGAACGACCGCGGGATGGCGGCTGCCTACATGGTCACCAGCGGCAACGAAATTGGGCTCAAGACGGCGGACTACCTCGGCTTTTTTGCCGAGGAGCAAGCGATTCGGGTCATCCTCCTCTTCTCCGAGACGATTGCCGACCGCGACGCCTTCTTGACGGCCTTGGACAAGGCGCGGGAGGCCGGAAAGCCGGTGGTGGCGATCAAGATCGGGGGCTCGGAGGCCGGGCGGAGGGCGGCCCTGGCCCACACCGGAGCGCTGGCCGGCTCGGTGGCGGCGTTCGACGCGGTGACCCGCGACCGGGGGCTGATCCGGGTCGATACCCTGGACGAGATGATTGAGCTGGCCGAGTACTTCGCCCACGCCTGCCTGCCCCAAGGCCCCGGGATTGGCTGCATCACCTTCTCGGGGGGACTCAAGGGCCTGATTTTGGAAAATGCCCATCGCTTAAACGTTAACCTCCCTCCGTTGGCCGACGCCACGGAATCGCGCCTGCGCCAGATCCTGGGGATTGGCACCTCGCTCGGCAATCCGCTCGACTCGGGATTTACCGGGCT